>JBCBOD010000007.1:0-66796 GCA_039821425.1 Pseudomonadota bacterium
ATGGCCACACGATATGTGGGTGCGGCACAGGGGTAAATCGCGGAAATCCCGTTGTACCCGTCACAATGCAGATTATTGTGACCCGCAAGAAAGGGCGCCGATGGCTGAAGCGGAAGAGATAGCAGAGGAAGAGGCGTTCGGCATTTCCGACCGCCTTTTCAATGACGTCCTTGATGCGGTGCAGGCCGAGGATGGTGTGGCTGCGGCCGCCCTTCTGGAACCCTTGCACCCTGCGGATATCGCGCATCTTCTGGAGCAGATCGAGGGCCGCGACCGACGCGATCTTGTGCGCATTCTGCCCGGCGGCCTAGACGGTGAAGTCCTGTCAGAGCTGGATGAGCGGCTGCGCGAAGAGGTGATTGGCCTTCTGGCGCCAGCCGAACTGGCCGAAGCCGTGCGCGAGCTGGAAAGCGACGACGTCGTTGACCTTGTCGAGTACCTTGGCGACGACCAGACAGAGGCGGTGCTGGAAGCGTTGGACGCCAGTGACCGGGTGGTTGTCGAACAGGCGCTGACCTATCCAGAGGAGTCCGCGGGCCGCCATATGCAGTCCGAGCTGGTCCGCGCACCGGAACATTGGACGGTGGGTGAGGCGATTGACTATCTGCGCTCTGACGTGGTTCTGCCCGAGCAATTCTACCACATCATCCTGGTCGATCCGCGGCTGAAGGCCACCGGCTATGTCACGCTTGGCCGGATCCTGAGCCATGCACGTAACACGCCGCTGCGTGAACTGGCCGAGGACTCGTTCCGCACGTTTCATGTGGCGCAGGACGTGGAGGAGGTCGCGCAGGCCATCAACCACTACCACATGATCACGGCCCCTGTGGTTGATGATGACGACAGGATTGTCGGCGTGATCACCATCGACGATGCGATGATGTTTCTTGAAGAGGAAGCCGAAGAAGACATCCTGCGCCTTGCCGGCGTGGGGGAGGGCAACCTGTCTGACCGGGTGATTGCAACGACAAAGCAGCGCTTTCCGTGGCTCGCAGTGAACCTTGTGACCGCAATCCTCGCCTCGCTGGTCATCGCGCTTTTTGAGGAAACCATCGCCGGCCTCGTGGCCCTCGCCGTGCTGATGCCCATCGTCGCCTCAATGGGTGGCAACGCTGGCACACAGTCTCTGACGGTGGCCGTGCGTGCGCTGGCGACGCGCGATCTGACAAGTGCCAACGTCTGGCGGGTGATCAAGAAGGAAATTCTGGTCGGCCTGATCAATGGGCTGATCTTTGCCGTGGTGATGGGGCTTGTCGGGATGGTGTGGTTCGACTCGCCCATGCTTGGCGTGGTGATTGCGGTGGCGATGGTGATCAATCTCGTGGTGGCGGGCCTTGCGGGGACGGTGATCCCCATCATCCTCGAACGGTTCGGCGTCGACCCGGCGCTCGCCTCAGGCGCTTTTGTCACGACGGTGACGGATGTGGTGGGCTTCTTTGCTTTCCTCGGGCTTGCTGCGGTCTGGTTGCTCTAAATGGATAAGTCCGTCGCCCGCAAAGCCGCTTTCGTACGTCGTAAGGAAGCGCATGCCAGCGCGACAGCCAGCGCGGGCTACCTCAGCGAGGTTCTGGCCGGGTTTCGCGGTGTGCCGCTGGCCGGTTACATGCCGATGCGGACAGAGATCGACCCGCTGCCTGCAATGGAAGAAGCGGCCGCGCATGGACCTGTCGGGGTACCTGTGATCATGGGGGAAGGGCAGCCGCTCAAGTTCCGGCAATGGGAACCGGGCTGCGCAATGATCGCAGGCGAGTTCGGCGCGCTGATCCCCGAGGCAGGTGACTGGATCACCCCGGAGATTGTGATCGTGCCGCTGGTCGCCTTCACCCGCGCGGGCGGGCGGCTCGGCTACGGCGGGGGCTTCTATGATCGTACGCTGGAACAACTGCGGGCGGCACGGCCCACATATGCGATCGGTTTTGCCTATGCCGCACAAGAAGACGCCGCCCTGCCGCTAGAACCGACGGACCAGCCGCTTGACCTTATCGTGACAGAGCAGGGCGTGATCACGCCCTAGCTTCTCATGTTCAAAAATACTGCGGGGGAGCGTAGCGGGGGCAGAGCCCCCTCAAGGGTCGACCTTCGCGCTTACTCCGCAGCAAACGCGTCCATCACCTCATCGGAGGCTTCGAAGTTCGCCGTCACCCGTTGGATATCGTCATCCTCTTCCAGTGTATCCAGAAGCTTCATCAGCTTGGTCAGCCCGTCGAGGTCCACGTCCGTCGTCATGTTGGGCTTCCAGATCAGCTTGGTGGAGTCGGATTCGCCCAGTTCAGCCTCCAGCGCACTCGACACGTCGTTGAGGTCGGTGTCGGCGCAAATGATCACATGGGCGCCCTCGTCGGATTGCACATCTTCAGCGCCTGCCTCAATCGCAGCCATCATCACCGTGTCTGCATCGGCCACATCAGCGGGATAGACCACCTCACCCTTCCGATCGAACATGAACCCGACAGAGCCTGTTTCGCCAAGGTTGCCGCCGTTCTTGGAGAAAGTGGAGCGGACGGTGGAGGCGGTACGGTTCCGGTTGTCGGTCATCGCCTCAACGATGACAGCGACGCCACCGGGGCCATAACCCTCATACCGGATTTCCTCGTAGTTCTCCGCATCGCCGCCCTGGGATTTCTTGATCGCGCGTTCGATGACGTCCTTAGGGACGGAGTTCGACTTCGCTTCCTTTACTGCCAGCCGCAGGCGCGGGTTCTTGTCCGGGTCGGGGTCGCCCATTTTGGCCGCGACGGTGATTTCCTTCGACAGTTTGGAAAACAGCTTGGAACGCAGCTTGTCCTGCCGCCCTTTGCGGTGCTGGATGTTTGCCCATTTGGAATGGCCGGCCATCGGGACCCCTCATCATTCTTGGAAGATTTGGCCGTCTATACGGCAAGGCGCGGGGCGCCCGCAACCCCGGCTCATAGCGGCCAGATGAACGGGATGCAGAAGGAGACCATGGGCGCAAGCGAGAGGTTCAGCGGGATGCCGAACTTCAAAAAATCGCTGAACCGATATCCACCCGGCCCGTAGACCAGCGTGTTGGTCTGGTAGCCGATGGGGGTGGCGAAACTCGCACTCGCCGCGATCATCACAGCAACCACCAACGGGCGGGGGTCAACGCCAAGCGCGCTGGCCAGCCCAATCGCGATAGGTGTCATCACCACGGCAACGGCGTTGTTGGACACCAGCTCTGTCAACACGCTGGACAGCAGGTAGACCGACAGCACGACGAAGAAGGGCGGCATGATCAGCATCACGGGCGAAAGCGTGCCTGCGATCATGGCGACAGCACCCGAGGATTGTAGCGCCGACCCGACCCCCAGCATCGCAAAGATCAGCGCCAGCAACCGCCCGTCGATCTGCTGAAATGCCTCATCCGCGTCGATGCAGCCTGTCACCAGCACCAGTGTCACACCAATCATCGCCAGCATCAGGATCGGGGCCACCCCGAGGGCTGCCAGAATTACGACCCCAAGCAACACACCAATCGCCACAGGTGCCCGGTTGCGCCGGTATGCGCGCTGCGACGGGGTAGAGACATCGCCGAGGTTCATGTCTTCTGCCAGCCGTTGGATGTCGTTCGGCGCGCCTTCCAGCAGCAACGTATCGCCAACCTTCACCACGATATCGTCGATCTGCGCGCTGATGTTCGCGTCGCGCCGATGCACCGCCAGCGGATACACCGCATAGCGCCGTCGCAGCCGCAGCGCACCCAGCGGGCGGTTCACCATGCGGCAGTTCGGGGTGATCAGCACCTCGACCGTCGTGGTCTCTACCTCTGACACCTGATTGACCCGCTGCAACTCCTTGCTGTCCTGGATCGACAGAAGCTCTGCCATATCCGTCCGCAGGACGACCCGGTCGCCAACGGCCAAGGTCACGCTTTTCAGATCACGCCGTAGCGATGTATCGCCGCGCACAACGTCGATCACGCGTACGCCTTGGCGTTTGAAGAGCCCCACTTCTTTCACGGGCTCTCCGATCAGATTGCTGTCAGCGGGGATCACGACCTCGGTAAAGAACTTCTTCTTCGACCGGTCCGACAGCATCGCCGCCATGCTTTCGCGTTCGGGCAAAAGGCGCGGGGCCATGAAATAGAGGTAGGTGAAGGCCCAGAGGACAACGACGATGCCAATGGGAAAGATCTCTACAATGCCGAAGGGTTCCAACCCGGATGCCCGCGCAACACCATCCACCAGCAAATTGGTCGAGGTGCCTAGCAGTGTCATCGTGCCGCCGACAATAGCCGCGTAGCTGAGCGGGATCAGAAGCTTGGAGGCAGAGGTACCCAAGGACCGCGCAAGCTGGATGAACACGGGGATCATCACGACGACCAGCGGCGTGTTGTTCATGATGGCACTGGCAAAAGCCACGAAGAGCAACCCACCGCCAATCGCGCGGGCCGGGCTGATCTTGGCCTGCCGCTCGGCGATCTGTGTCATCGCGTGTAGTGCCCCTGTCCGGACCAATGCGCCGACGATGATGAACATCGCCGCAATGGTCCATGGGGCGGGGTTGGCAAGTACATTGACGGCATCCTCGTAAGGCAGAACACCTGTCACCAGTAGAATGGACACACCTAACATCGCCACGACTTCGGTCGGATAGACCTCGCGCAGGAACATCAGGAACATCGACACGACGGTCACCATCGTCAGGATCGCGCCCTGCGTTTGCGTCAGCTGAAGTGCGTCAAGCATGGGTGGGAGTGTCGTTGATGGGCGCGGCATCGGCAAGTCGCGGCTGCACCAGCGCAAGGCCAGCCAGCATGACAAGCAACGCGGCCCAGATCCAGATGCTATAGCTTTCCCCCAGAAGGAGCATCGCCCAGAGCACACCAGAACCAGTCACGATGTAGCTGATCTGCCCCGCAAAAACCGCACCGGCCCGCCCGATCAGCCAGACGTAGCCGGTATAGACCAGCACGTGGATGATGGAGCTGAGAAGCAATGTCAGATCCGCCAGAATGAACGGCGCGCCGGGCACGAACATCTGGCCTGTGCCGATGGCGAGGGGCAAGGCCATGACGGCGCCAATACAGGACGCGCCAAAGAGCACCGCAAAGGGGTCCAGCCCCGCTGTCCCCCACTTGGCCACGATATTGCCCTCGCAGGCGTAACAGAACGGGGCCACCAGCGCCAAAGGCAGAAACGCGATCATGGCGCGCTCGGGCAGGCTCGCCTCTGGTGCCGCGATCAGGCCGACACCGATGAGGCCAAGGCAGAGGCCGAAGAGGCGGCGCAAGGAGAAGCTGTCATTGCCGAGCATCAACGCGATGGGAAAGGCGATCATCGGGATTGTGGTGAGCACGATGGACATGATGCCGGACGGCAGGTGGAACGTGGCCCGAAAGGCCGCGGAATTCGGGATTACAGTGCCAATCAGCGCAATCAGCAACCAAAAGGCAAATGTTTGCGGCCGCAGGGGAAGCCGCCCAAGTTGCCGCCAGCGCAGCACACCCAGCAGCAGGGCGCCGATCAGCAGCTGCCAGAATACCATCCCGATAGGTTCATATCCTGCGGTCACAGTGATCTTCGTCAGTGGCTGCGTCAGCCCCCAACCGCAGCCAAGCAGCAAAAGGAAACCCGTCAGCCGGGCGCGGTGCGTGCTCATGCAGGTCCGGTTTGTGCGAGGCGCCCGCCTTGGCGCACCATGTCCACGCGCAGGGCCTTACCTGTTCGGTCATCCGTTTCAACGAAAATTCCGGAAAGCGTTGCCTCTTCCGCCGCAGGGCTAAACCGCTCTTTGGGCATCCCCGTGATAAACCGGCGCAGGGGTTCCGCCTTGTCCATGCCGATGACCGAGTTGTAGTCGCCGCACATGCCGGCATCGGTCTGATACGCCGTCCCACCCGGCAGGATCATCGCATCGGCGGTCGGCACGTGGGTGTGGGTGCCGACGACAATGCTCGCCCGCCCGTCGCAGAAATGGCCCATCGCCATTTTCTCTGACGTCGCCTCGCAATGCATGTCGACAAGGCTCGCGGCGACCTGACCGCCCATGGGGTATTGGCGCAGGACAGCGTCGATGGCCGAAAACGGGTCATCAAACGGGCGTTTCATAAAAACCTGGCCCAGCACCTGTGCCACCAGCACCTTGCGCCCTTTGGGCGCGTCAAACACGCGGGCGCCTACACCGGGGGCCGCCTTGGAGTAATTCAGCGGGCGGATGATCCGCGTCTCTTTTTCGATAAACCCCAGCATGTCCTTCTGATCAAAAGCATGATCGCCGAGGGTCACCACGTCGGCGCCAGCGTCAAACAGGACCTGTGCATGCGCAGCTGACAGCCCCATGCCAGAGGTCGCATTTTCACCGTTCACCACGACGAAATCGAGCGCCCATTCCGACCGCAGACGCGGCAGATGCGCGTTAATCGCGGCACGCCCCGCACGGCCCATGACATCGCCAAGAAAGAGAATTTTCATGTGATGCTAGTTAGAGCGGCGCGTGTGGCGGCGCCAGTGATTTCTGCACCCTTGCCAAAGCCCTGCGACGGTGCGACGGATGGCGCATGGCCGACCCCGCCCAATCCCGCCCTATCGCTGGCATCTTCTGGATGGTCGTCACTGGCTTTATGTTTGTGGCCGTGACGGCCGTCGTCAAGCACGTGGGTGACGATGTGCCTGCCGCGCAGGCGGCGTTCCTGCGCTATGTGCTGGGGCTGGTGTTCCTCATTCCGATGATCAAACCGATCCTTGCCGCACATTTGACGAAGCGTCAGGTCTGGCTATTCGGTTGGCGGGGGCTGGCCCATACGCTCGCCGTGATCCTGTGGTTTTTTGCGATGGCCCGGATCCCGATCGCCGAGGTGACCGCGATGAACTACCTCAATCCTGTCTATGTCTCGATGGGGGCGGCGCTGTTTCTGGGGGAGCGTTTGCCGCCGCGCCGTCTGGCAGCTGTCCTTTTTGCACTAATCGGGGCGATGATCATCCTGCGCCCGGGCGTGCGCGAGGTTGATCTGGGCCACATTGCAATGCTGGCCACGGCCATGTTCTTTGCCATCGGATATCTGATCACCAAACAGCTGTCGGGTGAAGTCTCCGCCCCTGTGATCGTGGGGATGCTTTCGATCACGGTGACAATCGGCCTGGCGCCGTTTGCGTTCGCCGTATGGGTCACACCCACGCTGGAACAGTTGGGCTGGCTCTTTCTTGTGGCCTGTTTCGCGACTGCCGGACACTACGCCATGACGCTCGCTTTCGCGGCCGCCCCTTTGACAGTCACCCAACCCGTAACTTTCTTACAGCTGGTCTGGGCCGTGCTGCTGGGTGCGATTGTGTTTGGTGAGGCTGTGGATGGCTGGGTTATTCTGGGTGGGGCCGTGATCATGGCGTCGGTGAGCTTCATCACCTGGCGCGAGGCCGTGGCGCGGCGCGCGGTGACACCTGCTGTGCCTGCCACAAAGGTCTAGCCAGAGACATCGATGCCTCCGGCGGCAGTATTTTTGAACATGAGAAGCGTGCGCCTCTAATCGGTTGGCGGCGTCAGTCGCGCGATGATCGAGGCTTGTGTGACGGTACCAATGGGCGCCCCGTCTTCGGTGACTTGCAAGGCGGCCTCACCGATTTGATCCATAATGTCCTGCACCGGCGTTTCTGCGTCAATCGCTGCACCTGTCGCCTCGCCCGGGACCATGACATCGCGCGCGGTCAGCACGCCAAGCGGGTTCATATGGGCCACGAAATCGGCCACATAGTCGTTCGCGGGGTTCGTGAAAATCTCACGCGGAGTGCCGCATTGCACGATCCGCCCGCCTTCCATGATCGCGATCCGGTTGCCAATCTTGAACGCCTCGTCCAGATCGTGGCTAACAAAGATGATCGTGCGACCACGTTCCTTTTGCAGTTCCAGCAATTCATCCTGCAGGCGCGTGCGGATCAGCGGGTCAAGGGCGGAAAAGGGTTCATCCATCAAGAGGATCGGTGCGTCGGTGGCAAAGGCGCGGGCGAGGCCCACGCGCTGCTGCATGCCGCCCGAAAGCTCACCCACCAAAGCGTCCGCACGGTCGGCAAGGCCTACCATCTCAAGCTCTTGATCCACGCGCGCCAGCCGCGCGGCCTTGTCGAGGCCCGCCAGTTCCAGCCCCAGCCCCACATTGTCGCGCACTGTCCGCCACGGCAGCAGGCCGAATTGTTGGAACACCATCGACACGCATTCGCGTCGCACCCGCCGCAGATCTGCCGCCCCGCAATTAACAACGTCACAGGTCCAATCCCCATCATTGATCCTGACGGCGCCCCGGATCACCGGGTTCAACCCGTTGACCGACCGGAGCAGCGTAGATTTGCCGGACCCCGACAACCCCATCAAAACCAGAATCTCCCCCGCTTCCACGTTCAGCGAACAGTTGTGCACGCCAAGGATCTGGTCGGTCTTCTCGCGGACCTCGGCCCGCTCCTGCCCTTCGTCCATCAACGGCAGGGCGACTTTGGGCTTGTCGCCGAAGACGATGGAGACGTTATCAAATTCGACCGCGTTCATGATCGTTCTTTCGTTGGTTCAAAGCGCAGGATGCCAACGTCAAGTTCAGCGCCCACGTCGCTGGGGTGATTTTGTCCGTCATGAACAAGCACCTCTGGCAGGAATGGCGTCTGCCCCTCCAGACAAGCGAGGTTCACGCCAATCTCATCGGGATTCGATCTGCGCCTGTGGTGGGTGTAGATCCCGCAGGTTTTGCAAAAATAGTGTTCTGCCGCCTTGGTGTTGAACTGGTAGAGGGTCAGATTGTCCGCGCCTTTGGTGATCACAATGTCATCTTTGCGGGCGGACACGGCCACAGCACCCCGCCGCGCACAGAGCGAACAATCGCAGCGCCGGGCGGAGTTGATCCCGTCTGACAGCGTGACCGTGAAGTGCACGGCCCCGCAATGGCAGCTTCCCTGCGCGATCATTTCTGTTTCACCCGGAGCATCCGGTCGAGCATGATAGCCACCACCACGATCACGAAACCGCTTTCAAACCCAAGGGACGTATTCACTGTGTTCAGCGCCCGGATCACCGGCACGCCCAAGCCGCTGGCGCCGACCAGTGCCGCGATCACGACCATCGACAGTGACAGCATGATGGTCTGGTTTAGCCCTGCCATGATCTGCGGCAATGCGCTGGGCAGCTCGACTTTCAGCAGGACTTGCCGTTTCGTTGCGCCGAATGCTTCGGCGGCTTCCAACAGGGCAGTCGGGGTAGAGGACACGCCCAAATAGGTCAGACGGATCGGCGCGGGCAGCACGAAGATCACCGTCGCGATCAGCCCCGGCACCATGCCGATGCCAAAAAAGACAATGGCGGGGATCAGGTAGACAAATGTGGGCAAGGTCTGCATCAGGTCCAGCACCGGCGCCATCGCGCGGTAAAGCCGGGGGCGGTGGGCGGCGGCGATGCCAATCGGCACCCCAACACCCATGCAGACCACGCAGGCTGACAGCACCAGCGTCAGCGACTGCATCGTTTCTTCCCAATAGTCCTGATTGAGGATGAAGAGGAAACCGACAACCACCAGTGCAGGTGTCTTCCAGTTCCGCTGCAGCACCCACGTCAGCGCTGCAAAGCCAGCAATCACGATCAGCGGGTGCGGCGTTTCCAGCACCCAGAGGATCCCGTCAATCAGCGCCTCCATCATGTCCGACAGCCAGTCAAAGAAGAACGCCAGATTGTCGTTCATCCAGTCGAAAATTGTCTCTGCCCAATCCCCGACGGGGATCTTGTTTTCTGTCAGCCAGTCCATGGGGTGCCTTTATGCGGTGGCGGGGCCGCATAGGCCCCGCCGATTGGCTTACATGCCGAGCGAGGCTTTGACAGCCGCCATCGCATCGCCGCCATCTTTGGTGGTCACGCCGTCAAGCCAGCCATCCAGAATGTCGGTGTTCGCGGCCAGCCAGGCTGTCGCGGCATCATTTGGATCTTCACCATCGTTCAGGATCGCGCCCATGATCTCGTTTTCCATCGCCAGCGTGAACTCAAGATTCGTCAGCAACGTACCGACGTTCGGACAGCTTTCCACAAAGCCAGCAGAGGTGTTGGTAAACACGGTCGCGCCGCCAAGGTTCGGGCCAAACCAGTCATCGCCACCTTCCAGATATGACATCTCAAAGTTGGCGTTCATTGGGTGTGGTTCCCACCCGAGGAAGACAATTGGCTCATCCCGGCCACTGGCCCGGTCGACCTGCGCCAGCATGCCCTGCTCAGAGCTTTCGACGACTTCGAAATCTGCTGCGCCCAAACCAAAGGCATCCGCCGCGATCATATCCATGATCAGGCGGTTGCCGTCGTTGCCGGGCTCAATCCCGTAGATCTTGCCGTCCAGCGCGTCGGCCTTTGCGGCGATATCGGCGAAATTCGCGATGCCCATGTCGGCTGCAGCCTGATTGACCGCCAGCGTGTATTTCGCGCCTTCGAGGTTCGCGCGCACGGTGTCAACGGTGCCGGCCTCACGGTAAGGGGCGATATCGCCTTCCATCGTGGGCATCCAGTTGCCAAGGAAGACATCCACGTCGCCTTCGGCCAGTGAAATGTATGTCACAGGCACGGACAGGACCTTGATGTCAGTCTCATAGCCCAAAGCCTCCAACACGACAGAGGTTGCGGCGGTTGTCGCAGTGATATCCGTCCAGCCCACGTCCGAAAACGTGACCGTGTCACAATCGGCTAGGGCAGGGGCGGCGGCGCAGATGGCCAGCACGGACAGCGTGGATTTCAGTTTCATCAGTTTCTCCCAGGTTTTTCTTGATTGACGAGTCAATAAAGAACGGTTTAGCTGCTTGGGTCAACCGAAAGAGTGAACGATGCCCAAACTTGGGATGGAGCCTATCCGCCGCGCAGCGCTTGTGAAAGCCACGATCGAGGAAATCGGTGCCGTGGGAAACCTCGACGTGACCGTCAGCAATATCGCCAAGCGTGCGGGCATGTCCTCGGCGCTGGCGCATCACTATTTTGGCGGGAAAGAGCAGATTTTTCTGGCGGCCATGCGCCATACACTTGCCGTCTACGCCGCCGAGGTGCGGTCCGCACTGAAAGGTGCCAAGGGACATCGTGCGCGCTTGGAAGCCATCATTCGCGCGGGGTTTACCAGCTCAAACTTTGAACCGGCGGTGATCGCGGCCTGGCTGAACTTCTATGTGTTGGCCCAGACATCGGCAGACGCGCATCACTTGCTGCGGATCTATCAGCGTCGGCTCAACAGCACGCTTTTGCACGACCTGCGACCACTTGTCGGCGGGCGTGCGGATCATGCGGCTGGCCGGATCGCGGCACTGATTGATGGGTTGTATCTGCGACAAGGGTTGGCGCGGACGTCGGCAGAACAGTCTGACGCCACTGCGCAAGTCATCGCGCTGCTCGAGATGGAAATAGGGGCGCGTGTCCAATGACAAAACCCAACATCCTGATCATCATGGTGGACCAGTTGAACGGCACGCTGTTCCCCGATGGCCCGGCCGACTGGCTGCACGCCCCCAACCTCAAACGGCTTGCTGCGCGGTCGACACGGTTTGCCAACGCATACACCGCGTCACCACTCTGCGCGCCCGGGCGCGCGTCCTTTATGTCGGGCCTTCTGCCGTCTCGCACGCGGGTCTATGACAACGCGGCGGAGTTCGCGTCCTCCATCCCCACATACGCGCATCACTTGCGCCGTGCGGGATACCAGACCTGTCTGTCAGGCAAAATGCATTTCGTCGGCCCGGATCAGCTGCATGGGTTCGAGGAACGCCTGACCACCGACATCTACCCACCCGATTTCGGCTGGACACCGGATTACCGAAAGCCGGGTGAGCGGATTGATTGGTGGTACCACAACATGGGGTCGGTCACCGGGGCAGGGGTGGCCGAGATCACCAACCAGATGGAGTATGATGACGAGGTTGCATACCACGCAACGCGCAAACTCTATGATCTCGCCCGCGGCCATGACGACCGGCCATGGTGCCTTACGGTGAGTTTCACGCATCCGCATGATCCTTACGTGGCGCGGAAGAAGTATTGGGATCTTTACGAAGATTGCGACCATCTGCTTCCAGAAGTCGGCCCGATCCCCTACGCAGAACAGGATGCCCATTCCCAGCGCATCCTTGATGCCAACGACCGCGACAACTTCACGATTACCGAGGATGACATCAAACGCGCCCGCCGCGCCTATTTCGCCAACATCAGCTATCTGGATGATAAGGTGGGTGAGGTGCTGCAGGTGCTGGAGGATACACGGCAAGGCGCCACGATCCTCTTCGTGTCTGACCATGGCGATATGCTGGGTGAGCGGGGCCTGTGGTTCAAGATGTCCTTCTATGAAGGGTCCGCCCGGGTCCCATTGATGATCGCCAGCCCCGACATGGAACCGGGGCTGAACGCCACCCCCGTCAGCAATATCGACGTCGCACCAACGCTTTGTGATCTGGCGGGCATCGACATGTCCGAAGTGGCGCCATGGACAACCGGCGAAAGCCTGGTGCCGCTCGGAAACGGCGGTACCCGTGACACGCCCGTCGCCATGGAATACGCCGCCGAAGGCTCCTACGCGCCGCTTGTCTGCTTGCGCTACGGAAAGTGGAAATACATCCGCTGCGCACTGGACCCTGATCAACTCTTCGATCTTGACGCTGATCCGCACGAACTGACCAACTTGGCCGATGTTACGGCCCATCGGGGAACGGTCACTCAATTACGCGCAAAGTCTGAAGCCCGCTGGGACCTCGCCCAATTCGACGCTGACGTGCGCCAATCCCAAGCCTGCCGCTGGGTCGTCTATGAGGCCCTACGTAACGGCAATTACTATCCCTGGGACTATCAGCCGCTGCAAAAGGCATCCGAACGCTACATGCGCAACCAAATGGACCTAAACGTTCTCGAAGAAAACCAACGCTTTCCCAGAGGCGAATGACATTCATCTTTCTGCGTCCAATCAAACTTCCGCCGGAGGCAATCCCGCCATGTCAACCCAACCCACCGCCAGCCATTTCATCAACGGCCAGTATGTCGAAGACAAAGCAGGCGAGGAGATCCCCGTGATCTACCCCGCCACGGGCGAGGTGATCGCGACCGTCTATTCCGCGACACCCGCTATCATTGAGCAGGCGCTGGCATCTGCAAAGGCTGCGCAAGCCGAGTGGGCAAGCTGGACCGGGACAGAGCGGGGGAGGGTGTTGCGGCGGGCAGCTGACATCATCCGCGACCGCAACCACGACCTGTCCGTTCTGGAAACCTTCGACACGGGCAAACCTTATCAGGAAACCAGTGTTGTAGATGCGACCTCGGGGGCGGATGCACTGGAGTACTTCGGTGGTCTGGCCGCTGCGATCACCGGCGAGCACATCCCGCTGGGCGAAGACTTCGTCTACACCCGCCGCGAACCGCTCGGCCTTTGCGTCGGGATCGGCGCCTGGAACTATCCCACCCAGATCGCCTGCTGGAAAGGCGCGCCCGCGCTGGCCTGCGGTAACACGATGGTGTTCAAACCCTCCGAAACAACGCCGCTCTGTGCGCTGAAAGTCGCAGAAATCCTCGTTGAGGCGGGCGCACCGGCAGGCGTCTACAACGTCATTCAGGGCTATGGGAACGTCGGGGCCGCACTGATTGGGGATGCGCGGGTCGACAAGGTCTCGCTGACTGGCTCGGTCCCTACTGGCAAGAAGGTCTATGCCGCAGCTGCCGAAGGCGTGCGCCATGTGACAATGGAACTGGGCGGCAAATCGCCCCTTGTGATCTTCGACGATGCCGATCTCGAAAATGCGGTCTCTGGCGCAATCCTTGGCAACTTTTACTCCTCGGGGCAGGTATGCTCCAACGGCACACGGGTCTTTGTGCAAAAGGGGATCAAAGAGGCCTTCCTCGCCCGCCTGACCGAGCGCCTCAAGGGTGTCAAAATGGGGGATCCGCAAGACCCTGAGGTGAACTTTGGCCCGATGGTGTCTGAACGACAGCGCGATATTGTCGAAGGCTTCATCGCCAAAGGGCAGGAAGAGGGTGCAAGGCTGGTCACGGGCGGTGGCCGGGTGGATGGCCCCGGTTTTTTCCTCGAACCCACTGTCTTTGCCGACGTGACCGACGATATGACCATCGCGCGGGATGAAATCTTTGGACCGGTCATGTCCGTCCTCAATTTCGAGAAAGAGGAAGAGGCGCTGACACGCGCCAACGCGACCGAGTTCGGCCTCGCCGCTGGCGTCTTCACCGCTGATTTGACCCGCGCACACCGCATGGCCGCCGGGTTTGAAGCTGGGACATGCTACATCAACACTTACAACGATGCGCCAGTTGAGGCGCCGTTTGGCGGCATGAAGCAGTCCGGTGTGGGCCGCGAAAACTCCAAAGCGGCAATCGAACACTACAGCCAGATCAAGGGTGTCTACGTCCGCATGGGCGATTTGGAGGCGCCGTTTTGATGGAAAGCACACAGCGACAAAACGGTTGGTCGACCGTCGATATCGTCAAGTGGACTGCGACTGTGATCCAGTTGATTGGCTATGGGTTGACGGGGATGAACGTCGTCCCCTGGAATGTCTTTGCCTTCTTTGCCGGGATCATTTTGTGGTTCGCAGTGGGTGTGATGTGGAAGGACAAGGCGATCATGGTGGTGCATGTTGGCGCGTTTGTTTCTCTCTTGGCTGGTTATCTGAATTCCTGAGGATAGAATGCAAGCAGATTACGTCATTATCGGCGCAGGTTCCGCTGGCTGTGCCATCGCTTACCGTCTGGCGGAGGCCGGGCAAAAGGTGTTGGTGATCGAGCATGGCGGCACCGATATGGGGCCTCTGATCCAGATGCCTGCGGCGCTGTCCTACCCGATGAACATGAAACAGTATGATTGGGGGATGAAGTCCGAGCCGGAGCCGCATTTGGGTGGGCGCCAACTGGTGACGCCGCGCGGCAAGGTTATCGGTGGCTCATCATCCATCAACGGGATGATCTATGTGCGCGGACACGCCTGCGATTATGACTACTGGGCGGAAAGCGGTGCGCAGGGCTGGGCCTATGCGGATGTGCTGCCTTACTTCAAACGCATGGAAACCTGGCACGATGGCGGGCATGGAGGCGATCCGGCATGGCGTGGTAAGGATGGCCCACTGCACGTCACCCGCGGGCCGCGCACCAACCCGTTGACGCGCGCCTTTGTCGAGGCGGGCAAACAGGCGGGCTACCCTGTGACGGGTGACTACAACGGCGAACAGCAAGAGGGGTTCGGCCCTTTCGATGCGACCATCTACAAAGGGCGGCGGTGGTCGGCGGCAACGGCCTACATGCGCCCGGCACTTAAACGGCCCAACTGTACCATCACCCGTGCATTGGCGCGAAAGATCGTGATCGAGGATGGGCGTGCAATCGGGGTCGAGGTCAGCCGTGGCAGCAAGATCGACGTGATCAAGGCGAACCGTGAAGTGATTGTCGCAGCCTCCTCGCTGAACTCGCCCAAACTTCTGATGCTGTCCGGCGTCGGCCCGGCGGCGCATCTGGCCGAACACGGCATTGATGTGGTGGCGGACCGTCCCGGCGTGGGCCAGAACCTGCAGGATCATCTGGAGCTTTACATTCAGCAAGCGGCAACCAAACCCGTGACGCTTTTCCAGTATTGGAACCTGCGGGGCAAAGCCCGGATCGGGGCGGAGTGGCTTTTGTGGAAAACCGGCCTTGGGTCCTCAAACCAGTTTGAAAGCGCGGGCTTCATCCGCTCCAAGCCCGGAATCAAATACCCCGACATCCAATTTCATTTCCTGCCCATCGCGGTCAGCTATGACGGCAAGGTCGCTCCTGACGGGCATGGGTTCCAGGCCCATGTCGGGCCGATGCGGTCAAAGTCACGCGGGCAGGTCACTTTGCGGTCCGCTGACCCAACGGAACATCCGAAGATTGAGTTCAACTACATGTCCCATCCCGAGGATTGGGAAGATTTTCGCACTTGCATCCGGCTCACGCGCGAGATCTTTGCCCAACCCGCCTTTGACACCTATCGCGGGCGCGAGATCAGCCCGGGTGCCGACGCCCAGAGTGATGAGGCACTGGATGATTTCATCCGCGAACATGCGGAAAGCGCCTATCATCCCTGTGGCACCTGCCGGATGGGCGCGGCGGACGATCCGACTGCGGTCGTTGATCCGGAATGTCGGGTGATCGGCGTGGATGGCCTGCGCGTCGCCGACAGCTCTATTTTTCCGCGGGTGACCAATGGCAACACCAATGGTCCGTCCATCATGGTCGGGGAAAAGGCGGTGGATCACATCCTTGGCCGCCACCCGCTACCGCCCGCAAACGATGCGCCCTGGATCCACCCAGACTGGAATACGGCGCAACGATAGCATCCGCGTGCCCAGGGGGTTTGCGGCCATCAGCGTCCCGGACCCCGGGCAACTAGTTGATCCTGATCAATGCACCGCGCTTGCAACCGCGCGAGACTTGGCCTGACACCTGACAAGAAAGGACCGGCCAATGTCGCATACCCCGCACGAATTGATCGACGAGTTCCCCGAGCAGGTTGATGCGATGCATCGCCTCAAGGAAAGCGACGCCCATTTTGCCAAGCTTTGCGAGGCCTATCACACCATCAATCGCGCCATTCACCGCGCAGAAACAAATGTGGAGCCGACAGACGATCTGCACATGAATGACATGCGCAAAGAACGGATGGTCCTGAAAGATCAGATCGCCGCTGCGCTGCGCGAAGAAGCCTGAAAAGGGGGGGGAGAGGACGGGAGCAGGGTGCCGGGCCGGTGGTCTGGCGCCCCCTCTGCTTGCGTGGTCAGGCGACCAAACGCTTTTCGCGTTGCACAACAAATAGAATGGCCACAAAGGCCAGCACAGATGTGCCCAGCATCAGAAGCTGCAGGGGAAGTGCGCCCGTTTCCACCGTCAGGATGCTGCCAGCAAACTGCGAAAGGGCGGCCCCGCCACCGATCATGATGGCTCCGCCGATCCCGCTTGCGGTGCCCGCCAGGTGCGGCCGGACAGAGATGGAGCCTGCCATCACACTGGGCAGCATGATCCCGTTGCCGAGCCCGAGAAAGGTGCAGAAGCCAAAGAAGTTCAGCGGATGATTCACCCCGAACAGGGTCAGCATTGCCGATGCCCCCAGACCGAGAATTGTGACCAAAGTCCCGATCATCGCCATTCGATTGATGCCCAGCCGCACGGAAAAGCGACCCGAGAGGAAGTTGCCAAAGGCATAGCCCACCGCAGGCGCGCCAAGGGCAACGCCGCTCCACACCGGTGATAGGCCAAAAATCTCGCTCGCCACGAATGATGTGCCGCCCAGAAGCGCAAAGAACGCGCCGGACCCGAAGGCGGCGCAAAGCACGTAGCCCCAGAAGCGCGGAGACCGGAAAAGCTCGGGGTAGGTGCGTAACTGTTCGCGAAAGCCGGTCCCCTGGCCGCTGACGGTTTCGCCAAGGTCCAGATAAACCAGTAGGAGCGTTCCTGACCCCAGGACCGCCAACAGAATAAATGTGGCCTGCCAGCCAAACCACTGCTCAAGGCCTCCGCCGATCATCGGCCCAACCATGGGCACCAGCGCCATCCCCATCGTGACATAGCCGATCATCGAGGCGGCCTCGGCCTGCGGGACGATGTCGCGTACGATGGCCCGCGACAGCGCCATGGAAGTCGCCACGACGGCCTGCAGGATGCGGAAAAGCAGAAACACCTCGACCGTGGTGGCGAGAAGCGTGCCGATCGTTGCCAGGACAAACAGCACGAGTGAGCCCATCACCAGTACCCGCCTACCGTAGCGATCAGAGATTGGGCCGATGAAGATCTGCAGAACCGCCGTTGCGGCCAGATAGCCCGAGACCGCCACCTGCATCACGGCGTAGTCCGTCTCAAAATATGTCGTCATCGCTGCCAGTGACGGCAGGAAGATCGACATCGACAGCGCCGACATGCCGGTGATCAACACAAGTGTGATGATATGCGGTGGTGTGGTCCGATCCAGAAAACGGATCGTTGGTAGAGTGGCCATGCATCAGACCTATGCCGATGCCTGCGCCTTGTCCATCTGTCGCGGCCGGTGAAAGCGCGAAACAAAAAAACCAAACGTTGGGGCAGAATTGGCAAAAATTTCAACACCCCTCTTTTCGCCCCGGCCCGAAACGGGCTATGCACATGCAGCATCAGGGATGGGGAGGGACAAATGGACGTTTTGCAAGAGCTTGAAACACGGCGCGCGGCGGCCCGTTTAGGCGGTGGTGAGCGACGCATCGCGGCACAGCACGCTAAGGGCAAACTGACCGCGCGGGAACGGATCGAGCTTTTGCTGGATGCTGAGAGTTTTGAAGAATTCGACATGTTCGTCGCCCACCGCTGCACCGATTTCGGCATGGAAGAAGAGCGGCCTGCGGGTGACGGGGTCGTCACTGGCTGGGGCACGATCAATGGCCGCCTCGTCTATGTCTTTAGCCAGGATTTCACCGTTATGGGCGGTTCGGTGTCGGAAACCCACGGCCAGAAGATCTGCAAGATCATGGATATGGCGGTGCAGAACGGCGCACCGATCATAGGGATCAACGATTCTGGTGGCGCGCGCATTCAGGAAGGTGTGGCCAGCCTCGCCGCCTATGGCGAGGTGTTCCAGCGCAACATTACCGCGTCTGGGGTCGTCCCGCAGATCAGCCTGATCATGGGACCCTGTGCTGGTGGTGCTGTCTATTCGCCCGCGATGACCGATTTTATCTTCATGGTCAAAGACAGCTCTTACATGTTTGTCACCGGGCCTGACGTGGTGAAGACGGTGACCAATGAGCAGGTGACGGCAGAAGAGCTTGGCGGTGCTTCGACACATACCAAGAAATCCTCTGTCGCCGATGGCGCGTTTGAAAACGATGTGGAGGTGCTGGCCGAGGTGCGCCGCCTGATCGATTTCCTGCCGCTGAATAACCAGCAGAAGGCGCCGGTGCGCCCCTTCTTTGACGATGTGAGCCGGGTTGAGGAAAGCCTTGATACGCTTGTCCCCGACAACCCCAACATGCCCTATGACATGAAAGAGCTGATCACCAAGCTCGCCGATGAAGGGGATTTCTACGAGATTCAGGAGGATTTCGCGAAGAACATCCTGACCGGATTTGTGCGGCTGGAAGGCTCAACAGTTGGCGTCGTGGCGAACCAGCCGATGGTGCTGGCGGGCTGTCTGGATATTGATGCGTCGCGCAAGGCCGCGCGCTTTGTCCGGTTCTGTGATGCGTTTGAGATTCCACTGCTGACGCTCGTCGATGTGCCGGGCTTCTTGCCGGGGACAAGCCAGGAATACGGCGGGGTCATCAAACATGGGGCGAAGCTACTTTATGCCTATGGTGAGGCGACAGTGCCCAAGGTCACCGTGATCACCCGCAAGGCCTATGGCGGGGCCTATGTGGTGATGGCATCAAAGCACCTGCAGGGCGATTTCAACTATGCCTGGCCCACTTCAGAGATTGCCGTGATGGGCGCCAAGGGCGCAACAGAGATCATCCATCGCGCGGACCTTGGTGATCAGGAGAAGATCGCGCAGCACACCAAGGACTATGAAGACCGTTTCGCCAACCCATTCGTGGCGGCTGAAAAGGGCGTGATTGACGAGGTGATCATGCCGCAATCTACGCGCAAGCGGGTGTGCCGGGCCTTTGCGTCGATGCGGGGCAAACGGGCCTCTCGGCCTTGGAAGAAACACGACAACATCCCGCTCTGAATGATCAAATTCCCGCAGATATGGCTGATCCTTCGCGCGTTGTGCGAAAATGCGCGCATGGCTTGCGTGGCCAATGATCTGCGTGGGTCACCAGATATTGGGGTGATCATGCCTTTCGTGCAAAATATGGGCATCTGGTCACGCGGTCGGCAAACGAATGAGTCTTTGCTGCAACATCACACGCAGTTCGCCTCAGAGACCTTTGAGAACAAAGCGTTTTTGCCTATTTTATCTATATGCGAAGTGGATATCGCACCCTCTAGGGCGGCAGGTGGTTCGCGCCAGTTTGCTTCCCGCATATCTGAAGGCAGGCAACGACAATGGTTCAGGGACTTCTGGCTTTTACCCTCGCGGCGTTTGTGGCGCTGGTTGGGTTTTCGGGCAGCCAGGACCGTGCGCCGCTGCAGGTCACCTCTGGCGCGGCAGCACAGCAAACCGTCGATTACGACCGGTTGGTCAATTAACCTTCAAGATCCCGGGCGGGCCGGAAGGCTCGCCCGGACCCTTCCCCGACATGAGGGGTGGGTCCATGGCTAACCTTCCCGACATGGTCAAACACCGCGGCTTTCCGGGCCGTCTGCCGGGCACTGACTTTCAGTTCATCTTGCGCCGGGCGAACAAAGGCGGAGCGACCCCGCTTGTCGCGCGCGAACGCTTTGCCGATAGGCGCCCCGCCGACAGGCGGGCCGATGCCGGGTTCATGCAGGCCCTGTGGGAGCACTTCGGGGACCAGCCTTTTGTGCGCGGCAACCTTGATGCCGGGCGGCTTAGCTGGCTTTTCGGGCGTGAGGTGATCCCCGCAGAGGAAGGGTTTGATCCTGCTAGCTACGAGGCGTTGCTGCAAATCGACGTCGCCGTTGCGCAAGTCAGCTTCCCAGACATCGTGGAGGCGTCCGAATGGTGAGCGTGTCTTGTGGCGACAAAATACAATCTAAGCGAGAACTCGCCGATTGTTCCGCGTTCTGGAAACAATGCTATGAGAGCGGCGTCGACTGTGTCATCTTTGTATGGTCCCAACCGCGAAACAGCAGCTCGCGCGACGGGGCATTTACACACCGTTACCCTTCCCCTGACCGGTCTGCTTACTCACCAAGCAGGCCGGTTACGGTTTTTTGCCGATGGGCAACAAAAATGATCGGTGATATTGGATATCAGGGCCGCGTGGCTATTGATCGGCTCACGGATCGCGGCCCGCACGCCGTGAAAGACTTCACAAAGATAGGCACAGAACAATGCAAAAGACATCATTCATCCTCGCGACAGTGGCAGTATTTGGTTTGGCTGGTTGCCTTGAAGGCGACGCAGAACGTGGCGTTGCAGGGGCAGGCGCTGGCCTCGTCGCTGCAGAGGTGCTTGGCACCGATCGTACAGGCACCATGCTGGCAGGCGCAGCCGTTGGCGTGCTGTGCGACGACGCAGGTATCAACGGCTGCCGCTAACGCGCTGACATCCGCCCCACTGCTGGGGCGACACACTTTTAAGAACCGTCGCCGGGCCACGTGCCCTGCGGCGGTTTCTTCGTTTCAGGGGACGTAAAGACCATGTTCAAGAAAATCCTGATTGCCAACCGGGGTGAAATCGCCTGCCGCGTCATCAAGACCGCGCGCAAGATGGGGATCCAGACCGTTGCGATTTACTCGGACGCCGACCGCAACGCGTTGCACGTCAAGATGGCGGATGAGGCGGTGCATATCGGCCCGCCCCCTGCCAACCAGTCTTATATTGTCATCGACAAGGTGATGCAGGCGATCAAGGACACTGGCGCAGAGGCCGTGCATCCGGGCTATGGTTTCCTGTCCGAGAACCCTAAATTCGCAGAGGCGCTTGAGGCCGCTGGCGTTGCCTTCATCGGTCCACCCAAAGGCGCGATTGAGGCGATGGGCGACAAGATCACTTCTAAGAAGATCGCGCAGGATGCGCAGGTCTCCACCGTGCCGGGCTATATGGGCCTGATCGAAGATGCCGAAGAGGCGGTGAAAATCTCGAACGAGATTGGCTATCCGGTGATGATCAAAGCCAGTGCGGGCGGTGGCGGCAAGGGAATGCGCATCGCCTGGAATGACGCGGAAGCGCGTGAAGGCTTCCAATCCTCCAAGAACGAAGCCGCAAACAGCTTTGGCGACGACCGGATTTTCATCGAAAAATTCGTGACCCAGCCGCGTCACATCGAAATTCAGGTGCTGTGTGATAGCCACGGAAACGCGGTTTACCTGCATGAGCGTGAATGTTCGATCCAGCGCCGGAACCAGAAAGTGATCGAAGAGGCACCAAGCCCCTTTTTGGATGAAGCCACGCGCAAGGCGATGGGTGAACAGTCTGTCGCATTGGCGCAGGCCGTGGGCTACACCAGCGCGGGGACGGTTGAATTCATCGTCGATGGTAACCGCAACTTCTACTTCCTCGAAATGAACACCCGCCTGCAGGTGGAACACCCGGTGACAGAACTGATCACCGGTGTGGACCTCGTCGAACAGATGATCCGTGTCGCAGCCGGTGAAAAATTGCCGTTCCAGCAGTCAGACCTGAAAATCAACGGCTGGGCGATGGAAAGCCGCCTTTACGCCGAGGACCCTTACCGCAACTTCCTACCCTCTATCGGCCGTTTGACCCGTTATCGTCCCCCTGCGGAAGAGGCCGAGGAAACACGCGCAGTCCGCAACGACACAGGCGTGTTCGAAGGCGGCGAGATCAGCATGTACTACGACCCGATGATCGCGAAGCTCTGCACTTGGGCGCCTGACCGGGCGACTGCAATTGAAGAGATGCGGCACGCGCTCGACGGATTTGAGCTGGAAGGGATCGGGCACAACATTCCGTTCCTATCGGCAGTCTACGACCACCCGAAATTCACGTCTGGCAACATGACGACGGCCTTCATCGAAGAGGAATACCCAGAAGGTTTCGAAGGGGTGACGCTGGATGACGATGCCTGTCAGCGCATCGCCGCCGCTGCAGCCGCCATGCACCGTGTTGCGGAGATCCGCCGCACCCGCATTTCGGGCCGGATGGACAACCACGAACGCCACGTGGGTGATGATTGGGTGGTGACACTTCAGGGTGCGTCACACGATCTGCGGATTGCAGCGGATCGCTCTGGCGCGGATGTCACGGTTGGAGGGCGCACCATGCGGGTCGAAGGCGATTGGACGCCCGGCGACGCGCTGGCGCGGATGACGGTCGATGGCGCACCACTGGTCATGAAGATCGGCAAGATCTCTGGCGGGTTCCGTGTGCGCTATCGCGGGGCTGACCTGAAAGTGCATGTGCGGACCCCGCGGCAGGCGGAACTGGCCGCGCTGATGCCCGAGAAGCTGCCACCGGATACCTCCAAATTCCTGCTTTGCCCAATGCCGGGCCTGATTGTGAAGGTCGATGTGGCCGTGGGTGATGAGGTGCAGGAAGGTCAGGCACTCTGCACCGTTGAAGCGATGAAGATGGAAAACATCCTGCGCGCCGAAAAGAGGGGTGTGGTGTCCAAGATCAACGCTGGTGCAGGCGATAGCCTCGCCGTGGATGACGTGATCATGGAGTTCGAATAAATGAACTTCTGGGTGGCATATTGCGCCGCCTTTGTCAGCGGTGGGGCCATCCTTTCGCTGGTTTTCTATATAGCGTTCGATGCCTTGATGACCGGCTATCGCGTCTCAGAAGTCGGTGCCATGTTTCTCCTGCTGGTCTTGCCGCCGCTTTGTGGCCTGATCATCTTCGGTCTGAGTTTCGGTGCGTTTCGTCGCGAAAGACTGACAGTGCGGGACTGGATCGTCCTGACGACCCTCGTCGCGATCGTTGTGTGTGCTGGGATGGCGTTGCTGTTTGCCAACGCCATGCGCGAAATCGATATCAGGTGGCTGATGGCTGCCGCCTTGTTCGTCGGGGGCGCCGCCATTCTGCGGTGGCGGTCTGCATGAGCGGCTGGCGCTATTGCCCGGCTTCGCGCCTGTCTGCAATTTCCTGCTGGCGCAAAGGCATCTTGTCGATGGAGCGAGAAAGTTCGCGCACGCTCCACGGTGACGGTTTGCGCAGGGCGACGCGGCCGTCCTTGCCCAGAAGCGCCATCATATATCCTCGCGGGCGCAGTTCTGTCCGCAGGTCGGTCATCGCGTCCGGGTCCGTGTCGACGATCAGGATCACGTCACGTTCCACCAGTTGGTCCATATCTGCCAGCAGCAACTCATATTGCTGCTGGAAGCGCGGATCGTTCGGTGTGTCGGCAAACAGCACCAATGGCCGTACTGTCCATTGCAGCGCTGCCAGATCGACCTCGGCGCCTTCAAAAACAATCGTTGGGTCCTCTTGCCAGCGTTTCAGCACGGTTTGTTCCTGTGCTATGGCTGGAAAAGCGAGAGTGGCGGCCAACGCGAGAGATGTCATTAACTTCATGCCCTTGGATATAGAGGCGCGACTTTCAATTGCTAAGGGGCAAGTGCATTTTGCCGCAAACAAATGCGTGTGTCCGGACGGAGGCCTTTATGTCTGACAAGAAAACTTGGGAAGAGATCGCCGAGAAAGAGCTGCGCGGGCGGCCCCTGGACGATCTGACGTGGGACACGCTGGAGGGTATCCCGGTCCAACCGCTCTACACCGCCAAAGACACGGCGGACCTGCCTCATATGGGCGGCATCCCCGGGCAAAGCCCTTACACGCGCGGTGTGAAAGCGACCATGTATGCAGGCCGCCCCTGGACCATCCGCCAATATGCGGGGTTTTCGACGGCGGAAGAGTCCAACGCCTTCTACCGCAAGGCACTGGCGGCGGGGCAGCAGGGGGTTTCCGTTGCCTTCGATCTGGCCACCCACCGTGGCTACGACAGTGATCACCCGCGCGTAGAGGGTGACGTGGGCAAGGCCGGTGTCGCCATCGACAGTGTGGAAGACATGAAAATCCTCTTTGACGGCATTCCGCTGGATAAGGTCTCTGTCTCGATGACCATGAACGGAGCGGTCATCCCGATCCTCGCCAATTTCATCGTAGCCGGGGAAGAGCAGGGGCACGACAAATCGGTCCTCTCCGGCACGATCCAGAACGATATTCTGAAGGAATTCATGGTGCGAAACACTTATGTGTATCCGCCGGAACCCTCGATGCGGATCATTGCGGATATCATCGAATACACCTCAAACGAGATGCCAAAGTTCAACTCCATCTCGATTAGCGGCTACCACATGCAAGAGGCTGGCGCGAATTTGGTGCAGGAGCTGGCCTACACGCTGGCGGACGGGCGCGAATACGTGCGGACAGCCATCGCCCGGGGCATGGATGTCGATAAGTTCGCCGGTCGGCTGAGTTTCTTTTTCGCCATCGGCATGAACTTCTTCATGGAGGCCGCCAAACTGCGCGCCGCCCGTTTGCTCTGGTCACGGATCATGGCGGAGTTCGAGCCGAAGAACCCGAAGTCTTCGATGCTGCGCACCCATTGCCAGACCTCTGGCGTGTCCCTGCAAGAACAGGACCCCTACAACAACGTCATCCGCACCGCCTATGAGGCGATGAGCGCGGTGCTGGGCGGCACGCAATCTCTGCACACGAACGCCTTGGACGAAGCAATCGCGCTGCCCACCGAATTCAGCGCGCGGATTGCACGCAACACGCAGTTGATCCTGCAGGAAGAGACGGGTGTGACCAACGTCGTCGACCCGCTCGCAGGCTCTTACTATGTCGAAAAGCTGACACATGATCTGGCAGAGGCGGCATGGAAGCTGATCGAAGAGGTCGAGGAGATGGGCGGTATGACCAAGGCCGTCGCATCCGGCATGCCGAAGCTGCGGATCGAGGAAACGGCCGCACGCCGTCAGGCTGATATCGACCGGGGGACCGAGGTGATCGTCGGCGTCAACAAATACCGCAAGGACAAGGAAGACCCGATCGACATCCTCGATATCGACAACGCCAAGGTGCGCGAGGCGCAAGTCGCCCGGATCGCGGCGACGAAGGCTGCGCGGGATGAGGCAGCATGTGAGGCTGCCTTGGCCGAGTTGGCGCGGCGGGCGGGCGAGGGCGGCAACTTGCTGGAGGCTGCTGTGGAAGCATCACGCGCCCGCGCCACGGTCGGGGAAATCAGTGCTGCGATGGAAAGCGTGTTCGGGCGCCATAGGGCGGAGGTGAAGACATTGGCAGGTGTGTATGGGGCCGCCTACGAGGGCGACGAAGGCTTCGCCGCGATCCAACGCTCGGTGGAGAAGTTTGCCCAGGACGAGGGACGTCGCCCGCGGATGCTTGTCGTCAAGATGGGGCAGGACGGGCACGACCGGGGGGCGAAAGTGATTGCGACAGCCTTTGCCGACATCGGGTTTGACGTGGACGTTGGCCCCCTGTTTCAGACACCGGCGGAGGCCGCACAGGACGCCATCGACAACGATGTGCATGTGATCGGGATTTCCAGCCAGGCTGCCGGGCACAAGACGCTCGCGCCCAAGCTGGTTGAGGCGCTGAAAGAGGCGGATGCCGAGGATATCATCGTGATCTGCGGCGGTGTCATCCCCCAACAGGATTACCAGTTCCTCTATGACAACGGGGTGAAGGCGATCTTTGGTCCGGGGACGAATATCCCGAAGGCGGCGGAGGATATTCTGGGACTGATACGTCAAGCGCGGTCGTAGGGTGCTGACCCTCGACCACCTCGCCGTCGCCTGCACCGACCTCGCCGAAGGCACCGCGTGGGTGGAGGAACGCCTTGGTGTCAAGCTCCAGCCCGGGGGGCAGCATGCCCGGTACGGTACACACAACACACTTCTTGGGCTGGGCGACGATCTTTATCTTGAGGTCATTGCCAAGGAACCAGGCGCGGAGCCTGAGGCGGGGCATGCGTGGTTCGGGCTTGATCACTTCACTGGCCCACCCCGGCTCGCCAATTGGATTTGCCAGACGGATAATTTCAGCGCGGCACCGGAAGAAGCAGGCCCACCTCGCGCGCTGACGCGTGGCGATCTCTCCTGGCGGATCACAGTGCCCGATGACGGCAGCCTGCCGTTCGGCGGCGGCTATCCGACGCTGATCCAATGGGCAGAAGGCACGCGGCATCCGGCGGAGCGTCTGCCGGACAGCGGTTGCCGCCTGACTGCGTTGGAGGTGAGCCATCCGGGGGCTGAACGCCTGTCAAAGATGATGCGTTTTCACGATCCGCGTATTGCAATTCACACCGGCCCGCTGAAACTCCAGGCCACCTTCGACACGCCCATTGGGCAGCGGAGCCTGTCATGATCCGCCCAGCGACCCCAGCCGACGCGGCCCAGATTGCCGCAATCTGGAACCATGCAATCCGCGAGACGACGATCACATTCAATCCCGATGAGAAGTCCGAAGAGGAGGTCGCATCCCTCTGCGCGCAGAACTGCCTTGTGGCGGTGGACGGTGACCAGGTTCTCGGCTTTGCGCGCTACTTCCAGTTCCGCGGCGGCGCGGGGTATCGGTTCACGGTCGAGCACACGATCATGCTGCACGCCGACGCCCACGGGCGAGGTGTCGGGCGGGCATTGCTGGAGGCGCTCTGCGCGGCGGCCAAGGCGGACGGCATGCACACGATGTTCGCCGGCTGCAGCGCCGAAAATCCTGGCGCCGTGGCCTTCCACGCCCGCGCGGGCTTTACAACGGTTGCAACGCTGCCCGAAGTGGGGTTCAAATTCGGGCGCTGGATTGATCTTGTTTTGATGCAGAAAACCCTTTGAAAGGCCCCTGATGTCGGTCTGGTCCCGCATCGCAGACGCACTCGCCGCCCTTGCCAAGGGCGAGGGGCTGACGGCTGTTTTTGAGAAACTCCGGGCCTCACCAGACCGTACCGTCGCCTTTACAATTGCCGTCATCGCGCTGGGCGCCAAGATGGCCAAAGCCGACGGGCTGGTCACCAAGGACGAGGTCGTGGCCTTTCGCGAGGTTTTCCTGATCCCGCCTGAGGAAGAGGAAAATGCAGCCCGTGTCTTTAACCTCGCCCGGCAGGATGTGGCGGGCTTTGAAAGCTACGCGCGGTCGATCAAGGCGATGTATGGTGAGGATGATCGTCCACTCTGCGACCTGATCGAAGGGCTTTTTCACATCGCGATGGCGGATGGCATCTATCACCCGAAAGAGGATGATTTTCTGCATCAGGTTGCCGATATCTTCGGCTTTGACGAACGGCGGTTCAAAACCATCCGCGCCCAGTTTGTTGCCGAGGCAGAGCGTGATCCATATGACGTGTTGGGCGTTCCACTTGATGCCAGCATGGAGGAGGTACGCGCGGCCTGGCGCAAGTTGGTCCGTGAGACCCATCCCGACCAGATGCTCGCCCGCGGCGTACCCGAAGAAGCGATCAAACTGGCCGAGCGGCGCATGGTCGCGATCAACCGCGCCTGGGAAGAGATCACGGGCAAAGCCGCGTGAGGATCGCCACCTATAACGTCGAGTGGTTTAACACGTTGTTCGATGATGATGGTGCGCTGATTGACGATGACAGTTGGTCGTCGCGCTGGGATGTGACAAAGGCGCAGCAAATCGCAGGGCTGGGTGCTGTCTTTCAGGCCATGGATGCTGACGCCGTGATGATCATCGAGGCACCGGATACCAGTCGCAACCGCAGCACGGTCCGGGCGCTTGACACATTTGCCGCTCGCTTTGGTCTGCGTGCCAATACGCCGCTCATCGGCTTTGCCAACGATACCCAGCAAGAGATTGCGCTGCTCTACGATCCGGCGTTGATGACGGCGAAGCACGATCCGCAAGCCAGTGCCAACGCCCCCCGATTTGATGAGGTGATCGGGATGGACGTGGATATTGATGCCTCACCCGACGCGATCCGTTGGTCAAAGCCACCGCTAGAGGTTGCCGTCACAGTTGGCGAGACCTCAATGCGCCTGATTGGGGTGCACGCCAAATCAAAGGCACCGCATGGCGCGCGGGATGAAGCAGAGGCCACGCGGATCGCAATTCAGAATCGGCGCAAGCAATTGGCCCAGTGCATCTGGCTGCGCAAACGGGTGGTCCAGCATCTTGAGGCGGGCGAGGACCTGATCGTCATGGGGGATTTCAACGATGGCCCCGGCCTGGATGAATACGAAAAGCTGTTCGGGCGATCCGGGGTAGAGATTGTGTTGGGGGAGGGGCAGGACGCGCAGCTTTACGACCCACATGCACAGATGGCACTGGCCCGACGGATCGGGGCTATGCCTACGACGGCGCGGTTCAAACGCAAAGGGCAACCGTACCTGCAAGCGCTGCTTGATTACATCATGGTTTCCCCGAACTTGCGCGCCCAAAACCCACGTTGGGAAATCTGGCACCCCTTTGATCACCCCACTTGCTACGCCGACCCTGGCTTGCGGGCCGCCTTGCTTGCGGCCTCTGACCATTTCCCTGTTGTGTTGGATATCGACCTCAGCCGTTGAAATGGCGGCTGTGACGCCTTATGTAGATGGTATGAGAAATGTCATTGCTACCGCTATCGCCGCCTGCATGACGTTCAGCCCTGTGCAGGCACAAACCGCACCCGACGCAGAGGATGAGGATGGGTTCAGCCTGATGGAAGAAGGCGCACGCATGATCATGCGTGGCCTGATGGCCGAGGTTGAACCTTCTATTGATGAACTGCGCCAAACCATGGAAGAGATCGGGCCTGCCTTTGCAGAGTTCGCACAGTCGGTTGGCCCGGCCTTTGCCGAATTGCTGAACCAGGTCGACGACCTTGGCAACTACGCCGCGCCTGAATTCCTGCCCAACGGGGATATCATCATGCGCCGCAAGCCGGATGCGCCGGTTTGGGAACCAGATGAACAGACGGGCGAGATAGAGCTATAGGCGGTCAGTCCTTGTAGTACTTTTGTCCGCGGTAGTAGTAGGCTTTGCGCTCGTCAGGCTCTGCCGTTTTTTCAGGGGCATCGTCAGCTTGCGACGGCGTTTTCGCGTCCAACGCAATCACAGTTTCCGTCGCGTCTTCGGCCGATTCTTTGTCGTCATCGGTGGTCACGGCATCAGCCGTACCGCCATTCAATGCAGCCAGACGTGATTTGAGCGAAACGGTAGGCGGTGGCGTCGGCTCTTCGACCACGTCCTCGACGTCGTCCTTTTTGGCCTCTTCGTCACCGGGATCACGGTAGAAACTTAGTTTTTCCGACTTGATTAGTTTCACGCGGCGGGGTTGGTTTGGATCTTCGAGCGCTGCCGGTTCTGGGGTGGCGGGTGCCGCCTTTGCCATTTCGGCGGCAGCAATTTCTGCGATGCTTTGCGGCTTGTCCTCGGTTTCAGGCTCGCCCGCAGTTTCGGCACTTGGCTCTTCGTCCAATGCGGCCGCAGGTGCGACTTCGGCGGGCATCTCTGCTGCACCCTCTTCCGCAATTTCCGCCTCATCGGGATCGTCAGCCGCCTCTACGTCTGTCTGCCCGGGCATTGGCGCCATATGCTCGGGGCGTATCGCGGTGACACCCTGAGCCAGCTTCACCAATGAAAAAGCTGTGTTGTCCTGTTCAGGATCGGCAAGGTCATCAATGGCCGCGATCAGGGCATTGCTGATCTCAATGGCCGGTTTGCTCTCATTTGCGGCCAGTATTTCGAGGATCTGGTCATTCTCCAGATACTGCAGCCCGTCAGAGGTAGCGATGACAATGTCGCCGGGCTCCAGCTGAAACGGTTCTTCCGGGCAGTCGATTTTGGCGATCTCATCGCCGGCAACGGCAGACATCAAGGTATTGCGATCCGGGTGATCACGCCCTTTTTCAGCGCTCATCGCACCTGCCGCAACCATCATGTCAATCTGCGGTGCCATCGAATGGTCTTGGTTGAGCTGTCGCAATGCACCATCCCGGAACAGGAACAGCGGCGAGTCTCCGATGGAGATCCAGTACAAAGCATCCCCATTGATAACAGTGGCCAACAGGGTAGAGCCCATGCCGTAGGTCTCTTGATCCTCTTCCATGTGCCGGGCGACGCGATTGTTCGCGGCATGGGCCAGTTCGGTCAGCGTCGCCGGAATGTCGAGCATCCCTTCGGCAATCAGCATTTCCTTGGTCTTTAGGTGGCCGAAAGCCTCTGCCATGACCAGTGCGCTGGCGACATGGCCGGAAAAATGCCCACCCATGCCATCAGCGAGAATGGCAAAACCGACAGACTGTCCAATAGGAAAGTTGGCGACGAGGCTATCTTCCTGATACTCTCTCGCGCCTTTGACTGCAGCTGTGGCGACATCAAAGGTGAGTGTTTCACCTCGTACAGACTTACCATCCAACATCGCAACCCTTCAAAAAACAAACACACAACTTGGTACGCAGGGTACCATAAACGCTTTGAGTACCCGCTGTACCAAAAAAGCAGGTCAAATAAGGCAAAAATCTGTCTCTATTCTGTCAACAACACGTCAGTTCATTTAGTATTCATCTTCAAACGATATTTTGTCCAATCCCTGGACAATCGGAGGGAATTTTTGCACGCTTGAGTTGAGCGCAGAGATTGAATTCAAGTGTGAGCGCCGCAATTCCGCCGCAATTACTGATTCTTCTGCCCGCTGAAAGTGATCGTTCCGGTCGCCCCCATAGCCGCTGCCAGCGCATTGAAACGGGCCTCGGCGACTTCGCCGAAAAGCGGTTTGGCGTGCTGCGTCAGTGTCAGCTTGAGCGAGCTGTGCTTTGGTCGCCACTGCAACGTCCCCGGAGTTTCGTCTGCGGTCAGCCACAGCATTGCCCCAAGGCGCATGGCACGGCCCAGAACCTCGGCCTCCTTGATTTGCGCTTCTGTCAGCATGGAAAACAGCGGCTCAAACCGCGAGCTGCGCATCTTGCTGGAATAGCGATTCATCAGGGCGAGGCCCAGAAACACACGCTCGGAATGCTTCAGACCGCCAAGGTTGGCGCGGGTGGCGTTGTCGAACGTCACTTCCGCGCGGTAATCCGGGTGCGCACGCCAGCTGACATCGTGCAAGAGGCAGGCCGCCTTGATGATCCGCTTGCGCTGCCAGTTGGCACGCGGGAACAGCGGTTTCACAAAGTCATAGAGCACACGGCCAAAACCCGGCAGGCGCGCGTCCTTGGCTTCGGCAAAGCGGCAGGCCTCGATCAAAGGGTCACGTTCCCGCAACTGGCGTGGCATCTGTTCATAAAGCATGCCTTCCCGGATCCCATAGGACGAAACGGCGACGTCCTTTGGCTTGAAGGCGCGCATCAGCTCTTTCAGCACGATTGTGGCAAGTGGCACCAGCGACATCCGGCTGTCAGCGATATTGCAGCGGTTGCGGAGCTCTTGCAGGTCAGATTTGCGGATGTATTCGGCCGTGCTGCTGATCTGTCGCGCCGTCATCCGGTATTCGTGTAAAACGGTCAACGGATACGCGCGCCTTTCCATATCGACACGGGCAATTGCGCGCCATGACCCCCCAACCAGAAAAAGGCGCATGCCGGTGACACCGCCCATTTGCTGATGCAGGTCTTCCATGGTTTCGCGGACGTAGGCCTTGACCGCTTTGCGCCCGCCCTTGATCTCGCGCAGCTTCAAGGGCCCGAGGGCAGAGGTGACACGTCGGCCAACCCGACCTTCTGACAGGTCTGCAAGCTCCATCGAAGACCCACCGATATCGCAGACGAGCCCATAGCTGCCGGGCCATCCCAATAGTACGCCCTGCGCCGAGAGGCGCGCCTCTTCTACGCCATCAATGACCCAAAGCTTGATGCCGGTTTCGCGCAGCACGTCATCCTGGAAATCCTTGCCGTCACTCGCCTCACGCACGGCTGCCGTGGCCACGGCGGTCAGCGGCGGTATCCCCATGCCTTGCGCGAGCGCCGCAAAGCGCCGGATCGCCGCCAAGGCGCGCACCCGGCCTTCGGGGTTCAGGCGCCCGGTCTGTGACAGACCAGCCCCCAAGGCGCACATGATCTTTTCGTTGTAGAAATAGGCGGGAGAGCGTGCTGCCCCGTCAAACACCACCAACCGGACAGAGTTTGAGCCCACATCGATGACGCCAACGCGGGAAAGCCGCTTGGCAGCGGCATCTTGAAACAGCGGACGGCCAAACGGCCCCCAGTCGGTTGTGTCTATGGCGTTGTCTTGCAGCGTCATCCCGGGCGGAACGCTATCCGAAACCGCTTGCAGTTGCCAACAGGGGAAACGCGTTGCGTGGACAGCCTCAAGAACATACTGGTGAAATCGTGCGGCTTTCTGGAGGGTTGTTTGCGCAGAAAGTTTCACCGCAAACGATGTAGGAGTGTAAGACCGCCACCATGACTGCCGCCCGGATCGAAGAGTTGTTGAACAAAATGGATGACCTTCGGGTCGTAGCTGACGGCGGCGCCGATGACGGTTTCACCCTCACGGCTATCATGCGGAACGAAATGCATTTCTTGCCACAATTCCTGCCACATTACCGCAAGCTTGGTGTTTCGCGATTTGTTGTGCTGGACGATCGGTCAGATGACGGAACGCGTGAGTATTTGGCCGCACAGCCAGATGTCATCACGCTTGAAAGTAACTACCGATACAAAGACAGGTTGAGGAAAGACACGGCCGAACTCGCAAAAGCTGTGAGCGGTCGCGTCCCGATCATCTGGCGCAATATTCTGCTCCGAAATTTTGCAAAGGACGTTTGGTCCATTCATGTTGACGCAGATGAATTCCTAGATCTTCCTGATAAGATGGATCTCCCATCGCTGGCGCGCAAGCTTGATGGGCAGGACTTTGATATGGTGTGGTCGGCAATGATCGACATGTATCCTGCGGGCCTCCAAGAGCTCTACGACATGCGCGATGACCCCGTTATAGACTTTGATCGGCCGTGGTATTTTGATGGTTGCAGGCATCTTCTTCCTGTGCCCGGTTTCTTGCCACGCGTCACCTACGCGGGCAGTCGTGCTCGCTTGATGATGTTGCACGGTTTGAACCCTAAATCAGGCTGGTTGCACCGCCGATGTCCGCGTTTGTTTCGCCGATTTCCGATGCGCTATAATGCGATCCGGAAGCCGGCCTTTTTGCGGTTTCGCGATGGCATGGTGCTACGATCTCCACATAACCTGACGGGAAAGGCATCCGTTCGAATGACGCTGCCATTGCGCCACTACAAATTCAACGGTGCAATCGCTGATCGGATTGCCTGGGCGTTGGAGACCAAGGGCTACTCTGGCGGGTCGGCAGAATATCAGTCGTTGCAGCAGCTCTTAGGTTCAATGGATGAGGGTGATGGCTCCTTTGTGGCGCCGGTTTCCCGCCGCTACACCGGCTTTCGTGATTTCGCTGCGACCGGCAATGCGATGGGGTTCCGATAGCAAATGATCACCATGCACCGGCTCCATAGCATTTCCCGCACATCTACACCTTTTTCATCGAAATGAGCGCTTTTTGGTCGTGAAGGAATCTTCACTCCGTTTGGTCTTCCAGCACGTACGCCGGTTGCCGTAGCTTGCTGCGCCCCGTAGAAACAAACACAAGAAAGGGTAACGACATGACGGACGAAAATGTGGCAAAAGATCCCTTGCTTGGAGCCAGTTGGCGACGCGAGTTGAATAGGGTAGATGCCGGTTTTGTATTTGCCGCGACAGGTGGAAAATACACCGCGCTTGCGCATCAAGCCGCTGAGAGTGTTAAGCGTATTCACCCAGAGATGCCGATTGATCTATTTACGGACGTCGAAGTCAACACTCCCATCTATGACCAAGTGCATCAGCTAGAAAGGGCTTGGTTTCGACCAAAGTTTGAAGCGATTGCAAGATCGAGGTTTGAACGGACGGTTTATCTCGACAGCGATCTTGTGGTTGTTGCTGACGTCTCAGATTTGTTTTGGCTGCTTGGGAAATATGACCTAGCGGCTGCCCATGTTCAAAGCCGAAATGCGTCCTGGTCAACGACCCAATTTGCCGAGGAGCTGCCAAATGCGTTCCCACAGGTTAACAGCGGTGTCATGGCGGTTCGAAAGAATGAACGCACACGAAAATTGATGGAAGACGTAGCTGAGGCGATCGCCAAGCATCAGCTGAAAATGGACCAAGCAGCGCTACGCCAAGCTATCTGGCGGTCTGATGTGTCTCTTTACGTGATACCGCCGGAGTATAATGTGCGCGGCCACAGAGGGATTGTTGGTGAAACGGCCTCGTCTTCGGCGCCACGAATTCTGCATAGCAGTAAATTTCATAAAAAGATGAAGGGAAATGAACCTCCGAGCCCCGGACGTATCTATGGATTCTGGACGCTTAAGTCAGTGAGGTATAGCATCGCGCGAGACAAGCAATTGACCGAAAAGCCGATTCCGACTTCGCTTTGGAATTTCCTCAAATCGTAGTTTCCTATTGAGTGACATCTGTGCTGCCGGCGTCGGTTGGATTAAAGTGCCCTTTCGCTTTAGTCATCCCCATGCGTCAACCGTGGCACGTCAGCGGCCCCCGCCGATCCGCGTCCTGAGAGTGACGGGTTTTCCATGAAGAACCGGTGGCAGTTGAAGGCAAACGCACCTTCCTCGACCGTGGCGCGGGTGAACGACCCGTCGCCGGACATGACCCAGCTTTGCGCAACATCCGCCATGTTTGCGGCCATGACCTGGCTCACGATTTGCGCCTTAACGGTCGCATTCCTGATCTCCACAAGCGTTTCCACCCGCCGGTTCAGGTTCCGCCCCATCCAGTCGGCAGAGCTGATGTAGACCTTCGCCTTTTTCGAGGGTAGCTCCTTGCCATTGCCGAAACACACGATGCGCGAATGTTCGAGGAACCGGCCCACAACGGATTTGACCCGGATATTCTCGGACAAGCCCTTCACCCCCGGCCGCAGCCCGCAGATGCCGCGCACCACAAGGCTGATCTTCACGCCCGCCTGACTTGCCGCATAGAGCGCGTCAATCACGTCCGTCTCAATCAGGGAGTTCATCTTGGCCCAGATCATCGCGGGCTTGCCCGCCTTGGCATTTTCGGCCTCTGCTGCGATCCGATCCAGCAGCGTTTGCTTCAGCGCGATGGGAGAAATCGCAAGGTTTTCGAGGTCTTCTGGCTGCGCGTAGCCAGACAGGTAATTGAACACCTTTGTTGCATCGCGCCCCAGACCGTCGTCGCATGTAAACAAACTGAGGTCGGTGTAAATCCGCGCTGTGATCGGATGGTAGTTGCCGGTGCCAAAGTGTGTGTAGGTGACCAGTTTGTCGCCCTCGCGCCGCACAACCGTGCTGATCTTGGCATGCGTCTTGTATTGCATAAAACCGTAGACCACATGCGCACCAGCGCGTTCCAACCGCCGGGATTGCCGGATGTTCGCAGCCTCATCAAAGCGGGCCTTCAGTTCGACCAGTGCTGTGACCGATTTGCCATCTTCCGCGGCTTCGCAAAGCGCCTCGACAATGGGAGAGCGTTTTGATGTCCTGTAGAGCGTTTGCTTGATCGCGACCACATCAGGGTCACGGGCCGCTTGCGTCAGAAAGCGGACCACCATGTCAAACGTCTCGTAGGGGTGGTGCAGCAACATGTCCTTCTGGCGGATGGCGGCAAACATATCGCCATCATGGTCCTGCACGCGCTCGGGCACGCGGGGTGCAAAGGGCGGCCAGAGCAGATCAGGGCGGCTGTCGAGGACAAGCTCGTTCAGATCCGCAATCCCGATCAGGCCGTCGACCTCAACCACCGTGTCTTCTGTGACGTGAAGCTCCGACATGATGAGAGTTTTCAGCGCTTCGGGTGAGCCGGCCGACAATTTCAAACGTACGACTTCGCCACGCCGCCGACGTTTCAGTGCCGTCTCAAACTCGCGCACAAGGTCTTCGGCTTCGTCTTCCAGTTCCAGATCACTGTCGCGCAGGACCTTGAAGGCGCAATTGCCTTTGATCTTGTAGCCAGGAAACAGGCGGCCGATGTGCAGCAGCAAGAGTTCTTCCAAGGGCAGGAAGCGATCCCCATTGTCAGATGGCAACCTGACGAAACGGTCGATCTGGGCGGGCACTGGCAGAAGCGACCGCAACTGCCGCTTGTCACTTGGTCGTTCCAGTTGCAGGGCGAGCGCGAACCCTTCGTTCGGTAGGAAAGGGAAGGGGTGCGCAGGGTCAATCGCCAGTGGCGACAGCACGGGAAACACCCGCTCTAGAAACACCTGTTCGAGGTAGTCCACTTCATCCACACTCAGGTCGTCCCGCGTCAGGATGTGGATGTCCTGACCCGCCATCTCACTTTGCAGAACCGTAAATACTTCCTGCTGTCGGGCCATCAGTTTCCGTGCGTCCTGGTCAATCATGACCAGTTGTTCGGCAGGTGTCAGACCATCGAGGCCCGGCGTTGTGTTCCCTTCGTTTGCCAGTTCGCGCAGGCCTGCCACGCGGACGGTGTAGAACTCATCAAGGTTGGTGGCGGAAATCGATAGAAACCGCAGCCGTTCCAGCAGCGGGACACGCGGGTTCTCGGCCTCTTCCAATACGCGCCAGTTAAAGCTGAGCCAGCTAAGTTCGCGATTGAAAAACCGCGCGGGTGTCGACAGGTCAATGTCGAGTTCGGTTGGGGCCGGATATGCCCCTTCAAGAAAATCTGCGTTTGTCATAGGGCCTTGTCCACCGCAGATGTTGCGGTTCTGTGACAAGTATCGCGGGCCTAGCCGGATGAGTCCAGCAAGCTGCCTGCGAGTTTTTCTGTGATGTTGCGACGGCTTGACAGGCTCGCCTCATCCAGCCGGGCCACGATATCGGCTGCGGCGATGAAAGATCGCTCGATACGGCGGGTGAGGTAGGTGATCACCTCGGCCTTTGGCATGATCTGCCGGTCGGTGAAGAGCTTCATCAAAAGCGCGGACATGAGCGCATCATCAGGGTCACTGATGGTCACGACCGTCGTGGCCTGCATCCGGCTGGCGAGATCGGGCAGGGTGATAGGCCAGCGGCTGGGGGGCGTGCGCGCTGTCAGTAGAAGCCGCCCACCGGCAGCGCGCAGATTGTTATGCAAGTGGAACAGCGTTTCTTCAGCCGATTGCGGTAACCGGTCCACATCCTCGACGATCACCCCTTTGAACAGATCGACCGCCTCCACAGCCAGTTCATCGGCAAAGAGGCAAGCCAGCTCATGCTCCCCCTCGATAATCCGCGCCAAATGGCTCTTCCCGCATCCCTCTGGGCCGACCAGCACGAGTTTCCCTTCGGGCCAACCGGCAGGATTTTCCAGCATCGCATAGGCTTGCGCGTTGGCTTCGGTGACGAAGAAATCATCCGCCCCCAATGCGACACCGGTGGGCCAATCAAATGACAATTGCTTGGGCATCACTCGTCCGTCGATTGCCCACGATAAAGCAGGCTATCCTTGTATTGCCCCAGCCCCCAGCGCGCGATCACGCCGATCATGGCGGCGATCGGCACGGCAACGAGCATACCCACAAAGCCAAAAAGTGTGCCGAAGACGGACAACGCGAAGAGCAGCCAGACAGGGTGCAGACCAACTGAGCCACCAACCAGCTTCGGTGTCAGGATGTTGCCTTCCATGAACTGCCCCAGCCCAAAGATACCTGCGACAATGCCGATGCGCAGCCAGTTCGTAACGTAAGACACCGTTTCACCGTCCGTCACCTCGACCGAGCCCCAAAACTGGAATAGCGCCAAGCCGATGGCGAGCGCGCCGCCCACCAGGGCGCCAACGTATGGGATGAAGGTGATCAGCCCGGCGATGAAGCCCACGATCAGGCCAAAGTTGAGCCCCGCGAGCATCAGTGCCACCGCATAATAGGTGCCGAGGATCAGGCAGACTGTACCTTGCCCGCGGATGAAAGAGGCCAGGGTCGCATCAATGTCGCGGGCCAGCGTGCGGACTGTTTCCACATGATCGCGGGGCAGCATTTCATCCACCTTTGCGGTCATGTTGTCCCAGTCGAGCAACATGTAGAAGGCCACGACCGGCACGATGATCAACAAGACCAACACGTTGACCAGCCCGAGGGCGGAATTCACGATGCCATTCACCAGTTCCCCACCCTTGGCCTGAATGGTTTCACCAATGGCGGCGAGCTGCCGGCTGATCGTGCTCTCGCTATCCATCAATTGCGGAAACCGGTCAAAGAGCCCGTCGCGCAGCCGGTTGAAAAGGTCCGGCGCGGTGTCGATCAGGGATGCCGTCTGCTGGATCAGGGTTGGGATGACCAGAAGGATCAGCAGGATAAAGACCAGAGTGGTGACCATGGTGATCGTCGCGACCGCAGCGACCCGGCTGAACTTGGCCCGTTCCAGCCGGTCTGCAATCGGATCTAGGCAATAGGCGATCGCGCCCCCCAGCACGAAAGGCAGGATCACATCCCCCAGAAACCACAAGACGATCAGGAACACCGCCGTGGCGATGCCCCAATACCGAAGCTGATCTCTGACCGGGAGGGCCATCTGCTACCTCTTGCTACGTCTCTGCATAGATGCGCGTTTGCGCCCGGGCGTGCAAGGGGAACTGGTGGTTTACGGGGCCACGGCGACCCGCGCGGCGATTTCGAGCGTGATCAGGTCATCCACGATATCGGCAAAGCCTGCAGCGCCAAAATCGGCCCGGCTGACTTGTCCAGAAATGCGAAAACTCAGTTGGCTCAGATCACCCTCTGCCGTGCCCGCTTGGCGGAAAAGGGCGGCGTTCAGCGTCACCGGGCGGGTCACACCACGGATCGTCAGGTTGCCGTCAATCTGGCCACCCGCAGACAGGTTGCGCGGATCAGACGGGCGAACACCGGTGGACTGAAACCGGATCGTCGGGTGATTGCGCGCGTCAAGCACGCTCGCCCCCTTCATGGCTTCGGTGGCAAAGATCAGCCCGGTGCGGGCTGCAGCCACATCCACCGAGACGTCGACGGAAGAGGCACCGAAATTGTCGAAGTCGATGACAATGTCAGCGGCGCGCACGGGCATGCTGCCCCGGTTCTCGGCCCCGGACAGCGTGTATACGAAACCAACGTCAGACCGGTCCTTTTGCAGGGCGTAGTTGACGGGGGCGGCATTGGCCCAGCTTGAATAAAGGAAAGGCAGGGCGATCAATGAAAAAGTCAGAATTTGAAGCAGGCGTACCATGGGCGTGGTCCTTTCGAATGGCGTATCTGTAGCACATACGCCCCGGCAGAGCGGGTTATTCCCGCACCCTCACAAATCGTTGAATGTGGGATGCAAAAGTTCGCCGCTTGCCCTTGGCCCATGCTGCCCGTAAACCCGAAGGAATTGCACACCAACAGGGGACACCCATGCGCCTGAGCCGCTATTTCCTGCCCGTTCTGAAAGAGACGCCGCGTGAGGCGCAGATCGTCAGCCACCGCTACATGCTGCAGGCTGGCATGATCAAACAGGCCAGTGCGGGGATCTATTCGTGGCTGCCGCTGGGTTTCAAAGTGCTGCGCAAGATCGAAGATATCGTGCACGAGGAACAGGCGCGCGCGGGGCACATCGCCATCCAGATGCCGACGATCCAGTCTGCCGACCTCTGGCGCGAAAGCGGCCGCTATGATGCCTATGGCGAAGAAATGCTGCGGATCAAGGACCGTGGCGGGCGCGATATGCTCTTTACCCCGACGGCGGAGGAGTTGGTGACGGATATCTTCCGCGCGCATATCAACAGCTACAAGGACCTGCCGCTGACACTCTATCAGATCCAGTGGAAATTTCGCGATGAGGTCCGCCCGCGCTTTGGCGTCATGCGGGGGCGCGAGTTCTATATGAAAGACGGCTACAACTTCGACTTGACAAAGGAAGATGCGCTGCATGCCTACAACCGCCACCTGGTCAGCTATCTGCGGACCTATGAGAGGATGGGGCTGCAAGCAATTCCGATGCGCGCGGACAGTGGCCCGATCGGTGGCGACGATACGCATGAATTCCTCGTGCTGGCCGAAACGGGCGAGTCAGAGGTGTTCTATGACAGTGAGATCACGGATCTGAAGTTCGGCGACCGCGAGATCGATTATGACGATCACGCTGCCTGTCAGGCCGTGCTGGAAGAGTTCACCAGCCGCTATGCGCGGACGGATGAGACCCATGATGAAGCGCTCTTCAACGCCATTCCGGAAGAACGCCGCCGCTCTGCGCGGGGGATCGAAGTTGGCCAGATCTTCTATTTTGGGACAAAATACTCTGATGCGATGTGCGCGCTTGTTGACGACGGCAAGGGCGGCAAAGTGCCCGTGCATATGGGGTCGCACGGCATTGGCGTGTCCCGCCTTCTGGGCGCAATCATCGAGGCCAGTCATGACGACAAAGGTATCATCTGGCCCGAAGGTGTGACGCCGTTCCACTGCGGGATCGTGAACCTCAAATCCGGCGATGCAGAGGCGGACGCGGCCTGCGAGGCACTCTATGCGTCGCTGACAGCTCTGGGGCTGGAGCCGCTTTATGACGACCGTGATGAACGGGCAGGCGCCAAGTTTGGCACCATGGACATGATCGGCCTGCCGTGGCGGATCACCGTTGGGCCACGTGGGCTCAAGAACGGCGTCGTCGAGGTCACCAGCCGCCGCACGGGCGAAAGCGAGGAAATGCCCCCCGAAGAGGCTGTCGCAAAAATTGCACGGATCTACGAGGGGATCGCATGAGTCTGACATACGTTGACTGGTCTGTGATCCCTGCACCCGTTGATGACGGAAAGGCCGATCATCTGGTGGGCATGCGCCTGCCAGACGTCAACCTGCCCGCCACAAATGGCGAGACCGTCAGTTTGGGCAACTTGGATGGACTGGCCGCGATCTACATCTACCCGATGACGGGGCGCCCGGACAAAGCACTGCCTGACGGCTGGGATGAGATCCCGGGCGCGCGGGGTTGCACGCCCCAATCATGCGCGTTCCGCGATCACGCGGCTGAGCTGAAAGAACTGGGCGTGGGGCAGCTTTATGGGCTCTCCACGCAACCAACGGACTATCAGGCCGAAGCGGCCGAACGCCTGCACCTGCCGTTCCCGCTGTTGTCGGATCATGGGCTGGCTTTTGGCAAAGCGCTGGACCTTCCGGGGATGGAGGTCGAAGGGCAATACCTGCACAAACGCCTGACAATGATCATCCGTGACGGTGTGATCGCGTATGTCTTCTATCCGGTTTTCCCACCGGATCAGGATGCAGAAAACGTGATAAACTGGCTTCGGCGTGACGCGGAAGGCCGCGCATAGCCTGCAGAAACGTGGCGATGTCTGCAGCATTCTGCTAGTGTGACGCAAAACAAGACGTCACGAGGCAGCAGATGACACTCAAATCCCCCCGCGGGGTGCGGCGATGATCCGTGCCCTTTGTCTGATTGGTGGCCTGGTTGGGGCAGGTACGCTCAGCCAGGCGCCTGAGTTTAGCCAGCAATATCTGCAGCGGCTGGCCGGGCAGGTCGATGCGCTGACACAAGTGGTGATGGAGTTCGACCAGACCGCCCTTGCCGACGGCATGGGGCGCGAGGAGATGTTGCAAGCTATGGCGGCAACGCCGCTGGTTGCTGCCCAGGCAGAGATGTGGCGCGGCACATTTGCCCGTCATGCGCGTTTGTCAGATAACCTTGTGGCCCTGCGCGCCGCGGGCCCGATGGCACGTCTGGCGATGCCACACCGGTTCAGCGATGCAGAGGTGCTGCAAGGCACACTGGCCGACTACAGCCCCGCTATGCCGCTGAGCACGGAAGGTGCCGCCGCTGCCGGCGCGGGCTTCCTTGGTGGTTGGGCGCTGCTGGCGGGGCTGATCGGTGTGATGGGGTGGCCCTTCCGCCGCATCCAGCGCAAGCCCAAGCCGCAGCCCAAACGTCGTGCACCTGTCGTCAAAGGCGAACCGCCAGTCACCCGGCCACGACTTGTGGTGGCGCCGAACCGCCCGCGGCTTGATGGCGTGCGGCGGCAGGCTGGCGGCTGACGCGGCGAATTCGGTGAGGGCAGGCGCCTCCGGCGGGAGTGTTTTTGGCAAGATGATAAAGGCGGATGGCGTGGGGCCATGAGTGTGCGATCTGCCCGCTTGACCATTCCGCGTCCGCGCCCCACTTTGCCGCAAACCCAAGAACGGAGGCCCCATGGCCGAGGTCAGAACCACCAAGCCTTTCGCGGCCTTCGAATGGATGATCGCCTGGCGCTACATTCGTGCCAAACGGGCCGAGGGTGGTGTCAGCGTGATGACCTGGATCAGTCTGATCGGGGTGACGCTTGCGGTTTTTGCGCTGATTGCGACGCTTGCTGTCCGCTCGGGCTTTCGCGCGGAATTCATTGACACCATCGCGGGCGCCAACGCCCATGTCACTGTCGTTCAGCCCCGTCAGGTCATCGAAGATTTTGAGGGGATGGCAGAGCGGATCAAGCAGGTGGAGGGTGTCGAATCTGTCGCCCCCCTGATCCGGGGGCAGGCCATGGCCTCGGCCAATGATCGGATCGGGTTGGGGGATATTTACGGCATTCGTCTGGAGGACCTCAAAGAGTCCGACGCCATCGTCGATAGCGAACGCACGGTGGGCAATATCGACGATCTGCCAAACGGGATCGCCGTTGGGTCCGAACTAGCAAACCGGCTGGGCCTGACCATCGGCGACAGAATCGAACTGACCACCCGCTCCGGCGCAGCGACGCCCTTTGGCACATCTACCCGACGCAATGCCTACGACGTAGTCTATATCTTCTCCACCGGGCGCTTTCAGATTGACGAGGTGCGCGTTTACCTGCCCTTTGAAGAGGCGCAGCTGATCCTGAACCGAGACGGCGTGGCTGATGAGCTAGAAATCAGGCTGGATGACCTGAACCGGTCCGAAGAGCTGAAGCAGGAGATCGCCAACGCTGCAGGCCCCGGCATGTGGGCCTACAGTTGGCAGGACAGGGTCGGGCGGTTCCTGCGCGCGCTGACGATCGAGGACAATGTGATGTTCATCATCCTGTCGATCCTCGTCCTTGTCGCCTCCATGAACATCATCAGCGGGCTGATCATGCTAGTGAAGAACAAAGGGCGAGACGTGGGCATCCTGCGCACGATGGGGCTGACCGAAGGGTCGATCCTGCGCGTGTTCTTTATCTGCGGGGCCGGGATCGGGACGATTGGCACAGCACTGGGCGTGATCCTCGGCTGTCTCTTTGCGATCTACATCGACCAGATTTTTAGCGCGGTGAACTACTTTGCCGGTGGCGGGGTCTGGGATCCGTCGATCAGGGGCATCTACAACATTCCTGCCGATCTGCGACTGGTAGATGTGCTGAAAGCGGTCTCGCTATCCTTGGGCCTGTCGTGGATCATCACGATCTTCCCCGCCCGCCGCGCGGCCCGTATGAACCCGGTGGAGGCGTTGCGCTATGAGTGACACGCTGGTCCTGACCGATCTGACTAAGAGCTACAACACCGGAAAGCCGAACGAGGTGCAGGTGCTGCAGGGGGTGTCGCTGAACGTCGCTGCGGGCGAGGTTGTTGCGCTGGTCGCCCCGTCAGGCGCTGGTAAATCGACGCTCCTGCATATTGCGGGGCTTCTCGACACGCCTGACAGTGGGACAGTGACGATCGCCGGTGAGGGAATGAGCAAGCTGTCGGACCGACGCCGGACCGCCGTGCGGCGTGCGACGGTGGGCTTCATCTACCAGTTTCACCATCTGCTGCCTGAATTCACCGCACAGGAAAACATCGTGCTGCCGCAACTGGCCAATGGGGCCACGCAGGCGGAGGCCGCGGCGCGGGCGCAGGACCTTCTGGGCAAGGTCGGTATTGCCGAAAGGGCGAGTCACCGGCCAGCAGCGCTGTCGGGGGGTGAACAGCAGCGGGTGGCCTTCTGCCGGGCTTTGGCCAACGAACCCTCGCTTTTGCTAGCGGATGAGCCGACAGGGAACCTTGACCCAGACACATCTGATCAGGTGTTTGATACGCTCATGTCCCTGGTGCGCGAAACCGGGCTGGCGGCGCTGATTGCCACCCACAACCTTGATTTGGCCGCACGGATGGACCGGCAGGTGCGCCTGTCTGGCGGCGTGTTGGAGACGGTATGAAAGTCAGCGTTACAGAGATTGAGACAAAAGCGCATGCAGCACTTCTGGCGCATGGCGCGGGAGAGGTGCAGGCCGCCGCAGTGGCGAAAGCGGTGGCGCGGGCAGAGGCGTTGGGAAATGTGATCTGCGGCCTCTACTACCTTGAAAGCTATTGCATCCAGCTGAGTTCAGGCCGGGTCAAAGGGACCGTCACGCCAAGTGTCACGCGGCCAAGACCGGGCGCTGTTCTGTCTGACGCCTGCTTTGGCTTTGCACAGCCCGCGTTTGATGCCGGTTTGCCGGAGGCACTGAGGGCCGCACGTGAAAACGGTGTCGCAACGCTCGCCGTTGCGCATGCGCACACCTGCACCTCTCTGGGCTACTTCACCGAACAGATCGCAGGCGAAGGGCTGATCGGGATCGGGTTCACCAACGCCTCTGCTATCGTCGCCCCGCCGGGTGGCAACGTTCGCGTCCTCGGCACCAACCCCATCGCGATGAGCGTGCCGGGCGATGGCAAATTGGCGATGCATTTCGACTTCTCCACCTCCGCCGTAGCGCTGGGCAAGATCACGATGGCCAAGGCGGCGGGCGAGGCGATCCCGCTTGGCTGGGCCGTGGACAAGGATGGCAGTCCAACGACAGATCCAGAGGCGGCGCTGCAAGGCGCGCTCGTCAGTGCAGGCGGCTACAAAGGCTGGGGCTTTGGTTTGATGGTCGAGTTGCTGGCGGCCGGGATGACCGGTTCGGTCAATTCACTCGATGTGGTGGGGCTTAAGCTGGCCGAAGGGCAACCCCATGACCTCGGCCAGTTCTATATCCTGATGGACCCCGGCACGTATCACGACGGCTTTGCCGACCGTCTCGCACGGGTGGCAGAGGCCGTGAGCGCGCAAGAGGGCGCGCGCATTCCCGGTGCCGACCGGCATGTGATGACAGAGGTCGACGTGCCAGATGCGCTCTGGTCGCTGGTCCTGCGCCTCTCTGCCTGATCGTTGATGAAGGTCAGCCCACCTGATCTGGATCAAGGTGGGCTTGCGGCGCTTTGGCTAGCCTTCTCTGGAATGAAGGAGGTGCCGCATGTCCAGATTACCGATACTCGCTATCCTTTCCCTTGCAGCCTGCGTGGAAGGGCCTGTTGATGGCCGCTCTGCCTATCTGGAAAGCTGTGCAAGTTGTCATGGCGCGGATGCGATGGGGGATGGGCCCGCGGCCCGCGCCCTGGGTGTGGTGGCGCCGGACCTGACGATGATCAGTGCACGCAACGGCGGAACTTTCCCCCGTGATCAGGTGATGAGCATCATCGACGGGCTGAACCGCGCGCCGCATTTCAGTGCTGCGATGCCAGAATTCGGCGCAGGCGACTTGGGTGAAACAGTGATCGTCGAAGAGGACGGGCTGGGGACGCCCGTGCCAATGACCCTGCTTTTGCTGACCGAATACCTGGAAAGCATCCAACAGTAACACAGCCTGACATTGCCGTGAGAGCGCGGCACAAATAGTGCCAGTCGCCCTTTGCTGCGTTAGGTGATTGGGAAATCAACAAAGGAGTTCCCATGCGCCTTGTGCTTTCTGCCGCCCTTCTTGCAGTTACAACAGTCTCCGCCGCTGCGATGCCCATCAGCTTTGCAAACGGGTGGCAGGAACAGCGGCTGTCGCTCTTCAGCTCGAATGACTACTCGTTTGGCCAGAACCTCGGGCTGGTGTCGGATGGCTCTGTTTCCATTGCTTGGACGCGTGTAGGGCGCGATGGCTGGGGGGCGACTGGCGCGTCCTGGACATGGCAGGTTGATCAATCCGTGCCGGCAACGGACCTCAGCCGCAAGGGCGGGGATGATCGCAATATCTCGCTTTACTTCGTGTTTGTCCCGGAAAGCCTGGCCCCCGGTCTGGAAGGGGCGAATATCCGCAGCCTCTTGGGAAATGAGGACGTGCGGATCATGCAGTATGCCTACGGTGGCAACCATGCGCGCGGCACGGTGATCCAGTCGCCCTATGGTCCTGTGGGGCAGGGGGTGACGATTGCGCTGCGGCAGGCGGGAACCGGCGCGTTCAACGAAAACGTTGATCTCGCGGCGGACTATGCCCGCGCCTTTGGCGGCGAGAAAGGTGCGCTTGTCGGGCTGGCCGTCTCTGGAGACAGTGACGACACCGACAGCATGATCCGCGCCGCTCTGGGCAACCTTGTGCTGCGCTAGTCTGTCAGAAGAAGCGTCGCATACTGCGTGCCGGGCACGGTCCCGGCGATTTCGAGGATCAGCTTGCGGCGCACGGCCTCTGTAAATTCCGGCCCTTCGCCTGCAGGCATGACAAAGGCGTTGGGGCCGCCGATGATATTCGCCTCATACTGCGCTGGGAGATCAAACCCGATTTGGCCGCCACGCAGGATCGGCAGCGCGTTGATAGAGATATCAGCGGCCAGCACCTGATCTCGCGCGTCGGTGATCGCAGGGCCATAGCTGTTGCCCATGCTGTCGCCGGAAAAGTCGATCACGCGGCGGAACCCCCGGATATCGTTCCCCTCGATCTGCGCCATGCCGTAGAGCAGGGCAGACCCGATCGCATTGCGCCCGGTTGCTTGGCGCGGCGGGCCGATCAAGGCCTCGGCGAAGGCGACAGCACTGTCCATATCCGCGATGATGGTCCAGTCGACAACCGTCGCCTGTGTGGCCGCCCATTCGACGTAAGTCACTGCGATGGAACCATAAAGCGTGTTCTGGATGGCGTTCACGACCGTGGGGTCTGTGATCGCCGCCGCGTAGGATTGCCGTTGAAAAAGAAGCTCATCCGCGTCGATGGAGCCGGATGCGTCGGCGAGCAGGACAAGTTCCAGGTCCGTCTCCACCTCTTGCGCGGCGAGCGGGGTGGCGAGGGTCAGGGCGAGGATGAACCTGCGCATGTGGGAGGAAGTAGCCCGGGCGGGGCAGGGGGAAAGTCCCGATCTGCCTGCCGCCCGTTTTGGATGCCTCTTGCACGGGGCGTTTCCATCGCTGCACCTGCCCTTCTGGCGCTGCAACGACGGAGACTCGTCAAACAACCTACAATTGTGAACCGTTGCACTTGGTACCGATGGGCTGGGCCGTAAGAACTGCTGACCCACGCAAAACTCGTTAAACCCGCAATCGCCGACTTTGTGGCGAAAAGAGGCCGTGGGTGCCACATTTGCGGCACCCATGCCACTAAAAACACACAACTTTCACCGGAACAACACGCCGGCGCGTGCACAAGGGCGTAAGGCCCGAACCACTTACTCTTTCCATCCGCCGCGCAACCACACGCGCGCCGTCTATGAGGGGATAACTAAGCTTATGCGTGTACTTCCTCAACGTGTCCTTTTGGGTAGGGACGTAGGGTCAACTTTGGGGTGAAAAGTGGTTAACGCGTTCTATTGCTGCGCCTGCGAAGGGGCTGGCGCAAGATTTATCCGTTGTGGCGAAAAATGGGAATCGCAGTCTCAGGATCACGCGAACCCGGGGAGAAGGCCGCGTATGATTTGCGTACACAGGCTGTACACTGGGCGTGCAGACGGTTTGGGCTGTAATGAAGTATGGCGAAGGTGTGTTTTGGCGAGGTGTGTTGTCCATTTTGGCATTGGCGTTGGCGCTCGGCACTGTTGAACAATCCTCGATTTTCACTCCGCAAGAGTATTGCGTTTGCCGGCGAGCTTCGCTTCTTCCAAAGTCCGTCTTCGACCTAGATCCGAATGAAAGAGCTAGATTGATGTCCGCTGCCTTCTTAGCTTTCGTCATCTTGGTTCCATCATTCTTGCGGTCTTTGGCGATTTTAATCCTGACGGTTCATCGTTAAAAGCTGGTGGGACAAGGGCGATAGCTCAAAACCAACGTTGAAACACCGGAGAACCAATTTCGATGCGAAAGGGAATTCGCAAGTTGCGTCGAGTGATCTCCGCGTACTCTAAGATCTTGCCGTTGGCGCTTAAGGGAAGGCCAGCGCCTGGCGCAGTCCCATCTGCGTATGGAGTCTGGCTTCACCCAAACACAGGCGATCGGACATTTCAGTTCTACGTTAGTGGTCGCTACGGATATGCCTTGGCTGATCTGCTGAAGAAGAAGCGAGAAGAATTCGTGTTCATGGATGTTGGTGCAAACCAAGCACTTTACTCGGTACTCGCGAGCAAGAATCCTTCATGCACTCATATTCATGCATTCGAACCTGTCCAGCAAACAGCGGACCTCGCGCAGAAGAACATTCAATTAAATGATTGCGCGAACGTCTCTCTTCACCGTGTTGCGATTTCTAACGCGACAGGCAAAAGCGCGATCCATGTCGATGATGCTCATTCCGGCAAGGCCACTTTGCGTGAAATCGACAAACCAAGTGACGACAAGCAGGTTATAGAGACGATCGATGCTGTCGAATTGGAAAAGATCGTATCAGGCGCCGTCGGCCGCATCGTTGCAAAAATTGACGTCGAGGGGCACGAGCTAGTCGTTCTTGAAGAGTTGTTGAAGACAAGCTTCTTTGATCGCATCGATACGCTGTTCTACGAATGTGATAGGAACTGGTTTGATCCGGCCACAGCCGAAACCCTACTTAAGGCACGTGGTTTTGACAGTTTTGATGCTATTGGAGAAGGTCGACACTTCGATGTCCTAGCGCGGAGAAAAGTTAACTTAGATGTTGTCCAGTAAAGAACTCAAACATCCAACTCCTCCACGAACCGCGCGTTCTCCTGAATGTACTGGAACCGCAGTTCGGGCTTTTTCCCCATCAGCCGCTCGACGAGGTCTGCCGTATCCCCCGGCTCCTCATCATGGACCGTCACGCGGATCAGTTTCCGCGTCTTAGGGTCCATCGTGGTTTCTTTGAGGTCTTTGGCGTCCATCTCACCCAGCCCTTTGAACCGCTGCACGTCGATTTTGCCTTTGCCGCCCAGCCCCTTGGCCAGCATCGCCTCTTTTTCCGCATCGTCGGCCACGTAGATCCGCTTCGCCCCCTGCGTCAGCCGGTAGAGCGGCGGGCAGGCGAGGTAGAGGTGCCCGTGGTCGATTAGGGGCCGCATCTGGGTGAAGAAGAATGTCATCAGAAGTGCCGCGATATGCGCCCCGTCCACATCCGCGTCCGTCATGATGATGATCTTGTCATAGCGCAGGTCATCGACGTTGAACTTCGTCCCCATGCCGACGCCGAGCGCCTCACACAGGTCGTTGATCTCGGCGTTGGACGAGATCTTGTTCGAGGCCGCTCCCAGCACGTTCAGCACCTTGCCGCGCAGTGGCAGAAGCGCCTGATAGGTCCGGTCGCGCGCGCCTTTGCCGGAGCCTCCAGCTGAGTCCCCTTCGACGATGAACAGCTCCGTTCCCGCCCGGTCCTTTGACGTGCAATCGGTCAGCTTGCCGGGCAGGCGCAGTTTCTTGGTGGCGGATTTGCGGGCGGTCTCTTTTTCTTGCTTGCGGCGCAGGCGTTCCTCGGCCCTGAGCACGAGGAAATCGAGGATCGCCCCGGCTGATTTCGTGTCGGCCGCGAGCCAGTTGTCGAAATGGTCGCGCACGGCACCTTCGGTCATTTTCGCCGCCGCTTCGGTTGAGAGGCGGTCTTTGGTCTGGCCCACAAAGGCCGGGTCGCGGATGAAGCAGGAGACCAGCGCGCAGCCGCCCGAGATCAGGTCATCCCGCGTGATCTGGCCTGCCTTCTTGTTCCCCGCCAATTCGCCATAGGCTTTGATCCCTTTCAGGATCGCGGACCAGAAACCGGTGACATGCGTGCCGCCCTCGGGCGTCGGCACGGTGTTACAGTAGGACTGGATGAACCCATCACGCACTGGCGTCCAGTTGATCGCCCATTCGACCTTGCCGGGTTCACCGAATTTTTCCTGAAAATCGACGGCGCCGGAAAACGGGCGATCGGCGTAGGTGGTGGCCCCACCCAGAGTTTCCTTCAGGTAGTCGGACAGGCCGCCGGGGAAGTGGAAGGTCGCCTCGGTCGGAGTTTCGCCATCGTCGATTTCGGATTTCCAGCGGATCTCAACCCCGGAAAAGAGGTAGGCCTTGGACCGGATGGATTTGAAGAGCCGCGCGGGTTTGAAGCGGTGATGGCCGAAGATCTCGGCATCCGCATGGAAGGTGACGGTGGTGCCGCGCCGGTTGGGAGCACTGCCGACCTTTGCCACGGGGCCGAGGGGCAGGCCGCGTGAGAAGCGCTGTTCGTGGATTTCCTTGTTCCGCGCGACCTGCACCACCATGCTGTCCGACAGCGCGTTGACCACGGATGCGCCCACCCCGTGCAGACCGCCAGAGGTCTGGTAGGCTTTGCCAGAGAACTTGCCACCCGCGTGCAGTGTGCAGAGGATGACCTCTAGCGCGGACTTGTCGGGGAACTTCGGGTGCGGGTCTACGGGAATGCCCCGCCCGTTGTCGCGGATGGTGATGGAATAATCGGCGTGCAGTTCCACCTCGATCCGGTTGGCGTGGCCTGCGACAGCCTCATCCATGGAGTTGTCCAGCACCTCGGCCACCATGTGGTGCAGCGCGCGCTCGTCCGTCCCGCCGATATACATGCCCGGGCGCTTGCGCACAGGCTCCAGCCCTTCGAGCACCTCGATGCTGTCGGCGTTGTAATCCGTACTGGCCGCGCCAGTCAGAAGATCATTGGGCATCCGCTCATACCTCTTTTTTGGTTGGGGTTGAGTATGACAGGGACTCAGAGAAGGTAAAAGAAAATGTTCAGCGATGGCTTGAACAAAGAAAGAACATTTCCCACATATGGTACTCATTTTAAGAGAGGAGAATAGATATGGCTTATAACCGAAAGAAAACATCTCGCCGGATCGCGTCCGAAGCATCGCGGACCTTGCGGAGCAAATCAGCGTCGCCTTTGCAGAAGAGTCTTGCGGGCTCGGCGTTGGCTCAGTCTAGGACTGGGAAGCAGACCGGTCGCCGGATGGAAACCAAAGCATCCCGCGTGGTTGGGAACCGCTCAAACTATGCGCAGAAAACACGCCGTTTGGCGGGAAGCGTTCTGTCACAATCGAATCGGGAACGATAACTGACATCATCGGCGCTCTGAGGCTCGATTTTTGTTGACGCTATGATCGTTGGGCTACTTGATCCGAGTAGCTGCGAGCGTAGAGGTGCGCCGATGACTGATCAGACCCTGCCGGAGACGGCCAAGCTGCGTGATCTGCCGGATTGGCGCTATCTCTTGCAAGAGTTTTACGAGCTCTACCGTTTTCTGCCGTCTGGCGGCAGTGACCGGATCCGCAGCCACCAGCGCACCGTGCGCGAGGCGATCAATCGGGTGCTGAAGGCCAATCCGCCGATCCAGACGCAGCCGCCTGCGACAAAGCCCGTGACCGCGCATCTGAAACGCGCGCTCGATGAAGGGCGCGGCGACCGGATGAGCGGGATGATCCGGGCACTGGAATCCGTCTTGCCGAATCTGTCCTGGCAATATGGGTATGAGAAGATGCCAAAGGGCCTGCTCGGCAGCTATGGCTATGCAGAGGTGGCCGGCCCACAGGGCCCTGTGGTGACCGAGGATATCATCCTTGGCATCGTTCTTTTCGCGCCGGGCTGTACCTATCCCGCCCACGCACACAAGGGGATCACCGAAAGCTATGTGTGCCTGTCGGGCGCTGTGTCGGAAAACCATCAGGGTGTCTATGTGCCGGGCTCGATGATCTTCAACCCGCCAGAGCATCTGCACAGGATTACCGTGGGCACGAGCGAACCGGCCCTGCTCGCCTATGCGTGGATTGGCAAGCAGACCGACCTGACGGAACAGAAGATGGTGTTCAGCCGCAAGAGGAAGTAGCGCTTGCGTGTCCCGCTGGGCCGGGTAGCCTTCGCAGAGGGAGGCGAAACATGCGCGTATTCTTAACAGGCGGTAGCGGCAAGGCGGGCAAATGGGCCATCCGCCATTTGTTGGAACAGGGGCATCAGGTGACGAATGTGGATCGTGTGCCGTCAGGCCTCGAGGTGCCGGAACTATTGATCGATCTTTGTGATCCGGGGCAGGTCATTGGCGCGATGAGCCAAATGGCCGACTGGCCCGATCTGGAAACCGGTGTGCCGACCTATGATGCGGTTGTGCATTTCGCCGCCGTCCCCCGCATCCTGATCGGGACTGATGGCGAGTGCTTTCGCCAAAACACCTAGACCACCTACAACGTGATCGAGGCGGCGGTGAAGCTGCGCATCCCCAAGGTGATCTTTGCCAGTTCCGAGACGACCTATGGTGTTTGCTTTGCCGTGGGAGAGATGAAGCCCGCCTATGTGCCCATGGATGAGGATCACCCGACTGTGCCCCACGACAGCTACGCAATGTCCAAGGTTTGCAACGAAGCGACGGCGCGGTCGTTTCAGGCGCGGACAGGCGCGGATATCTACGGGCTGCGCATCAACAACGTGATCGAGCCGCATGAATACGCCGAGATGTTTCCGGCTTTCATGGAGGACCCGGCCCTGCGCCGCCGCAATATCTTTGCCTATATCGACGCGCGTGATCTGGGACACATGGTCGATCGCTGCCTAAAGACGGATGGGTTGGGGTATGAAGTCTTTAACGTCGCCAATGATGACATGTCGGTTGGTATCACATCTGATGAGGTGATCGCCCAGTTCTATCAGGGCGTCGAAGTGCGCCGCCAGATGCGCCCGGATGAGACCTTCTATGCCAATGACAAGGCCAAGCGGATGGTGGGTTTCGCACCTAAGCATTCCTGGCGGGATGTGTTGGGGTGAGCTTTCCCACGTTCGATCTGGCGGCGTTTGAGACCGCGCATCAAGATGCACGCCACCATATGGCGCGGTCGCTCGATGTGATCTGCCGTGACACCGGGTTTCTGGTGCTGGAGTGGCATGGTGTTCCGCAGCGCGTGATTGATGACGTCTGGTCTGCTGCGGAGGCATTTTTCGCGCAATCTGCCACCGCGAAACAGGCCGTAGCACCGCCCTATCAAGGATACCCTTACGGCTATCTTGGGCCGCAGACCGAGGCGCTGGCGGCGTCCAAAGGTGAAGAAACGCCGCCGGATTTGAAAGAGAGCTTCAATGGTGGCCCGCTGACGGTTCCGGGGGATGCCCCGGCAGCGGCGCTGGCGTTTTGCTATCAGCCGACGCTCTGGCCTGATTTGCCCGGTTTTCGGGCGGCGTGGGAGGCATACTATGCGGCGATGGAGGATCTGGCGGCCCGGATCATGCGCGCTTTTGCTGTGGCGCTGGACCTTGCCGAAGATCACTTTGCCCCATTCATCGCCCATCCGATTTCTGCGTTGCGCGCCTTGCACTACCCGGCCACTGAAGGCATGCCGCTGGACAAGCAACAGCGCGCGGGGGCGCATTCCGACTATGGTTCGCTGACGATCCTTTTGCCGCAGCCGGGCAGTCAGGGTTTGCAGGTGGATCAGGGCGGAACATGGGTTGATGTGCCTGCGCCAGAGGGCGCATTTGTGATCAACATCGGTGATCTGATGGCCCGCTGGACGGCTGATCGTTGGGTCAGCACCTTGCACCGTGTCGTGGCCAAACCGGGCCAGCCTGCGCGTCAGTCGCTGGCCTACTTTCATCAACCGGCTTGGGATGCTGAAATCGTCCCGCTCGATGGATCTGATGCCTACCCGCCGGTACGATCGGGCCCGTATCTGATGGGAAAGTTTCAATCGACCGGGGTGTGACGCTATGGCCTCTCCTGCCCTTGTCGCCGCGGGCTAGCTTGCGCTGCGAAGGAAGAGTGACGATGGCCGACCACCCGATTGCCGTGATGGACGCAGACTGCATGCTCTGCAGTTGGGGTGCGCGGATGATCCACAGGCTTGATCGTTCGGGCGAGGTGCGGATCGCGCCGGTCCAGTCAGAGACCGGTGCCCGGTTGATGCGACAGCATGGGCTTGATCCAACCGACCCAGATACGTGGCTCTTTGTTGAAGACGGCAAGGTCTGGCGCGACTTTGATGCGCTGATCCGTGTTGGCCAAAGGTCGGGCGGGCTGGGCCATGTCTTTCAGATCCTGCGCCTTTTGCCGGGCGGGGTGCGCAATTGGCTTTATGCGCGTGTTGCGCGCAATCGCTATCGGCTGTTCGGGCGCGGTGACATGTGTGCATTGCCCGATCCGGCGTTTCGCGCGCGTCTTCTCTCATGAAGGTCGTCATCCTTGGTGGCTACGGTGTTTTTGGTGGCAACCTTGCCCGGCTTCTGATGCGGGACGGGCATGAGGTTGTCATCGCGGGCAGAAATCCGGCCAAAGGGGCCGCGCTTGCGGCAGAGCTGCGGGTTTCTGCCATAGCCGTTGATCGGAATGATGACCTTTCGGCGCTTTGGGCCGCCAATCCTGATGCCGTCGTCGATGCCGCTGGCCCGTTTCACGCCTATGGTGATGACCCATACCGCCTGCCGCGCGCCTGCATCGCGGCGGGGGTGAGCTATCTGGATCTGGCGGATGATGCCGCGTTTTGCGCGGGGATTTCCGCGCTTGATGATGCGGCGCGTGCGGCGGGTGTGTTTGCGCTATCGGGTATGTCGAGCGTGCCTGCCATTTCGTCTGCTGCGTTGCAGGCGATGGCGGGGGAGGCGGATGAGATTGCCTTGATCAGCAGTGCGATCTTGCCAGGGAACAGGGCGGCACGCGGTACGTCTGTGATTGCGAGTATTCTGCACCAGTGTGGCACAGACAGGCAGATGCCGCGTGCGGGTGAAACTGTCACCTATCGCAGCTGGTCGCGCCCTGCGCGCTTTGACCTTGGCCAAGACATTCGACGCCGCGGTTGGATGATTGGGGTGCCTGATCAGGCGCTCTTTACCAAGGCTTTCGGTGCGCGGACCGTTGAGTTCCGCGCAGGGATGGAGCTGGGGTTGATGAACCAAGGGCTTGCAATCCTGTCATGGCTGCGGGGCAAGTTGCGCTTTGGGATGCCGCGTTGGTTTGTGCGCCTGATGGAATGGCTGGCGCAGATGCTCGCGCCGTTTGGTACCGATGTGGGCGGCATGTCAGTGGCGGTTGTCGCGCGGCATGGCGCGGTGAGGCGTCGCGACACATGGCGGATGGTGGTCCGGGGCGGCGAAGGGCCCTACATCCCAGCCGTTCCGGCCCGCGCCGTGCTGCGCGATGCCGGGAAAGTCACACCCGGCGCGCGCCCGGCGGTGGCGGAAGTGCCCTTGGCGGATGTGGAGAATGCAATGAAGGATCTGGCCGTGACAACTGAAAGGTTGAGTGAGGATATCACCCCGCTCTTTCCCGGATTTCTGGGGGCGGATTTCGCGGCGCTACCGGCCGAGGTGCAGGCGGGGCACGAGGTCTACGGGCCGTTCAAGATGGCAGGGCGGGTGAAGGTCAGTCGGGGCAGTGGGCTCTGGCCGCGCCTGATCGCCTTTTTGTTCCGTTTTCCCCCTGCCAGCGATGATGTGCCGGTGACCGTGACGATGACCCCGCAGGATGGGGGTGAGCTTTGGGAGCGGCGCTTTGGGCGCAGCCGGTTTCAGTCTTTCCTGAAGGTGCAAAATGGCCAGATGACAGAGCGTTTCGGGCCGCTGACCTTCACCCTTGGCCTGCATGTGGCGGATGGCAAGCTGCACTATCCGGTCCAGAAAGGGCAGCTTGGCCCGATCCCGCTGCCGCGCTTCATGTTGCCTGTCAGCGAGGCGCAGGAGTTTGCGAGCGATGGCAAATTTCGTTTCGACGTGGCCCTGCGCGCACCGCTCACCGGCGGGCTGATGGTGCATTACCAGGGATGGTTGGTGCCCTCAGGCCTCGGCGATGGAGAGGAGTAGCGCGTTCAGCGGCCAAAGCGCCGCGTAGCTGTCCATCAGCGCGTCTGGCAGTTTCGCGTCGGCGGCCAATTCGCGGCCCGCAGTGACCGATTTCATCCGCAGCAGATGCCCGGCGGGATGCTCTTTGTCGAAAGGGGATGGCACCCGTTTCAACTCTGGTTCCCGCACGGCAAAGCCCTTATCTTCTATCGCTTTGACGATGCCCATGATCCGGTCGGTATCAAGGTCCACCATCTTGCGCCAGTTCGTCAGCACAGCCTTGTCGAACCCCATGATCCCGGCGCCCGCAGTGATGTAGTCAAGCCCGATCCCGAAGAAGAAAACCGGGTTCTGAGGGGCGTCCGTGTCGGGCTGCCACATCATGTGCAGATGTGTGTTGTAGGGCGTCTTGTCCTTGGAAAAGCGCACGTCGCGGTGCGGGCGAAAGAGTTTGGATTTGATCGGCGCGTCGGCGAGTTTGGCGAGCGGGTCGGTCAATTGGTCCAGCAACGCCTGGGCGGGCGCCTTCATCTTTGCATCATATGTCGCCTTGTTGTCCTGCCACCAGTCGCGGGTGTTGTCGGCGTTCAGTTTCTTCATGAAGGCCCGGGTGTCCGGGATCAGTGTCGCGAATTCGGTCATGGCAATTCCCCGCTGGTGACAGAGATATGATAGCCGCAAGGCCGGGTCTGTCCATTGTGGCCGGGCCTTGGCTTGCCTAGATTGCGCCCATGAACCGGATCCTGCAATTTTGCGCGGCCTTGCTGGTGCCGCCCGCGGCCAGTGCCCACCCGCATGTGTTTGTGGAGGCGTCAGTGACGCTTGTCTTTGACGAGGAGGGCGACCTGTCCGTGCGGCTGAACTGGCAATATGACGAGTTGTTCTCGCTGCTGGTAACGAGCGACTTCGGTCTCGATATGGATGGCGATCTGGTGCTGACAGCGGCAGAGCAGACCGTGCTGGAGCGGGAAATCGCTGCCTGGCCCGATGATTTTGCGGGCGATCTGGAAGTGATGCAGGGCGAGGCCTTGCTAACCCTAGGCGCGAAGCAAGGGCATGAGATGGTCTATGAAGACGGGTTATTCATTGAACGCCATCTGCGCCCGGTGGCTGACGTGCCTGACCTATCGGAGCCGCTGCGTATCCGTGTCTATGATCCTGCCTTCTATACGGCCTATGATCTGATGCGCCCGGTTACCGTGGAGGGCCGGGATGATTGTGCGGTAGAGGTGATCTCCGCGGATCTTGATGCCGCCTATGCGTTGGCCGCGGAGCTGACGGGAAACATCGACTTCAGCAGTGATGGCCCGGATGACTATTTCCCGGCGATTGGCGATGCTTTTGCTGACACGATTGTGCTGACATGCGCCTAGCCGCGTTCATCCTGACTGGCCTTTTGGCTCTGGCCCTGTGGCTCTGGGTCTTTGGCGGGGCGGAACAGGTGATGCGCGCGGCGGCTGTGGCCCAACGCGATGTGCAGAATGCGATGGCTGGGGCCTTGCGGGGATTGCGGGCAGGGGAGCCGGGCGCGCTGATGACGCTCTGGGGCCTCTGTTTTGCTTATGGTTTCGTGCATGCTGCGGGGCCGGGGCATGGCAAGCTGGTCATCGGTGGCTATGGGGCCAGCACCCGGGTTCCTGCGACACGGCTGGCGGGGCTGGCGCTGGCCTCCTCGCTCGCGCAGGCGGCGGCGGCGGTGGTGTTGGTTTATACCGCCGTTCTGGTTTTCGGCTGGGGCAGGGAGCGGATCACCGGCGTCGCGGATGAGATGCTGGCGCCGCTGAGCTATGCGTTGATCGCGGGCGTTGGCCTCTGGCTGGTGTGGCGGGGTCTGCGGCATTTGGGCGTGAGTCGCATGCCGGTCCATGCGCACGCGCATGCCGGCGGCGGTGAGGTCTGCAGCACTTGCGGCCATGCCCACGGCCCCACGGCAGAGGAGGCGGCCAAGGTTCACAACTGGCGCGATGCGGCGATCCTGATCGGCAGCGTTGCCGTCAGGCCTTGCACCGGCGCGCTGTTTTTGTTGATCCTTACCTGGCGGTTTGGTCTGGATTGGGCGGGGATCATTGGGGCCTTTGTCATGGGGCTGGGCACCGCCAGCCTGACCGTCCTTGTGGCCTTTGCCGCCGTCGGCCTGCGCGAGAGTACCTTGCGCTTTGTCCAGACCGCCGCGATTGCCCGCACAATGGCGCTGGCGGAGGTTGCAGCGGGCAGCATTGTGGCGATCCTGGCCTTGCAATTCCTGTTCCGGGCGGTCTGACAAGCCTTTACCCGTGTCATCAAGGGGCCTAAGGCTGGCCCCATGGCGCACGTAGAGCAATCATATCGTGAACATGCGGGTGCGATCTGGAAGCTGGGCCTGCCCCTGATCCTGTCGAACCTTGCCATGTTCGCCATCCACATCACCGACACGGTGATGCTGGGCTGGTACAGCGTCGGCGCGCTGGCCGCCGCCACGATTGCGGGGACGATGTTCTTTGTCGTTTTCATCGTGGGGGCAGGGTTCTCACAGGCCGTCACACCGCTCGTCGCGGCGGCGGCGGAAGACGATGATGAGGTGCAGGTCCGCCGCGTCACGCGCATGGGGCTGTGGCTGTCGATCTTCTATGGGCTTGGCGTCACGCTGCCATTCTTCTGGTCGGAGGATATCCTGATCGCCATGGGCCAAGACCCGGATGTCGCGGCAGAGGCGCATATCTACCTGCAGATCGTGATCTGGCAGATGGTGCCTGCGCTTATTGTGTGGACGCTCAAGGCGTTTCTTGCCGCGATGGAGCATACGGCGATCATCCTGTGGGCCACATTGGGCACAGCGGTGCTGAATGCTGGCATCAACTATCTGCTGATCTTCGGCAATTTCGGCTTTCCAGAGCTGGGGATCAGGGGGGCGGCGATTGCATCGCTATCGGTAAACCTCGCAACGGTTCTGATCCTTGTTGTCTACATCAACCGGGTATTGCCGCAATTCGCACTCTTCAAGAATTTCTGGCGCAGTGACGCAGAGATCCTCAAGCGCGTGTATCAATTGGGTTGGCCGATCGGGCTGACGTCACTGGCAGAAGGCGGGCTCTTCAGTGCGTCGGCGGTGATGATGGGCTGGATTGGTGCGCTAGAATTGGCCGCGCACGGGATTGCGATCCAGCTCGCCAGTTTGACCTTCATGGTCCATATCGGCTTCTCACAGGCTGCCACCGTCCGGGCCGGGCGCGCGCTGGGCCGTCACGACGAAGGATCGCTGCGGCGCGGGGGGATCACGGCCATCGGGATGTCCGCAGGCTATGCGGTTGTGACCTCACTGGTGTTCCTCGCCATCCCGGAATTACTGGTGGGCGTGTTCGTTGATCCGTCGGACCCGGACCGCGCGACCTTGATCCGCATCGGGGCAAGCATGATCATCGTGGCCGCACTGTTCCAGCTGGTTGATGGCCTGCAGGTGCTCGCGTTGGGCCTGCTGCGAGGGGTGCAGGATACAACCGTCCCGATGGTAATGGCGACGATCAGTTATTGGGTTGTGGGGTTGCCTGCCAGCTACGTGCTTGCCTTTACCTTTGGCATGGGGCCAGTGGGGCTCTGGCTTGGCCTTGTCATCGGATTGGCGCTGGCGGCCGTGCTGCTGCTATGGCGCTTCTGGGGGCGGTCGGTGCACATCGCGCGCACCGACGACGATGGTGTGCTAGCCCAGTAGTTCCAGATCGCGCAACCGCAGGCGCGGATGCTCCATAAGGCCGAAAGCCTCGAGCGAAGACTTATGCGGAAAGAGGGTCATATACTCATTCAGAACGTCGCCGCGCAAACCCAGTGCAAATGCTGTGCCGGGGTGCAGCGTTTCGATTTCAATTCCGTTCACACTCAGGCAGCGCTGCTGTTTGAAGCCGAGTTGATAAACGTTTAGCGGCGCATTAGGGGCAAGTGACAGAACGTGGTTCCCGTCGATGAAGTCGGAGGCGGGGACAAAGGCTGCATCGCAGCCGGTCAAACGGCGCACGCCGCTCGCACGGTGCAGGATGCGCGCAGATGGTCCAAGCACAAGATCAGGGGCAGGGCGGTTGAAGCCCATCGCATCTGCCGTGATCCGCGTCAGGTGCCGCTGCTTGCTCGCATCAGGTTGCAGCGAGATGCTGCCGCGCCACAGCAGCGTATCAAACGTTCCGTCCGCAAGGCGGAGGTCATCACCGGGCAGAACATCCTCGACGCTCATCACACCGCGGCGTGTCTGCACGATGGCACCATGGCTAAGCGCGGCGAAAGCATCTTCGAAGGTTGGATGCTGCCGGGCACGCATGGTGTTTTCGATCAGGCTACCATCAGTAGACAGGTACGAAACCCTGTAGTTGCGCATCGGCACGTTTGCCGGGGCTTGCTGCGGCACAGCGCGTGCCTTTGGCGCGCGCCTGATTTGCTCACTGAAGATATCGGCGGAGCGCGATACGGCTGCTGATAGCGATCTGTCCATTCTCAAAAACCCATTTCCACTAGCCCGGAACGGTGGCTGTACCAGCGCGGGGGGCCATCAAACTCACTACAAATGGCAAAACGGAACCGGGAATATGCACTCTGGTCCGACTGCCTGAACAACGGCGCACGCGGCGCCGCCGACACTCTTAACGCCGGTGGACTTAGGCGGTCCGGGCCCGCATCTGCTGGCGGTCAGCCTCTTCACGCGCCTTTTCTTCGCGACGTGCAATCATGGCCTTGCGGATATCGCCGCGCGCCCAGGGCATGGGCGTGTCATACTGCGCAACTGCGGCTTCCAAGGATTTCTGCCAACGGCTTTTCATGACTGATACCTTCTTTGTCTCGACACTCTTTTCTTCGGTGTATGATGTGAAAGTGCCGGAGCAAGCGGGCGAGAATTTGACCCAAGCATGAAAACTTGACCGGTTTCCAGCGGTCGAGCGGTCCATGGCAAGAGCCCTTAAAAACATGGGGTTTGCGATCTTGCGCTGGAAATTCTTTAACACTCTTTAAACAAAACAGGGCGCGGATGCCTTATTCCGTTTAACAGAGATGAACGGTTACAGCCGGATTGCCGCAATTAGCCGGCCATAGTCGGCCTCTTTGTGGTGAACGCTGCGCCGGTAGCTGTAGAATCGCCCCGGATCAGCGTAGGTGCAGTGCCCCGTCCAGGCGGTGTTGCCCAGCCCAAGGCGGTCAAGCTGATGCAGGCCAAAGGCCGGAAGATCGAACTGAAACCGATCTGCGCGCCCTTTGCGAAAGAACCGGTCATAAGTCTGATCGTTGGCCAGAAAGCCGTCGCGAAATTCAGGCCCGACTTCATAGTTCATTTGGCTGATCGTCGGGCCGATGATGGCTGTGATGTCTTGCCGTGTGGCGCCAAGGGCCTCCATCGCGTCGACGGTGGCCCCGAGCACACCGCCAAGCGCACCCTTCCAGCCCGCATGCGCCGCGCCGATCACACCCGCCTTGGCATCTGCAAAGAGGACGGGCTGGCAGTCTGCTGTCAGAACTGACAGGGCCAGCCCCTTTGTCGCTGTGACGATCCCGTCCGCCTCTGCCGGGGTGACCGGTGGGGCCATTGCGGTGATCACTTTGGCGGAATGGATCTGGTGGACTCCGATCAATGCGTCCTCAGCTACCCCAAGAGACTCGGCGACCCGGCCCCGGTTGATCGTGACTATGTCGTGTTGATCGGAACTGCCGTAGCCACAGTTGAGCCCTTGAAACACGCCCGAAGAGGCCCCGCCGCGTCGTCCGAAAAACCCGTGCTGCACACCGGCAAGCCCTGGATGGGTGATGATGTCGAGCGTCATGCGGCCACTCCCGGTGGTGGCGCTGCCGTGGTAGGGGTCAGCGCGATCACTTTGAAGAGGTGCCCCATTTCATCGGGGTGGGTCAAGCGCCGGTGCGCTTTGATATGGCTGTCAAGTGCCGCGCCCGTAAGCCCCTTGGCCAGGGCCTGCGCCCGCTGGGTGATGCCGAGCCGTTCAAGGAACACACCCTGCGGCGTGACGCGGCTGTAGCTTGCCCCGCCCGCATGTGCCGCGATGGCGGCGAAATCCACATGGGCTGTCAGGTCGGCCTCTCCCGGCGCGGACAGCGGATCTGCAACCTTGCCGCCTTGCAGTGCTTGAAACGTATCACCCTGCGATTGCCAATCACCATAGTCGATGATCAGTGCTGCACCGCCGTGGGTCGTGATCCGCTGGCTGATCTCGGCCACGATGCCCGGCAGGGCGGGGCAGTACTCGACTACATCACCTTCTTTGGTATCGGCCAGCCGTTTTTCGAGCACGCCCAGCGGGGCCGGGGCGGACAACCCAAGGGTCAGCGAGTTATCCGTCACGCCCACCATCTTTTCCCGCCAGCCTTCGCCCGCGCGCTGGAACTGGCGGATAGGGAGCGCGTCAAAGAACTCGTTCGCGATCAGGAAAAGTTGTGCTTCAGGCAGGTCTGCTGCGTTGTAATGCCATGTGGCGTGAGGGACCGCCTTCGCTTGCACGCCGCGCAAGATCGGAGAGGTTTCGACAAAATGCACCTGTGCCGCGTCGTGAAACCCCGGCACCCCTTTGGTGGCCCGCAGGACATCGGCCATGAGCGTGCCGCGCCCCGGGCCCAGCTCTGCCAGTATGAACGGCGTTGGCGCACCCTGATCCATCCACGCTTGTGCAAGGCAAAGGCCGATGAGCTCTCCGAACATCTGGCTGATCTCGGGTGCGGTGATGAAATCCCCTTTTGTGCCGAAGGGGTCCCGCGTGGCGTAGTAGCCGTGTTCAGGGTGCATCAGGCATTCGGCCATATAATCGGCCAGTGTGATTGGCCCGGTCCGCGCGATCCGCGCCTTGAGCAGATCGGCAAGTGCCGTCATCGCCGCCGCGCCACCAGCACGACGGTCAGGCCGATCAGGATCATCGGAAGGGTCAGCGTCTGCCCCATGGTCAAGCCGACACCATCGATATGGAACGCAAGGCCCAGCGGATTGCCGGGGCTGACGAATTGCGCGTCAGGCTGGCGCACGAACTCCACAAGGAACCGGGCGATCCCATAGCCCATGAAGAACAACCCCGAGAGCAGCCAGTGCTTTTGCAGCGCGCCAAAGCGGAAGGCGAGCAGGATCAGGATCGTGCCAAGCAGCAGCCCCTCCAACCCCGCTTCGTACAGTTGGCTGGGGTGACGCACGCATGGTTCAGTCACGGTGGCGCAGGATTGCGCGGCAGCACCGGGAAAGATCACACCCCATGGCAGCTCCGTCTGGCGGCCCCAAAGCTCTGCATTGATGAAGTTCGCGATGCGCACCAGCAGGATCGCAGGCGTCGCGGCAACAGCGATGATATCCGCGAGTTCGGGCAGAGGTACGCTGTGGCGGCGACTGAACAGGAAGACCGCCGTGACAACCCCGAGGAAACCGCCGTGGAAAGACAATCCCCCCTCCCAGATCCGGATAATGCTGACAGGGTCGGCCAAAAATTGCCCCGGTTCATAAAAGAAGACATAGCCCAAGCGCCCACCGGCGATGACGCCGATGACGATATAGGTCAGCAGGTCCTCCAGTTGGCTGGCCTGCAATGGTGGGCCGTTCCGCCACAGATGTGGCCTCGCAATGGCCATGCGGATGATCTGATACCCGATCGCGATCCCCACGATATAGCCCATGGCGTACCAGCGCAGCGCCACCTCAAACCCGAAGAGGGTGAAGGAAAAGATCTCGGGCGAGATATTGGGGAAAGGAATGGCGGCCTGCATGGGGCAAGTGGTCTAACGCTGATGCGGCAAAGTCAACCTGTCGCCTTGTTCTGCGCTGCTGTCGGCGTCATATACAGATCAAGCCGCGATGGAGGGCACGATGCAAGGCAACAACAAGTTTTTCGACGATCTGAGCCAGTTGATGACGAACGCGATGGGCGTGGCCCAGGGCGCGCGGGACGAGGCGCAGACGGCCATGAAATCCATGATGGACCGCTGGCTGGCCGACCGCGATTTCGTGACACGCGAGGAATTCGACGCGGTGCGGGCGATGGCGCAAAAGGCCCGCGAAGAAAACGAGGCGTTGAAGGCGCGGTTGGAGGCGCTGGAAGGGAAGCAGAAGTAGCACTTCTGCCCAAAATTTCCCCGTGATCTTTGCCGTCCTTTCCGGCAAGCTCATGTCAGCCAACCAATGGGAAAGGAATGATCATGGGACTGGGTGATATGCTGGGCAAAGTGTCGGGCCTGATGGGCGACAACTTTGATTTCGAGGCGAAGCTGGAAGAACTGGGTGTGGATGCGTCCATGCTCGAAAACCTCGATATCGAGGCGGCGAAGACGTTTATCGAGGAAAAGGGTTTTGATCTGTCGATGCTCGACAGCCTCGGGCTTGATATCGACGAGCTGATCGCGAAGTTTTCGGGGAAGGCTTAGGTCTGCCTTTGAGAAAGAGTCTTGCGAAAACTGCCTGCGGCATCGCGTTTGCGGTGCCGTTTGCTTTTGGCTTGGCAGTCACGGTTGAAGCAGCCCCATTTGATCGTTTTCGGGACTGCGATGTTTGCCCCGAGATGATTGAATTGCCCTTGGGGGAGTTCATGATGGGCGCGCCGGCAGGTGAATCTCAACAACAGGTTCACTTCTTCAACGGCCGCTGGCGACGCGCTACACCAGAAAACCCCTACATCGCTTATCACGAGGGATCGGTTCACGCTGTGAAAATCGACGTTCCCTATGCCTTGAGCATCAATGAAGTGACCTACGATGAATGGATGGCTTGCGTCGTAGATGGTGGGTGTAACGGATACATACCTGATCCAACCGAACTGGTGATGCTTACTGATGGAACCATCCACGAGGTAGTTGCAGATGGGCTTCATCCCGTAATGCGTGTCTCTTTCGATGATGCCCTCACCTATGTTGCGTGGCTAAACCGGAAATTAAATCAGGACCTATACCGGCTGCCGACAGAAGCTGAATGGGAGTATGCTGCCCGCGCTGGTACGCAAACCCCCTTTGCACAAGGCGATTGGGTAGCGCCGGATCAGGTCAACTTTAACGGCACTATGACTGCCGAAAACCTTGAGATGCCTGACTTGGGCTACGTCGAAAGATGGATGTCAGTACCAGTTCATCGTCTTGACGCTGCCAACGAGTGGGGATTTCGCCATATGTCTGGTAACGTTGCCGAGTTGACCATGTCATGTTGGGCAAATCGGCATGTCGGTCTCAACACACAAAGCGCTTACATTGCATTGGCTATGTCGGAAAGCGATTGCATGTATGTTGTCGGGAAAGGTGGGGCATCTAGCGAATTGATGGATGGTTCGCGGTTAGGCACGCGAACAAAGTCAGATCGCACCCTTAGGCTACAAATTATCGGATTCAGAGTATTACGTACAATTCCGTCACCCAGCGCGGAGCAAAGTAAGTAACATAGATCGGGGTTTTACCCCGGCGCAAGCCCGGGGCGAGCCCCGGTCTACGCCTGCTCCAAATACGCCACCAGAATATCCAGCGCCGCTTGCAAATCATCCTTCGCGATCATCTCTGTCACCGTGTGGATGTACCGCGTCCCCACGGTGATCCCGACGGCCCGCGCGCCAGCGGCGGCTTGTTGCGCCGCGGCCCCGTCTTGCCCTCCGGCGGCGAGCATTGTGCGCTGGTAGGGGATCTTTCTCTTGATGGCGAGCGCTTCGATTTCGCTGACCAGTGCCTTGTCGGCGATGAAGGATGAGTCGCGCACATGCAGTCCGAAGCCTTCGCCCTGCTGGGTCGTCGCGTCCTTTTCCGGGATGCCGGGCGTGTCGCAAGACAGGGTCACGTCGATCCCCAGCCCGATATCAGGGCGGATGGCAAAAGAGGCGGTGCGCGCGCCGCGCAGGCCGACCTCTTCCTGACAGGTGAAGGCCAAGTGGATTTCCGCCCCGCGCCCCTTTTTCTTGCCCAGTTTGCGGATCGCCTCTACCCCCAGCCAGCAGGCGATGCGGTTGTCGAGCGCCTTGGAGACGAACTTGTCCCCGATTTCGATAAACGGCTCATCCATTACCACGAAATCGCCGATTTTGACCACAGCGCGCGCTTTCTCTCCCATGCCCAGGTCAACGAAGAATTCGGTCGGCGGCGGTACCTTCTTGCGGTCTTCGGGCGAGGAGATGTGGATCGGCTTGCCACCGGGGTTCATCACCCCCTTGAAGTCCCCGTCATCGGTGCAGACCAGCACGCGGCGGGAAAAGAGGTTGCGCGGGTCAAAGCCGCCGACGGGCTGCAGGTAGAGAAACCCCTTCTTGTCGATATGGCTGACCAGAAAGCCGATCTCATCCATATGGCAGAGAAGCATGACCTTTGGCGCGCCCTTCTTCTTCGCATCGCGGCGACAGAGGAGGGAGCCCATGGCGTCCGTTTCCATATGGTCAAAAAGCCCGTCGACCTCTTGCGTGATCAGATCCCGTACCCGGTGTTCGTGGCCCGGCACGCCGGGCATTTCGCAAAGTCGTTTCAGAAGATCGGTGTTCATGGGGCAGCCTCCATCCGTTTGATGGCAAATTGGGCTGGCTCAGGACCAAAGGCAATTATCCACACGAAATTTTTGTGACTTGGCCCTTATCCCCAACAAAGTGCTTTACAGGTCGCCCGAATCCGGGCCACGATATCTGGTATGGGGACAGGCAAACAACACCGCCCCTAGAGCAGGCACCTAGCGCTTGGGCACTGCCATGACCCTTGCGCCAACACAGTGAGGCCGAGCAAATGGCATTGTC
>JBCBOD010000042.1:0-27580 GCA_039821425.1 Pseudomonadota bacterium
CGGATCCCGCTCCATCACGCCGATGCGCGTGCCTCTCGCCATCCCGCAGGTGCCGTGGATGATCGGCTGGATGTTCTTTGTCTTCTCCGGCGTGTTGATCGCACTGATGGCGATCCGCGGCATCATCCGCCGGGATGAGGCAGGGGTTCAGGCGCTGATCGGTGTGAAATCGCTCGATGAGCAGATCGAGGATGAGACAGTCTGATGCTGCTGAAAACCCTTATAATCCTGCTGGCGCTGATCGGCCTTGCCGTGCCGATTGCCGCCGCCCTTGGCTGGCTGGGCCTGATCCTGCAATGGACCGACAGCCCCATGCCGCTGCACCGCGCCATTTCCGACATGGCCTGGCAGACAAGCACCGATTTCCTACTCGTCGCAATCCCGATGTTCGTCATGATGGGTGAGATCCTGCTACGCGCAGGCATCACCGAAAAGATGTATGACGGCATCGTCAAATGGCTGGGATGGTTGCCCGGCGGGTTGATGCATTCGAACATCGGGTCCTCCGCGCTCTTCGCGGCGACCTCCGGCTCCTCGGTTGCGACTGCTGCCACCATCGGCACCGTCGCAGTCCCGCAAATCCAGAAACGCGGGTACAACGAGAGCCTGTTTCTGGGCACCGTCGCCGCCGGTGGCACACTGGGCATCCTGATCCCCCCGTCGATTAACCTGATCCTTTACGGCTTGCTCACAAATACCTCTGTCCCAGAGCTGTACCTGGCCGGTTTCATCCCTGGTTTCCTGCTCGCGCTTCTCTTCATGGCAACCGTCGTTGTGGCCTGCGTGATCAAGCCGGGCTGGGGGGGTGAGAAGCTCCTTTATTCTTGGGGCGAACGGCTGCGCGCGCTGCCATCGCTGATCCCGCCGCTTGGCATTTTCATGGTTGTCGTCGGGTCGATCTACGCCGGATGGGCCACCCCGACAGAGGCCGCGGCCCTTGGCGTCGTCGCCTCCATGGTGCTCGCCACGATCAACGGCAAGATGTCACTGGAGATGATGCGTCTCGCCATCGAAGGCACCATGCGAACCACAGCAATGATCATGCTGATCATCATCGCAGCAGTGTTTCTGAACTTCGTGCTGTCGATCATCGGGCTGACGCAGGCGCTCACCGATTTCGTCACCGGCCTCGGCTGGTCACCGATGCAGACCATGCTGATGATCGTTGCGGTGCTGATCCTGATTGGCTGTTTCATGGAAACGCTTTCGATGCTGCTGACAATGGCGCCGCTGATCACGCCGATTGTCGTGGCATTGGGATTTGATCCGGTCTGGTTCGGCATCCTTTTGATGGTGCTCTTGGAGACTGCGCTGATCACCCCGCCGATTGGCATCAACCTTTATGTGGTGCAGGGCATTCGCAAGGCCGGGCCGATGATCGATGTCATCAAGGGGGCGCTGCCCTTCGTGGTGACAATGTTCGTCATGCTGGGGCTCTTGCTCACCTTCCCGCAACTCGCACTGTGGCTGCCGTCACTGGTTTACTAACGCCGGTCACTGCTTCACATCTGACAACAACCGCATGTCGGCGAGCGCCGGCAAATAGAGGAATTCACTTCATGTGGCAGTTTTGGGTCGACCGTGGTGGCACTTTCACGGATATCGTGGCGCGCAAGCCCGACGGGTCGCTGCAGACACACAAACTCTTGTCCGAGAACCCCGAGCGGTACAAGGACGCTGCAGTGCAGGGGGTACGCGATCTGATGGGGCTGGGGGCCGAAGCCGCGATCCCGCCCGGCAGCATTGCAGCCGTCAAGATGGGGACGACGGTTGCCACCAACGCGCTCTTGGAACGCAAGGGGGAGCGTACGGCGCTTTTCATCACCAAGGGCCTGCGCGACCTGCTGCGCATCGGCTACCAGAACCGCCCCCGTCTCTTTGACCTGCATATCAAGCTGCCAGAGCTGCTCTATGACGATGCAGTGGAGGTGGATGAAAGGCTTGATGCCGACGGCGCCGTGATCACGCCGTTGGATGAGAATGCCGCGCGCAAGGCCCTGAAAGAGGTCTACGACGCAGGCTATCGCTCTGTCGCCATCGCGCTGATGCACAGCTACCGGTTTCCCGCGCATGAAAAGACGCTAGGGCGGCTTGCGGCAGCGGTTGGTTTCCCCCAGATTTCGCTGAGCCACGAGGTTAGCCCGCTGATCAAACTGGTCGGGCGTGGCGATACGGCTGTGGTCGATGCGTACCTCTCGCCCATTCTGCGTCGCTATGTTGATCAGGTGGCGAGCGCTTTGGGTGCGGGGCAGGGCGGATGCGAGCGGCTGATGTTCATGCAGTCGAACGGCGGGTTGACTGACGCGCAGCTGTTCCAGGGCAAGGATGCAATTCTGTCCGGCCCTGCCGGTGGTGTGGTCGGCATGGTGCGCACTGCAGCCGAATTGGGTTTCGAGAAGCTGATTGGTTTCGATATGGGCGGAACATCGACCGATGTCTGCCACTACGCGGGCGACTTTGAGCGGTCGTTTGAGACTGAGGTCGCCGGCGTGCGGATGCGCGCGCCGATGATGTCGATCCATACGGTGGCTGCGGGCGGGGGTTCTATCCTGTCTTTCCGCGACGGTCGTCTGCAGGTCGGCCCCGAAAGCGCTGGCGCCAATCCCGGCCCCGCCGCCTATCGCCGCGGTGGGCCGCTCACCGTGACCGACTGCAACGTTCTCTTAGGCAAACTGCAACCCGACCAGTTCCCCTCTGTCTTTGGCCCCGGCGGCGATGAACCTCTGGATACCGATGTGGTGCGCGAGAAATTCGCGGCACTCGCCGCCGAGATTGGTGGCGACAAAACGGTGGAGGAACTGGCCGAAGGTTTCCTGCGCATCGCGGTGGAAAACATGGCCAATGCGATCAAGAAGATCAGCGTGCAGCGCGGCTATGACGTGACACAATACACGATGAACTGCTTTGGCGGGGCCGGTGGGCAGCATGCCTGTCTCGTGGCAGATGCGCTGGGCATGAAGAGTATCTTCATCCACCCATACGCTGGGGTTCTTTCCGCCTTCGGCATGGGGCTCGCAGATATCAGGGCGATGCGCGAACACCAGTTCCAGCGCGATCTGGGTGATGCGGAAACGGGGGACACGCTCGACCGTCTGGCTGATGCGGCAAGGGAAGAGGTGATGGCCCAAGGCGTGACTGCCGCCGACATCGCAGTCACCAAGACCGCACATATCCGCCCAGCCGACGCGCAACGCAGTCTTGAAGTGGGCTTTGATCCTGATCCAGAGGTGATGAAGGCCGATTTTCTGGAAGCGCACAAGCAACGCTTCGGCTTCCTGCCGCAAACTGGGCAACTGATCATCGACATGCTGGTGGTAGAGGCTGCCGGGAAGACAGGTGAGAAAGTGACATTGCCGGACCCCGCCGATGCCGGGGACGCCCTTCTGACTGCACGCATGTACGCAGGTGGTGACTGGCGTGATGTGCCTTTGGTGGATCGGACAGGGCTGCCGGTAGGGGCGACGCTCAAAGGCCCCGCCATCCTGACCGAACCGACAGGGACAAACGTGATCGAGGACGGCTGGGAGGCGCGGGTGGAAACTGGCGGCAACCTCGTGCTGCGCCGCACCGCAGCGCTGGAACGGGCCGAGGCGATCGGGACATCCGTCGATCCGGTGATGCTGGAGGTTTTCAACAACCTTTTCATGTCCATCGCCGAGCAGATGGGCGCGACGCTCGCCAACACGGCCTATTCGGTGAACATCAAGGAACGCTACGATTTCTCCTGCGCGATTTTCGACGCAGCGGGTGATCTGGTCGCCAATGCGCCGCATGTGCCGGTGCACCTTGGGTCGATGTCCGAAAGCGTGCGGGTGATCCTGCGCCAGAACGCGGGCAAGATCCGCCCCGGCGACGTTTTCATGATGAACAACCCTTTCAACGGCGGCACGCACCTGCCGGATGTGACAGTCATCACGCCCGTCTTTGACGCGGCGGGGGAGAACATTCTCTACACCGTGGCGAGCCGTGGGCACCACGCAGATATCGGTGGCAAGACTCCAGGCTCAGCCCCGCCTGACAGCAAGACCATCGATGAGGAAGGCGTGCTGATCGACAACTTCCTTCTGGTCGCGCAAGGCACGCTGCGGGAAGAGGCAGCGCTAGAGCTGCTCGCCTCTGGCAAGTACCCTTGCCGGAACATTGATCAGAACATGGCCGACCTCGCCGCACAGATCGCTGCGAACGAAACCGGCGCGGCAGAACTGCGCAAGATCACCGCCCAGTTCGGGGTCGAGACCGTGCACGCCTACATGGGCCATGTGCAGGATAATGCCGAAGAAAGCGTGCGCCGCGTTCTCGACGTGCTGCGCGACTGCCAGTTCACCTATCCGCTGGATGACGGGGCGCAGATCAAGGTGGATATCAAGGTCGACAAGGTGGCGCGGAATGCGACGCTGGATTTCACCGGTACCTCGCCGCAGGCCCCTTTCAACTACAATGCGCCCTTGGCGATCTGCCGTGCCGTGGTGCTTTATGTGTTCCGGACGCTCGTTGGCACCGATATCCCGATGAACGAAGGCTGCATGAAACCCTTGCGCCTGATCGTGCCGGAGGGAACGATGATCAATCCCGCTCCACCGGCGGCGGTGATCTCCGGCAATACCGAGGTGAGCCAGGCCGTTGCCGACACCCTCTTCGGGGCGCTGGGCGTGATTGCGGGCAGCCAGGGAACGATGAACAACTTCGTCTACGGTAATGTGACTTATCAGAACTATGAAACGATCTGTGGTGGCACGGGCGCAGGCCCTGACTTTGACGGGACCAGTGCAGTGCACAGCCATATGACCAACACCCGCATGACGGACCCAGAGGTCCTCGAAACCCGCTTTCCAGTGCGGGTGGAAGAATTCGCGATCCGCCAAGGCTCTGGCGGCGTTGGGGCGCATCATGGGGGGAACGGGATCACTCGGCGGCTGCGGTTCAATGAGGCGATGACGGTGACGGTGCTCTCATCTCACCGGGTCACCCCACCGCATGGGGTTGTCGGTGGCGCCCCGGGCGCGCTGGGCGAGAACATGATCGACCGCGCCGATGGCACGCGTGATCTGCTGAGAGGCAACGATCAGGCGGAACTGGCCGAAGGGGATATCTTTGTTATGCACACACCGGGGGGCGGTGGCTATGGCGCGGTGTGACTAAACCCGGTGTAAATAGCCAGAAGTGAGATCACACCGACGAGGATCAGGCTCAGCGCCCAGACCAGATCGAGATTGAACCAGCTGCGTGACAGGAATCGCAGCCCTAACCAGTGATAGACGCCAACCGCAATCAGCCCGCCTGAGAGGGTCATCGCAAGCGTGTGCGCAACAGCTACGACAACCGCGACAGTCAGATTGCCGCTGATCAGCGCGTCAGCCGCCGCATGTCCTGCGTTTGTCTCAATCGTGCGGCAGATCCCCAGATAGATCGGCACCAGCATCAACCCCGCCCCATGCGCCATCGCCGCCAGAAAGGACCAGAGCGCCAGCCGGGTCGGCGGCACCCGCGCCAGAAACCGCGGATGGCGCCGGTTGATCACCAGATAAAGCCCCAGCAGGATCACCAGCACCGCAGCACCCACCTGAATTTCGCGCTGCCATGCAACAAGGAAAAAGAGAAGCGTGAAAGGAAACAGGATCGCCGCCATTGCGATCAGATGGCCACCGGCGAGCGCGGCAAGCGCCTTGTAAAGGCTGCCGCGCGACCGGTCCATCAAGGCCGCTGATACGGCCAAGGGCCACCCCATGCCGGGGTTCACACCGTGATAGATGCCGGACAGCACAACGGCCCACCAAAGGGCCGCTGCGGTATCAAGACCGTCCACCCGTCAGACGGAGGGGTAACAGAAACTGTCGGTCGAACAGTCCCCGCCTTCGAGCCTGATCTGGTGGCTGCGATAGCCCTCGGGGAACTCCACATAGAAATCCTTGTCGAGCTCCAGCCCACCGTTTTCGCCCACATTGGCCATGACCATCTGACCGCCCTCATCATCGGGGTAAAACTGATCATCCCATGTGGAATAGAGCGAGTTGGTCCAATAAACGCGTTTGCCGTCCCGGCTGATCTCGACCATCTGCGGGCCATAGACAAAGGGCTTGCCGTTGGGGTGCTTTGCGCCGCGGGCGATGCCGCCGACCTCTACCTTGCCGGTCAGCTTGGGGTTCATCGGGTCAGAGACATCGTATTGATGCATCTCGCCCTGCCCCCAGCAGGCGACATAGAGGTATTTGTCATCAAGGCTTAGGTCGATGTCAGTGACCAAGGGTGGGACGGCCTCGAACCCCTGCAGCAGCGGCGGCAGGTTCTCTGCCTTCTCAGGTCTTGGGTCGATGGTGATCGTCTTCTTAGCCTCGAAAGTCCCATCGTCCTTCTGCCACCAGGTGAAGATCGCGCCCTGCAGGTTGGTGGTGTCGACCACCACGCCGCAAAAGCCATAATCCTTGGCCGGGTCATGCGCCGGGCGGATTTCCAGCGCCATCTGGTGGTTTTCACCCAGATCGATCGTCTGCACGTTCTTGCGCTGGCGCAGGTTCCAGAAGTGGATCTTGTGCCCGTATTTGTTCGACAGAAGGTCCTCTGCCACGATCCCGTTCTCGAACTGCGGCGGCAGACCCCATTCGGAACTGACCATGTAGTCGCGCGGCAGGTTCCACCAGAAATCATAGTGCTTATCCTGCTCGCCACGGTCCATCTCGTAGCGGCCGAGGATCTCGAAGGTTTCGCAATCCATGATGAAGATACCCGGCGGGCCGTCGGTGCCATCCTCGCCACCACCGCCAAGGGTAGAGACATAGATCCCTTCCGGCCCGCAATGGATCGTATGCGGGCGTGAATAGCCGGTCTTCGCAAAGACCTCCTCGGGTTCGATGATTTTGTGGATTTTCGCCTTGAGCGGCTCTTTCACGTCGATGACGTAGATCCGTGATGACCGGATCCCGGGAATGATCAGGTAGCGGCGTTCCAGAAACGCATGGCCGGTCAGCGGCGACAAAGCGGATGAGCACGCATTCCACCCGAAATGGTGAAACTCGTCGCCTTTGTTTGGCATGATCAGCTGGTGGACGATCTGGCTGTATGTTGCCGAATTGGGATCCACATCGACGACCGCCAATCCATCGGGCTGAGAGCCGTCCGGACTCAGCATTAGGGTGAAGGCTAGCTTTTCAACTGGCGCTTCCATGGCGATTTTGGGTGTGGCGTAAAATGTAGGATCAGGTCTCAAATTCATATATGGCTCCTCCCAGGCCTAAAGTGCGGTTTCGTTGCGAAATTCTGCACATAAAACTGAGAGTTGCATGCAAAACGGATTCGCACAATTGTTTCGCGACTACTGAAAACGGACGGCAGAGATCGGCGGACCCGCTCCTAGAGGTCGAAGGGCACCTTCGCGCCTTTCTTGCGGCACTTCTTGGCATACGCTACCCGCCACGAACTGTATTTTCCCAATGTCGTTTGCTGGGACATCAGCATCTCGACAAAGGCTGCACGATGCGAATCCTTCTTGAGGCCTTTGAAGAGTGACTTTTGGGCCTTGGTCATGGAGCAGCCGATGCAGTGACCTTGGCGCTTGTACTTGCAGACGTCGATACAGGGACTGGGTGTTTTGGGCATGGATTGACTACTCTGTCACTTCGCCCCGCATGTAGGGGCCGTCGGCATGGCTTTTGAGGGCTGCGCACAATTGCCGCAGCTTCGGACCAAGAAAGTCAGTGAGCCAACGCACTATGGACGCCGACGGCGGCAGACGTTCAGGTGTCAGCCCTGCAAAAGGCGTGCCACGCCGCTTTCGTGGGCGCGGACAAAGTCCAGGAAGTCATGCTCTGGCAACGGGGCCGCAAAGTGAAATCCCTGCTGCAAGCAACATCCAAGCGCCTTCAGGCATTCAACGTGGTTCTCTGTTTCGACGCCCTCGGCAATCACGCTAACGCCTTGCGCGTTTGCGATATCGAGGATGCACGCGACTGATCGCTGGAACTCCGGGGATTGCGGCAATGGCGCAATCAGCTCTCTGGCGATCTTGATCCGATCCGGGTTGACGTGATGCAGCGAAATCACAGAGGCCTTGGAGGTGCCAAAGTCGTCAATGTCGATCTGAAAGCCCGCTTCGCGAAGACGGTCCAGCGCAAAATGTTCTGACTCGCCAAGATCCTCGCTTGACCACATCTCAAGCAGTTCAACGGCGAGCATCGTTTTGCTGATTGTGGATAGCTCGGCCAGCCCTGTAACGATCGCATCGTCGCGCAACAGGCGGGGATAGACGTTGAAAGAAATGCCAGGAACGACGACACCCAGCGCGGCGGATCTTTCCAACATGCCCTTTGTTTTCGCGATCATGATCCGGTCGAGGTGTGACAAGGTCCCGTTTTCAATCAACTGCGGCAGGAACGCGGCAGGCGGCAGGCAACCTTCGCCATCAAACGGTAAACGTGCCAACGCTTCGGCACCCACAATCGCCCCGCTCCGCACGTCGATCTGGGGTTGAAAGAACGGCACGAAACGCTCCTCGCGCAGTGCAAGCCCGATATCCGGATCGCTGCTGCGCCGGGCTTTGCCGGTTGGGTTGCTACGCGGTTCAAACTGGACCGTCCGGTTCCGGCCTCCTGCCTTCGCGTCATAAAGCGCGCGGTCCGCCTCTCCCACCAGAACTTCCGGAGACTGCGGCGGGCTTCGCGTCGTTGAGAGCCCAATGCTCACTGTGACGCGCCCGACCTCTGGTGCGGCTTCATGGGCGATATCAAGCGCTTTGACAGCTGCATGAATGCGGTCCGCGACTTTCATCATTTCGGTGGCGCTGGCACCGCTCTTCACCATCAGGAATTCTTCACCACCGTATCTGCCGACGATGCAATTCTGTGCCTTGGCAACGTCGGCAAGGGCGGCAGCGACCTGTTTCAGGCATTGGTCACCTTGCTGGTGACCATAGGTATCGTTGTAGGCCTTGAAGCAATCAATATCCATGATCGCGACGGCCGGCGTGGCGCCAGAACTCTCTGCTGCTGCCGTGATTTCATCCAGTTTTTGGTCAAGTGCACCACGGTTGAGAAGCTGCGTCAGCGCATCTGTCTGAGCAAGATGGATGAGCTTTTTGTTGGCTGCCTCAAGCTCTTGCGTTTTCAACTGCACCATCTCGTGCAGCATGTCAGATTGCATGGAAAGCTCTTGTTCACGCTCCGATTTCAGGCGGATCACTTCCAGCGCGCTGCCGCTGAGCTTCTTGATCTGCTCGCCGAGCAATTCAATCTCAGTTCCGATCAGGAATCTCGGGGGTTTGGGGATGCGCATAGCATCCTGATCCGGGCGCCAGCCAGAGGCCTCTTCAACCAGCCGCACCAGATGCCGCGCCAGGCTGCCATAGACCAAAAGAACAAGTGCAAGGCCAAACGCAATGTTCTTGATCACCGCGAGGCCAAAATAAGACAGCATGCGGTCAACGATCGTCGGTGGCACGATCGAACGGTCCACCACGATCCTGATGGCCCCGATCTGGTCCGCCGCATCACCGGCGTTCGGCTGCTGCAACACGCGGCTGATGGTGACATGATCGGCCTCTGTCACTTGCATCAAACGGGGGAGGGTCGGTGCGATGGCGCGGGTCTGATCGACCATTACTTCATCGCCATTGATGATGACGACCTGCTTGATCGCACGCTGCGAAAACAGCCCCTTTACCACCTGATTGGCCGCTTCGTACTGGAAGTTATAGGCCGCTGACGCTGCGGACGGCACCACACCGTCCAGGAATTCCTGCGCGGATATCTCCACCGCGTTCTTCTGCTGGTTCAGGTCAAGCCAAAGCTGCAGCAGGGCAGCAAGGACGCCAAGAACAAGCGCAAGGGTCAGCGTGATCCGCAGCAGAACACCGGACAATCCGCGTCGCGGCGTCGTATGGGGACCCAAAACATCCTGATCGGACGGATTGGCTGATGGTTTCCCAGGCGTGTCCGGCATGGCAGGTTGGTCTGCTTTCACTGCGCGCGGGCGGACGTGACAAAGGGATCGGCGTCAATCGCTGCCTGAAGCCTGGTGGCGATTTCCTCAGCATTGTCGACGGCACGCGACACCAGCAGATACCCAAACGTCACCGACAGCGGCTGCTCCTCTGTGGCGAAGTTGGCCATCCCTGCCTCTCCGAATGTCGTGCGCACCATGTGCCAGCCTGCCTCCTCGCCGACTGGCACCAGATCCACCCGGCCGGCGTTGAGCTTCTGGATGTTCGCGGTGTCGTTCGGACCCTCAGAGACCGTGAGCACGCCGCTGTCGACAAGCGCCCAGAACTCTGGCGTGTAGGTATAGCCGGACACAATACCAATCCTGAGGCCGCTGAGATCTTCGAGGTTGGTCCAACTGTCGAGTTCCGCGTCAGATCGGCGAAAGAACACCACGCGGTCTGCAACAAGGGGCCCCACGTGAATAAAGTCATCCTCGCGGGCTTCGTTGAAGTACCAAAAGGACGTGGCATCAAACTGCCCCCGGCGCGTCATCTCTAGCGCACGCTTCCAGGGCATGAACGCGTAGTCCACTGAGATATCTGCGCTTTCTGCATATGCCGAAAGCCGGGCGCTGACTGTTCCGTGGTCCGCGATGCCTTCACCGGTAAAAGGTGCGTATTCGCCGGATGCCACAGAGACGCTGAAGGCCCAGACCGAACTGGCGCAAAGAAAAACCGCCGTCACGCAAGGCAAGATCATTCTGGTCATCAAAGGCCTCCTGTCCCAAATACCTTCAGCACAACAGGTTAGGGGTTCAGGAAGAAGAAAACGTTAAGCTTTGGGCAACTGGCCGGTGCGGGTGATGGCCCATGAACCAACAAGCTCATAGGCTTCGAACCCTAAAGGGTTGACTCTGTCTTTTTGGAAAAATTGGTGCCCAGGAGAGGACTCGAACCTCCACGTCCATACAGACACCAGCACCTGAAGCTGGCGCGTCTACCAATTCCGCCACCTGGGCAGGTCACGTGAGGCAGGGGATTACGCCCAGCGCGGGGCACTGTCAACGCGATTCGATGACAAAAACTAAGGCTACAAATGCCAGCGACCTGATATCGTCTTGAACGGCTCATTTCAGGCGGGTACACCCGGCCTAGCCAACTTCGAAAGGTCCAGGGATGTCCAAACTCGTCACCATCTTCGGCGGCTCCGGTTTTGTCGGGCGCTACATCGCGCGCAGGTTGGCGAAAGAGGGTTGGCGCGTGCGCGTTGCCGTGCGCAACGTCAACGAGGCGATGTTCGTCCGCCCCTATGGCGTTGTCGGCCAGGTGGAGCCGGTGTTCTGCAACATCCGTGATGATGCCAGCGTGGCGGCCGTCACTGATGGCGCAGATGCCGTGGTCAACTGCGTCGGTGTTTTGGACGAGGTGGGCAAGAACACCTTTGCCGCTGTCCAGGCGGAAGGTGCGGAACGCATTGCCCGGATCGCTGCGCAGGAAAGCGTGGCTCGCATGGTGCATATTTCGGCCATCGGTGCCGACGCGGATGCGCCCAGCCAGTATTCCCAGACCAAGGCCGCCGGTGAGGCCGGCGTTCTGGCCCATATGCCGGGTGCCGTGATCCTGCGCCCTTCGATCATCTTCGGGCCGGAAGACCAGTTCTTTAACCGGTTCGCGGGTATGGCGCGTCTGGGTCCGATCCTGCCGATTATCGGGGCCGATACAAAGTTTCAGCCGGTCTACGTGGATGACGTGGCCGCGGCAGCCGTCAAGGGCGTGCTGGGGGAAGCCGAAGGCGGCGTCTATGAGCTTGGCGGGCCGGATGTGCACAGCTTCCGCGAGTTGATGCAACTGATGCTGGGCGTGATCAAACGCCGCCGTTTGATCATCAACACCCCGTTCTGGGCGGCACGCCTCATGGCCTTTGGATTTGGCATCGCGCGCACGGTTTCCCTTGGGCTGATCAAGGGGCCGGTCACGAAGGATCAGGTGATCAACCTGTCGCGCGACAATGTCGTCACAGGTGACGCAAAAGGGTTTGCTGACCTTGGGCTGTCGCCTTCGGCGATGGAGGCGATCTTGCCAGACTACCTCTGGCGGTTCCGGCCTTCAGGGCAGTATGCGGCAATCAAGGATTCCGCGAAGAACTTGAAGTCCTGATCCTTAGGTATAGGCAATCCAGAGCAGCACGACGCCCAGCCCGATCCGGTAGATCACATAGGGCGTGAAACTCACGAAGCGTAGCAGGCGCATCATGAACGCGAGCGCCAGCAAGGCCGAGCCGAATGACATCGCCACCACCAGCCCGATATCGCCCCAGGCCGCGGTTGTGGGGTTGCCGATCACGTCGAGGCTCAGGAGCGCGCCTGAGGCGATGATCGTGGGGATCGACATCAGCATGGCGAGCTTCGCTGCATCTTCGCGCCCATAGCCCAGCAGACGCCCGGCGGTGATTGTGATGCCGGACCGCGATGTGCCCGGGATCAGCGCCAGCGCCTGCCACATCCCCATATGCGCGGCATCCTTCAGCGACCACCGCGCGGCGGTTTTTTCGACGCCGCCCTTCTGATCCGCCCAGTAGAGCACGATGCCGAAAAGGATCATTGCCCAGCCGATCACGGCAATCCCGCGCATGGCCTCTGACAGCCCGGTCAGTTTCAGGATCAGCCCTACCACCATCACAGGCACCGTTGCGATCACCAGACACAGCGCAAGGAACGCCCCTTGGCTGTCCACCTTGCCGCGCATCAGTCGCAAGAGACCGCCGAGTGCGATGCGCACATCCGCCCAGAAGTAGAGGATCACAGCACCGAGCGTTCCGACATGCGCCGCCACGTCGATCACCTGCCCTTGATCCGCCAATCCGGTCAGCGACGGCAAGAGGATCAGATGGCCAGAAGAGGAGACCGGCAGGAACTCCGTCAATCCCTGGATCAGGGCGACAAGCAGCAGGTGAAAAGTGGTCATTTGTGCTATCTTTGATTCGACGCATCCAACCTAACGGCTTCGATTCTTGGCGAAAGCCCGTATATAGGTCACATTTCGGACCTAAATTTTAACGATTACACTGCGGCGTTTTGTGTTGTCAGGCAGAATTCCTGAATATATGTCAGCAATACTGCCTTTTCATTTCCGACAGACCGTCATAAAAGGCGGCTCGCTCTGATTATTGGGAGGATGGCGCATGGCTGGCCAGAAAATGCTGAAGTTTACGCAAGTCGGTCGTGAAATGCCCGAGAAGCGTCCGCCGAACCTACGCCGTGAGGACTTCGGAGAGATTTACGCAGAGTACGCCCGCGAGAAGGCGGAAGAGCAGGCGAGCCGATGCAGTCAGTGTGGCGTGCCCTATTGCCAGACGCACTGCCCGCTGCACAACAACATCCCCGACTGGCTTCGCCTGACGGCTGAAGGCCGTTTGGAAGAGGCCTATGAGGTCAGCCAGGCCACGAACACCTTCCCCGAGATTTGCGGCCGCATCTGCCCGCAGGACCGCCTGTGTGAAGGCAATTGCGTGATTGAGCAGTCCGGCCATGGCACTGTGACCATCGGCTCGGTCGAGAAATACATCACCGACACCGCGTTCGAGCAAGGCTGGGTCAAGCCGATCCGCCCGCACGCCGAACGCAGCGAAAGCCTGGGCATCATTGGTGCAGGCCCCGGCGGCCTTGCTGCCGCTGATATGCTGCGCCGTCAGGGTGTGCAGGTGACCGTCTATGACCGCTACGATCGTGGCGGCGGTTTGCTGACCTACGGCATCCCGGGTTTCAAGCTCGAAAAAGATGTTGTGATGCAGCGCATGGCGCAGCTGGAAGACGGCGGCGTGCAATTCGTGCTGAACTGCAACGTGGGTGAGGATCTGTCGTTTGACGCCATCCGCGGCAAGCATGACGCGGTGCTGATCGCCACGGGCGTCTACAAAACACGCGATCTGCCCGACGCGAATGCGGACGGCATCGTGAACGCCATCGATTATCTGACGGCGAGCAACCGCAAGAGCTTTGGCGACGAGGTGCCGGAATTTGAAAGCGGTGAGTTGAACGCCGAAGGCAAGCGCATTGTGGTGATCGGCGGCGGTGATACGGCGATGGACTGCGTGCGCACCGCCGTTCGTCAGGGTGCTGAAAGCGTCAAATGCCTCTACCGCCGCGACCGCGCCAATATGCCCGGCTCTCAGCGTGAGGTGCAGAATGCCGAGGAAGAAGGTGTGGAATTCGTCTGGCTCTCTGCCCCCAATGGCTTTGAAGGTGATGCCGTCACCGGCGTGAAAGTGCAGAAGATGCGCCTTGGTGCACCCGATGCCACGGGCCGTCAGGCGCCCGAGGTGATCGAGGGGGCGGACTACGTCGAAGGCGCTGATCTGGTGATCAAGGCGCTTGGATTCGAGCCGGAGGATCTGCCAAAGCTTTGGGGTGTTGACGGGCTGGAAGTGACCCGCTGGGGCACGGTGAAGGCAGAATTCACCACTGGCGCCACCAGCCTGGATGGCGTGTTTGCCGCTGGTGACATCGTGCGGGGTGCTTCGCTAGTCGTTTGGGCGATCCGCGATGGGCGTGACTGCGCCGAAGCGATCCTCGAATACCTCAACGCTGGTGCCAGCAGCGTTGCAGCGGAGTAAATTGCGCTAAGTCACATCGCGTGCACACCTCGTACATCGCCTGTGCATACGCCGCGCCACCCGGTGAGGCGGCAAACGTCAACACCACTGACCTGACAAAGGGAAGACAGATGAAGCCTTGGATGATCTTCGCGGCCCTGATGGCCGGAACGCCCGTCGCCGCACAGCAAAGTTTTGCCGTGCCCGAAGGATGTACCGGCACGATGACCATCCAGCACAAGGGCTGCGTGGTCGTGAACGTCTGGCAGTGTGATGCGGATGCAGAAGGCGATCAGTGGATCGCGACCGCGTCCCAGAACGGGCTTTTCAGCGTGCAGCGCGTTGATCGTGAGTTTCAGTGGGTGGAGGCGTTTCGCGTCATTGGCAACACCCGCCTGATCACCCCTGCAGATGATCCCGCATCACTGACAGAGCTGTTCGCCAACCAGATCGATACCTGGGATTTCACGCTGGAAACAGACGACGGGCCGGAACGGCATGTGGGCTTTGACATGCTGACGGGTGAGACAACGGTGATCGACGGTGTCACGCTCATGAACACGGAATACCAGGGCCGGACGCTGGATGCTGCCGGGAACGAGACCGAGGCGGGCAGTGGCGCGCAATTCGTCAGCGAAGAACACCGCCTGTTCTTCTTCGGCAAATCATGGAGCGACGACAATCCGGATCAGGTGACCGATATGTCCCCGCTGGAGTTCATCTTTCCGGACGAGCCGGGCTTCATGTCGAGCGAGCCGAAGTACGAATGCAACCAGATCGAAACAGGATACCAGCCATGAGGGCCGCCCTTGCCCTGATCTTGCTGGCGGGTCCTGCGGCTGCGCAATCTGTTCCGCAGACGTTCAGCCTGCCTGCCGGCTGCACGGCCTTTGTGACCGTGCAAAGCGAAAGCTGTCAGGTGGACCACCATTTCACCTGCCAGAACGATCCTGCCGGGCATCAGCGCCGCGTCAGCCTTGATGAAGGTGGCGTTGTCTATGTAGGTGAGATTGATGGCGAGACGCAGTGGATCAACAGCTTTCACGTGCTCAGCGGCCATTCCGAACGGCTTGAAGCTGATCCGGTGGAACCTGCCTCCCTCTCTGATCTGATCGCCCAAGGGGTCGATGACTACGACTTTCGCACGATGTCCGACGAGATCGGGATCACGCGCTATGTTGGGCAGGACACGCTGACCGGGCGCCAGATCACCATCGACGGTGTGACGCTGGATGAGACAACTTACGACATCACCGCCTTTGACGAAGCCGGGAATGAGGTCTGGGCGGCAGAAGGCCGCGAGTTCATCAGCCGCGACTGGCGCATGTTCCTGTCGGGGCGCGGCACGGTGACGACGTCCGAGGGTACCTATGACCGCACAAATCAGCCGGTAGAATTCATCTTCCCCGGCGAACCCGGTTTCCTGAGCGTCAGCCCAAAGCACGGCTGCGGCGTTGCCGTTTCCTAAGAATGATCAAGCCCACCCGAAGTGGTGGCCAGTGAAGAAAGATACTGCCATGACCAAATTTGACGAAGCCTGGGTCGCTGCTGAAGAAGCCAAGCGCGAATGGATGGCCGAGAATGGTCTTTATCGTGATGACGATGAACATGCCTCTTGCGGCGTAGGCCTCGTCGTGGCGATTGATGGCACGGCGTCGCGCGGTGTCGTGGACAAGGGCATCAATGCGCTGAAAGCCGTGTGGCACCGCGGCGCTGTGGATGCCGATGGCAAGACCGGTGATGGCGCTGGTATTCACGTCCAGATCCCTGTGCCGTTCTTTTACGACCAGATCGAACGCACCGGGCACGAGCCTGACAAGGACAAGCTGATCGCCGTTGGTCAGGTCTTCTTTCCCCGCACGGATTTTGGCGCGCAGGAACGCTGCCGCACCATCGTGGAAAGCGAAGTGCTGCGCATGGGCCACTATATCTATGGATGGCGCCATGTGCCTGTGAACACCGAAGTGCTGGGCGAAAAGGCCAACGCGACCCGCCCGGAAATTGAACAGATCCTGATCCGCAATGAAAAGGGTGTGGACGAGGAACAGTTCGAGCGTGAGCTTTACATCATCCGCCGCCGGATCGAAAAAGCCGCCGCTGCCGCTGGCATCGGGGGGATGTATATCTGCTCCCTCTCCTGCCGGTCGATCATCTACAAGGGCATGATGCTGGCCGAGCAGGTCGCCGAGTTCTATCCCGACCTGATGGATGCACGGTTTGAGAGCGCCTTTGCGATCTATCACCAGCGCTATTCCACCAACACCTTCCCGCAATGGGCGCTTGCGCAGCCGTTCCGCATGCTGGCCCACAATGGGGAAATCAACACGCTGAAAGGAAACGTCAACTGGATGAAGAGCCACGAAATCCGCATGGCCTCTTCCGCGTTTGGCGACAAGGCCGAGGATATCAAGCCGATCATCCCGTCGGGCGCGTCGGACAGTTCTGCCCTTGATGCGGTATTCGAGGTGCTGGTCCGTGCGGGCCGCAACGCCCCGATGGCCAAGACCATGATGGTGCCAGAGGCGTGGTCGCAGCAGGCCGTGGAGATGCCGAAAGCCTGGCAGGACATGTACGGCTATTGCAACGCCGTGATGGAGCCGTGGGATGGCCCCGCGGCCCTCGCCATGACCGACGGTCGCTGGGTCTGCGGCGGGTTGGACCGGAACGGGTTGCGCCCCCTGCGCTATGTCGTGACCGGTGACGGCCTGCTCGTTGCCGGGTCCGAGGTGGGCATGGTGCCGGTGGATGAGGCGACGGTTGTCGAAAAGGGTGCCCTTGGCCCCGGCCAGATGATTGCCGTTGATATGGCCGAAGGGCGCCTGTTCCACGATGAAGAGCTGAAAGACAAGCTCGCCGCATCGCAGCCGTTTGGCAATTGGGTGCAGAAGGTTGTGAACCTTGACACCTCGCTGGGCAGCGTGACGGAAAAGGCGATTTACGAAGGCTCTGAGCTGCGCAAGCGCCAGATGGCCGCTGGCTACAGCATCGAAGAGCTGGAGCAGGTGCTGGCCCCGATGGCCGAGGACGGCAAGGAAATGATCGCCTCGATGGGTGACGACACGCCATCAGCGGTGCTGTCGAAGACCTATCGCCCGCTGTCGCATTTCTTCCGCCAGAACTTTAGCCAGGTGACGAACCCGCCGATTGATAGCCTGCGTGAAACACGGGTGATGAGCCTGAAGACCCGGTTCGGCAACCTCAAGAACGTGCTGGATGAGGATAGCAGCCAGACAGAGATCCTCGTACTCGACAGCCCCTTCGTGGGCAACGCTGGCTTTGACGCAATGGTCGAAGAGTTCCGCGCCAATGTAGCATTTATCGACTGCACGTTCACACCCGGCCCCGGTGCGCTGAACGCCGGTTTGCAGCGCATCCGGTCAGAGGCCGAGGATGCCGTGCGGTCTGGCGCCGGGCACCTCGTGCTGACAGATCAGGAGCAATCGGAAAGCAAGGTCGGCATGCCGATGATCCTTGCGACCTCTGCCGTGCATTCTGGTCTGACCAAGCAGGGCCTGCGTACCTTCTGTTCGGTCAACGTGCGGTCTGCCGAGTGTATTGATCCGCACTATTTTGCCGTGCTGATCGGCTGCGGTGCGACGACGGTGAACGCATATCTTGCGCAGGATTCCATCGCGGACCGCGTGAACCGTGGCCTGATCGACGGCACCCTGACAGAGGCCATGGCGCGCTATCGCGCGGCCATCGACGCGGGCCTTCTGAAGATCATGTCGAAGATGGGGATTTCGGTTCTGTCGTCCTATCGTGGCGGTCTGAACTTTGAAGCTGTCGGTCTCAGCCGCGCGATGGTCGCCGAATACTTCCCCGGCATGCATTCCCGCATTTCCGGTATCGGCACCAATGGTGTGCAGGCCAAGGTGGAAGAGGTGCACGCACGCGGCTGGAAGGGTGGCACAGATGTGCTGCCCATCGGTGGCTTCTACAAGGCGCGCCGGTCCGGCGAAAAGCACGCCTGGGAAGCGCAGACCATGCATATGATGCAGGCGGCTTGCAACAAGGCATCCTACTCGCTGTGGCAGCAGTAATCGAAATCCATGCAGTCCAACCCGCCGATCCATCTGCGCGACATTCTGGCGATGAAGCCACTGGGCAAGCCCGTGCCAATCGAAGAGGTGGAAAGCATCACGGCGATCCGCAAACGGTTTGTGACGCCGGGGATGTCCCTTGGCGCGCTGTCGCCCGAGGCGCACAAGACGCTGAACGTCGCGATGAACCGCATCGGCGCGAAGTCCGACAGTGGTGAGGGCGGCGAAGACCCGGCGCATTTCAACCCCGAACCCAATGGCGACAACCCATCTGCGAAGATCAAGCAGGTCGCATCGGGCCGCTTTGGTGTGACGGCCGAGTATCTGAATGCTTGCGAAGAGCTGGAGATTAAGGTCGCCCAGGGTGCCAAGCCCGGTGAGGGGGGGCAGTTGCCCGGCATGAAGGTGACCGACCTGATCGCGCGCCTGCGCCATTCGACCAAAGGCGTGACGCTGATCAGCCCGCCACCACACCACGATATCTATTCGATCGAGGATCTGGCGCAGCTGATCTATGACCTCAAGCAGATCAACCCGCGCTGCAAGGTGACGGTGAAGCTGGTGGCATCGTCCGGCGTTGGCACGATTGCGGCGGGTGTGGCCAAGGCCAAGGCGGATGTGATCCTGATCTCGGGCCACAACGGCGGCACGGGTGCCTCCCCGGGTACCTCGATCAAATACGCCGGTCTGCCGTGGGAGATGGGCTTGACCGAGGCGCATCAGGTGCTGGCCATGAACAACCTGCGCGAACGCATTACTTTGCGCACCGATGGCGGCCTGCGGACGGGCCGTGACATCGTCATGGCCGCGATGATGGGGGCCGAGGAATATGGCATCGGCACCGCGGCCCTGATCGCCATGGGCTGCATCATGGTGCGCCAGTGCCAGTCCAACACCTGTCCGGTCGGTGTCTGCACACAGGATGAGGCGCTGCGTGAAAAGTTCACCGGTAACGCCGAAAAGGTTGTGAATCTGATCACCTTCTACGCGACGGAAGTGCGGGAAATCCTCGCCTCAATCGGGGCGCGGTCGCTTGATGATGTGATCGGGCGGGCGGACCTGCTGACGCAGGTGTCGCGTGGCTCGGCCCATCTCGATGATCTGGACCTGAACCCGCTTCTGATCACCGTGGATGGTGCGGATAAGATCTCCTACGACCGGAACCGCCCGCGCAATGCGGTGGACGATACGCTCGATGCGCAGATCGTGAAGGACGCCGCGCGCTTCCTGAATGATGGTGAGAAGATGCAGCTGGATTACGCGGTGCAGAACACGCTGCGGACGATCGGCACGCGCACGTCGAGCCACATTGTGCAGCAGTTCGGGATGCGCAACGCGCTGCAACCCGACCACCTGACGGTGAAACTGCGTGGCTCTGCCGGGCAGTCGCTTGGAGCCTTTGCTGCACCGGGCCTGAAACTGGAAGTGTCGGGTGATGCCAATGACTACGTGGGCAAGGGCCTTTCGGGCGGTACCATCGTCGTGCGTCCGCCCATGGTCAGCCCGCTAGTGGCGGATCAGAACACGATCATCGGCAATACGGTGCTATACGGGGCGACCGACGGCTACCTCTTTGCCGCGGGCCGTGCGGGTGAGCGGTTTGCCGTCCGCAACTCTGGCGCCAAGGTGGTGATCGAGGGCTGCGGTACCAACGGTTGCGAATACATGACTGGCGGTATGGCGGTGATCCTGGGTGAGATTGGTGCCAACTTTGGCGCGGGCATGACCGGTGGGATGGCGTACCTTTATGATCCCGATGGGACCGCAGAGGTATTGATGAACATGGAAACGCTGGTGACCTGCCCTGTGACCGTGGACCATTGGGAGGATCAGCTGAAAGGCCTGATCGAACGCCATGCTGCGGAAACCGGCAGCCGCAAGGCCGCAGATATCCTGCAGCATTGGGACGTGGAAAAGGCGAATTTCCTGCAGGTCTGCCCGAAAGAAATGCTGGTGCATCTGCCGCATCCGCTGAGCGTGGAAGAGGCGGCGATCCCAGCGGAGTAAAGACACGCCCCCGCGCCAAAATCGGCGCGGGGGTGTCGCGCCTTACCGCAGCTGCAAGGACACAAAGTTTGAATGGGCGTATATCCAAAGTTTGTGCAACTGCCGCTCTTTGCCCTTCTCTGGTGCTTTGAAAAGAGCAGGTTGCTCTTTGTCCTAATCTGCTGTCCGCTGAGCATGTTGGCAATTTTCTGCACGCTGGTGGTCGTTTTTGCCGCCATGATCTTTTGGCAACCGCATTGGCTGGTGAAAGCCTCCTTGTTTGCGCTGCTGGTTCTGATTGTCCCGGTTTTCTTTTTGTCTTCCGCACTAGCCGCCCAAGCGTTCTTCGAATGGTTCACGGGCCAAGGCATGACAGTCTTTGCTGGACCCGCAAAATTGGCCGCCGCACTCGCAAGTGTGTTCTCACCGAAACCTGCCGAAGATCCGCAACGCCTGCGATAAATTCAGCACTGCGTCGCCGCCGATTGTTGACCCGTTTACCTCGCCCGTGGCTTATGGGGGTGATGGCAGAGACAGCAGCGAAAAAGCCGGCGAAACGGCCGGCGAAGAAAAAGACATCTGCAAAGAAGGACAAGAAACCGGGGATCATTCTGCGGGTCCGCCGCTTTGTGCGGCGTGTCGTGATGTGGTCTGTTCTTGGGGTTGTCAGCTTTGCCTTGCTCTGGACGCTGCTCTATGCGCTGATCAATCCGCCAACCACGCCTTACATGTTTTCCGAAGCCCGCCGTCTTGGCGGGGTGGAGCGCGAATGGGTGGATATCGACAATGTCGCCCCGATCATGGCCCGTGCCGTTGTCGCCGCAGAAGACGCCAATTTCTGTTTGCATTGGGGCCTAGACCTGAACGCGATTGAAGATGCGATTGAACGTGGGCGTGGGGGTGCCTCGACCATATCGCAGCAGGTCGTGAAAAACGCCTTCCTCTGGCACGGCCGCAGTTGGACGCGCAAAGCGATTGAGGCGCTCTGGACACCGATGACCGAAGCTGTCTGGTCCAAGCGCCGGATTGTGGAGCTTTATCTCAACATTGCCGAGTTCGATGAGGGCGTGTTCGGCGTGCAGGCGGCGGCGCGCCATTACTTTGGTGTTGATGCGGCTGACCTGTCCCGCACGCAGGCGGCGCGGCTCGCCGCGATCCTGCCAGCCCCCAAGAACCGCTCTGCCAGCAACCCCAGCACCTTCACCCGCAACCGCGCGGCATCAATCCTGTCTGGCGCCGATACCATCGCGGCGGATGGGCGCGCGGACTGCTTTGAAGGTTAGCCGGGCATTGATCCGGCCCGCGCCATGCGGCATCTAGGGGGCGGTTGTCAGTCCAAGGTTGCGCATGAACACCCTTTATCATTACCCCCTCTCACCGTTTTCCCGCAAAGTCCGCCTGTGCCTTGCGGAAAAGAAGATCGAGGTCGGGCTGGTGGAAGAGCGGTACTGGGAGCAGGATCCGGACTTTCTGCGCCGCAACCCGGCGGGCAAGGTGCCCGTGTTGAAGATGGGCAGCCGGACGCTGTGCGACAGCACCGCGATTTGCGAATACATCGACGAGATCCACCCGAACCCGCCGCTCTTTCCGCGCAATGCCGAGGCCAAGGCCGAAGTTCGCCGTCTGGTGGGTTGGTTTGATGACAAGTTCTACCACGAGGTCACGACAAAGCTGACCGGCGAACGTGTGTACCGCAAGGTCATGGGAACCGGTTACCCGGACAGCACCAATGTCAAAGCTGGTGCGAAGGCGATCAAATACCACCTCGACTATATGGCGAAGCTGTTGGATGAGCGCCGCTGGATTGCGGGCAATGAGATGACGATGGCGGATTTTGCGGCGGCTGCACAGCTGTCCTGCCTCGACTATACAAGCGATGTGGATTGGAACCGGCATGAGGTGCTGAAAGACTGGTACGCAAAGATCAAATCGCGCCCTGCATTTCGGTCGATCCTCGCGGATGAGGTGCCAGGCTTTACCCCGGCGGCGCATTATGCCGACCTTGATTTTTAGAGTGCTGACGTCAGAGGGGGGCCAGCCCCCCATCCCTGCGGGATTCCCCCCGCAGTATTTTTGAACATGAGAAGTTTGAAAGACGCATTGCAAGCCTATGCACGAGAGGCGGGGTTTGCTGCGATGGGGGTGTGTCGTCCCGATGCGGCGCAGGAACTGCCGGAACGATTGCGCGCCTTTGTCGATGTGGGGATGCATGGCCAGATGGGCTGGATGGCGGAACGGATGCATTGGCGCGCTGATCCGACGGCGCTCTGGCCCGAGGCGCGGTCTGTTGTGATGTTGGCCGAGGTCTACACGCCGGAGCATGATCCGCTGGCTGTGCTTGAACAGCCAGACCGTGCGGCGATCAGCGTCTATGCCCAGAACCGCGACTATCATGATGTGGTCAAGAAGCGGTTGAAGAGGGTCGGGCGCTGGTTGATCGACCAAAGCCCGGGGGCGGAGATCAAGGTGTTTGTGGATACCGCGCCGGTGATGGAAAAGCCGCTGGCTCAGGCCGCCGGGTTGGGCTGGCAGGGAAAGCATACCAATCTTCTGAGCCGTGATCTGGGCAACTGGTTTTTTCTGGGTGCGATCTTTACGACTGTTGAACTGGAACCGGACGAAGGCGAAGTGAGCCACTGCGGGTCTTGCACGGCCTGTCTGGACATTTGTCCGACCTACGCGTTTCCGGCGCCCTATCAGCTCGATGCGCGGCGCTGCATTTCCTATCTCACGATCGAGCACAAGGGACCGGTGGACGAGGATTTGCGCCCGCTGATGGGCAACCGGATTTATGGCTGTGACGATTGTCTGGCGGTCTGTCCGTGGAACAAGTTTGCAGTTGATGCGCGCGATGCCAGGCTGGCGGCGCGGGATGATCTGCTCGCCCCGCCTTTGGCGGAACTGGCAGCACTTGATGATACTGCGTTTCGGGCGAGGTTCTCTGGCTCACCGATCAAACGGATTGGGCGGGACCGGTTTGTCCGCAATGTGGCTTATGCGATTGGGAATTCTGGCGATCCCGCGTTGATCCCCGCAGTTTCACCTTTGGTTGATGACCCGGACCCGGCGGTGGCGGATGCGGCGCGCTGGGCTATTTGTCAGATAAAGGAGGACTGATCATGATCCGTATTCTTGCCCTGATGCTTCTGCCTGTCGCGGCCTCTGCCGAAGTTGCCCAAGGCCCGGCGAACGCTGATTTCGCCCCCGCCTTTGAAAACCAGACGCGCGCGCCTGCGCTGGCCGAAACACCGGTCAGCGTGACAACATTTGCCAGCGGCCTCGACAGCCCATGGGGGATCGCGCCACTGGGGGCGGGGCAGTTTCTGGTGACCGAGAAACCCGGCGATCTGCGCCTGATCAATGCGGATGGATCGGTCAGCCGTCCGCTCTCTGGCTTGCCAGCGGTCGCGGCGAGCGGGCAGGGCGGGCTCTTGGATGTCGCGGTGTCCCCGAGTTTTGCGCAGGATCGCACGATCTTCTGGACCTATGCGAAGTCGGTGCGCGGCGGTCTGGTGACCGCGGCGGCACGGGCCACGTTGAATACCGATGGCAGCCTCACGGATGTGGCGGATATCTTTGTGCAGACGGACCCGGCGCGGAATGGCCGCCACTTTGGCAGCCGGATCATCCCGATGGCCGATGGCACGGTCTGGATCACGACTGGCGACCGGGGTGCGGGTGACAGTGGTGATCTGGTGCAGGACATTGAGAGCACCCACGGCAAGGTTATTCGCGTTAACGCAGATGGGTCTGTGTCCTCCGGCAATCCTTTCGTGGGACGCGAGGGGGACGATCAGATCTGGTCGGTCGGCCACCGCAATATGCAGGGGGCGGCGATCGGGCCGGAGGGTGATCTTTGGACGATAGAACACGGCCCGCGCGGCGGGGATGAGCTGAACCGGCCAGAGGCAGGGCTGAATTACGGCTGGCCCGTTGTCAGCTATGGGATCAATTATCGTGGCTCTGACGTGGGGCAGGGACTGCCCCGCGCGGACGGGTTTGAAGAGCCGGTCTACTACTGGGACCCGGTGATCGCCCCCGGTGGCATGATGTTCTACGACGGTGACTATGCGCCGTGGCAGGGTGATCTCTTGATCGCCTCGCTCAACCCTGGCGGGCTTGTGCGGCTGAAGCTGGAGAATGGCCGTGTGGTAGGCGAGGAACGGATGTTGCGCGATGCAGGCCGCATCCGGGATGTGGAGGTGCTGCCGGATGGTAGCGTGCTGGTCTTGCGCGATGCCGGAGACGTGTTGCGCGTGACGCCGGGGTAGGTTTAGGTGCCCCTGAACTGGGGGACTACCCTTGCAACCACTTCGCGGTATTACATTCAAAATCCTGTCCGTCGTCATGTTCATGACGATGGCGAGCCTGATCAAGGCGGCATCAGCCGATGTGCCGCCGGGGCAGGCGGTGTTCTTTCGGTCCTTCTTTGCGCTGCCGGTCATCCTGGGATGGCTGGCGATCCGACATGAGTTGCGGACAGGCTGGCGCACGCAGAACCGGATGGGCCACGTTTGGCGTGGGTTGATCGGGACGAGCGCCATGGGGCTGGGCTTTACCGGGCTGGGCCTCTTGCCACTGCCAGAGGTCACGGCGATTGGCTATGCCGCCCCCCTGCTGGTGGTCATCTTTGCCGCGATGTTTCTGGGTGAGGAAGTGCGCGCGTTTCGCCTGACCACGGTGGCACTGGGCATGGTGGGTGTCTTGATCGTGATTTCGCCGCGCCTGTCGGTGGGGGCCGATATCAGCACGGGTGAAACACTGGGTGCGGTTGTCGTCCTGATGGGGGCAATGCTGGCCGCACTCGCACAGGTCTTTGTCCGCAAGATGGTGGCGACGGAAACCACGGCGGCGATCGTGTTTTGGTTCACGATCACCTCGACTGTGATGTCTTTGCTGACCTTGCCGTGGGGCTGGACGATCCCCCGGTGGGAGGCAGCGGTGATGCTGATCATGGCCGGGCTGTTGGGCGGTGTGGGACAGATCCTGCTGACGACAAGCTACCGCCATGCCGATGCGTCACTGGTTGCCCCGTTTGATTACACCTCGATGATCCTCGCACTCGCCATCGGCTATTTCATCTTTGATGAGGTGCCGACGGGGACGATGTTGCTGGGGGCAGGCATTGTGATCACCGCTGGTGTTTTGATCATCTGGCGCGAGCGCCAGCTGGGTTTGCAGCGCGCACAACAGCGCAAAGCCACGGGCAATGTGGGCAGCTAGCGCAATTGCCGCTGATCTGTGCTATGGTGGTCCCCCATATGTCGGAGGAGACCACGATGAAACACATTCTGGACAGACCAAAGACAGTGATAGGTACGCGGTTCCGGCGATTGATGGTGCTGGAGGTGCAGGGGCAACCCAGCAAGGTTTGCAGCGTCGTGAGCGCAAGCGGCTAGAGACGCCGCGCCGCAAGCATTACAATCGAATTGCGCGTGATGTGGCCGAAGTCTAGCGGTATTGGGGCGCCACTTGGCGCCCCGGTTTTGGGTCAGGCCCGGACCAGTTTTTCGTAGCTTTCAGCGATGTCGCGCGTGATCGCGCCAACCTCGAAGTTGTAGTCGCCGATCTCGCCCACCGGGGTCACCTCTGCCGCCGTGCCGGTCAGCCAGCATTGCTCGAACCCTTCCAGCTCTTCCGGCATGATGACACGTTCATGCACGGTCAGGCCCTTGTCTTTGAGCATTCCGATGACCGTCTGGCGCGTGATCCCGTTGAGAAACGCGTCGGCGTTGGGCGTGTGCACTTCACCGTCCTTGACGAAGAAGATGTTGGCGCCTGTCGCTTCGGCCACATAGCCGCGATAGTCGAACATCATGGCGTCGGAACAGCCTTTGGCCTCTGCTGCATGTTTCGACATGGTGGCGATCATGTAGAGACCCGCCGCCTTCGCCTGTGACGGGGCGGTTTCGGGGCTGGGGCGTTTCCATTTTGCGATGTCGAGCTTGGCGCCCTTCATCTTGGCATCGCCGTAGTAGTTGCCCCACTCCCACACGGCGACAGCCATATGGACCGGGTTGCGGGCGGAAGCGACGCCCATGTCTTCACCCGCACCACGCCAGGCGACGGCACGCACGTAAGCGTCTTTCAACCCATTGGCGTCGAGGGCGGCCTGTTTGGCGGCTTCGATTTCATCGACGGTGTAGGGGATTTCAAAATCAATCAGCCGGCCCGATGTCAGCAGACGTTCAGAGTGTTCGCGCGATTTGAAGATCTTGCCAGAGTAGCAACGCTCGCCCTCGAACACGGAAGACGCGTAATGCATCGCATGGGTCAGGATGTGTACATTGGCATCGCGCCAATCCACCAACTGGCCGTCCATCCAGATTTTCCCGTCTCTGTCATCATATGCGCCAGCCATCGCAGCCTCCATCCACTTTTGCATTTCTTTCGCATGTAGGTCCGTATCGGACATAATATTTCGCCATTTGGCGGTTTTCGTTATCGGTTGATTCTTGGAATGTCAACAAAGCTGACATATTATGCTGAGACAACGGAGGACCGGCATGAACGACGGAATGCACCCGCAGACAGGGCAAAGCCTGCTGTTTCTGACCGACGAGCAGCTGCGCAAAGGGATCGAGGCGATGTTCTTTGCCTATCGGGGTTTCACCGCGGACCCTGATCGCATCCTTGCCCAGAAATCCTATGGCCGCGCGCATCACCGGGCGATCCACTTTATCCATCGCAGCCCCGGCACGACCGTCAACAACCTGTTGTCGATCCTCGGGGTTACAAAACAATCGCTCAATCGTGTCTTGCGCACCTTGATTGCAGACGGTTTGGTAGAAAGCACCGTCGGCCAGAAGGACCGGCGCGAGCGGCATTTGCACCTGACAGAGGAAGGCGCGGCGCTGGAGCGGGCCCTTTCCGACGCGCAGCGCGACAGGATGCGGTCCGCCTATCGCGCTGCCGGACCGGCCGCAGTGGCTGGCTTTCGGCAAGTGTTGGAGGCGATGATGGATGAAGAAACGCGCCATCATTACGAGACGATGAAGGACAAACCGGAATGAGTACCGACGACGCGCACCTTTTGATTGTTGATGATGATGA
>JBCBOD010000133.1:0-9800 GCA_039821425.1 Pseudomonadota bacterium
AAGACCTGATGCGCTTTGGCGGAGTAGTAGTAATTTTCCATCTCGACACCGAGCCGGGCGTTCCAGTATCCACGCGCCTGCAACTGCTCGGCCAGATCCTGCATCGGGTGATAGACGGTCGATTGAATGTAATGGTCGCCATAGCCGAGGATATCTTCCTCCTCCATCCAGCAGGTCCGGCGCCCGCCCAGCATATCCATGTGACGGCCCCACCAGATCGGCGCACCTTCCATCCCTAAAATGACACCTTGATGCACGTAAAAGGACCATCCATCGTAACCCGTCAGCCATGCCTGGTTCGACGGGTCGGTCACAAACAAAACATCGATCCCGGCGCGCTCCATCGCTTTGCGCACTACCGCGACGCGACGGTCATATTCACTTTGCGAAAATGGCGCATTTTCGATTGGCATTGTGCTTCCTGCTCCGGCAACACTATGACCCAACGGACTGACGGTCATTGGCCCGGTACGATACTATGACCGACAGTGCGGCCCGAAATTGCGTCCGTCCAGTGAATTTGCGGACAGGGCACCGCGATTGCATGCCATGCGGAGGGCATTCTGGGGGAGACAGGGACCCGGATCAATAAGCGAGCAACGCTAACCAGCGTCTCCGCCACCCTTTTCGTGCAACACCCGGCCAATCACGTTCATCAATAGCTGTGCCGCTAGCGTTGCAGTTGATCCTGTCGGGTCATAGTCGGGGGCGACCTCCACCAGATCGAGGCCAACGATGTCACCGCGCTTGGCAAGTCCGGCTAGCAGTTCCAGTACCTCATAATAGAGGAACCCCCCGTGGCTCGGGGTACCGGTGCCTGGGGCAATCGACGGATCGAATGCATCAATGTCCAAGGTCACGTAGTAGCGCGCCCCTTTGGGTATTCGATCCAACATCGCTTCAACGCCCATCTTGCGCACCTGCCGCACCGATTGGATATCGGAGCCCATGCTGCGGGCGTCCACATAGCCGTCACGGGCGGTTGAGGAGACATTGCGAATCCCGATCTGGCTCAGCCCGGTGACATATGGCTTCTCCGCCGCGCGGCGCATCGGGTTGCCATGCCCGTAGCGCACGCCGTGCCGTTCATCGACAAAGTCCAGATGTGCGTCGATTTGGACGATATGGATCGGGTCCTGATCATCGAAGGCGTTGATGCAGGGGATATTGACCGAGTGATCACCGCCCATCACAACCGGGATGGCACCGGCTGCCAACATCTTGCGCACACCATGCTCGATGTTGGCATGGCTTTTGATCGTATCCGTATGCACGATGTCGGCATCGCCAATATCAACGATCGTGACTTTCGCAGGGTCAAGATATGTCACGTCATCTTCGTGGTCATACGCACCCGCATGCCCAAAGGAAAACAGGGTCGACGCCTCTCGGATAGCCCGCGGCCCCATTCGTGCGCCTGACCGCCACTGGGTGCCAAAATCAAACGGTGCCCCCATGACGGCGACATCGGCCTCTATCCGGTCCCAGTCCTGGACATAAGGATACTTTCCAAACGTGCAGATCCCCACAAAGGGCAGGTTAAGACGACCGGCATCGTATCCGTGTTGCGACATAGAGTGTTCTTCCCGTTGTGGCTTTGCGTGACGTTCGTGCTGAAGACAACGGCACCACAGTCCCACCCCACATGCAAGGCCACAGATTGGGACGCAAAGACCTGGGAACTGCGGCGTCAGTCGGTCAACGTGATATCGGGCCGCGGCCGTATAGGCAGAGCACACTGGTGTCGGACAGTGCAGAGCAATTCGCCGCAAGTGCGCATAGGGCTCCACACATGATACGTTCCGGTTGCCCGCGTTCAACGCAAAAGGTTGACCCTTTGCGACCGGAAAAACTGGACATATCAAAAGCTGCACTTCAGCGTAAGTTCACAACGATACCCAGGAGCCTGACGTGAAACTTGCCCAACCTCAGCATTCAGCGCCACGCTCTGCAGATCAAAGGCGCGCCGTTGAACCGGTTATCTGCTACCCGCCCGAGACTCTGCCCGCGCCGGATATCCCTGCACTTCGGGCGCTGCGCCAGACGGCCAAACAAAGCGGGCAAATCACCGTGCCGCCACGCGATGCCGCGTGCATCGCGGTGCCAGCCGGGGCCTTTTTCCGGATCACGTCGGTTCAAGGGCCACAAGTGGGCGATCTCAATCTATGGAACGCGCACGACCTGAAAGAGCGGTTCTATTCGGGCAAGACGCGTGCGCTTCACGGCACCCATCTGTCGACAGGTGACAGGATGTGGTCCAGCTTTCCGGCGATGCGTCCGATGGCAACCATCGTCGACGATAGCTTGGACTGGTACGGGTTCGACGATTTTGGCGGGTCCGTGCATGACGTGATTGGCACGCGCTGCGATCCATACACCGGCCGCCTGCTGTCCGATGATGATTACCATCATTGCTGTCATTCCAACCTGACGCGCGCGCTTGCCGCCCACACAGGTTTGCCGCTGCACAAGGCAGAGGACCATGTGCATGACGTTCTGAATGTCTTCATGTGCACAGGTTTCACACGTGACACAGGCCAATATTTCATGAAGGCAAGCCCGGTGCGGCCTGGCGACTATCTGGAGTTCTTGGCCGAAATTGATCTTTTGGTCGGGCTCTCTGCCTGCCCTGGTGGCGATTGCTCAGCGGAGCATTCGTCGGATGCCGCCAAGTGCTATCCCCTTGAGATCACCGTTTGGGAGCCTGACAGATCCTCAACGGTGCATGAAAAGCCCGAAAAGAACGCATACGACCGAAGCCATGGCTTAGGCACGTCAGAATGAGTGGAGGTATTGCGTGACCAAAGCGCAGGGAAAACAGACATGCATGTGATTGCAAACCCTCATCGCGGAGAAGCCAAGCTTATCCCGGATGCGCCTTTTCCGTCGACTGCGGCAAGTCGGGTCGCAACCCTGCTGGAACAATGCCCGAAAGCGGCACCAACGCCACTCGTGGATGCCTCTGCATTGGCCGACTTCAGCGCGCTCTGGGTCAAGGACGAGCGGTCGCGCATGGGGCTTGGATCGTTCAAGGCTCTGGGCGCGGCTTATGTGATTGCGCGTGAGGCTGCAGACGCCAGCCCGGCACCAGGTGCGACAACTCTGATCGGGCGTACCTACGTCACCGCCAGCGCGGGCAACCACGGTCTGAGCGTTGCGGCAGGTGCGCGGGTCTTTGGGGCAAAGGCGGTGGTCTACATCGCAGAAACAGTCCCCGAGAGTTTTGCAACCCGTTTGCGCGAAACCGGTGCCGACGTTGTGCGTGAAGGGGCCGACTATGCTGCCGCAATGCGGGCGGCACATGCCACTGCAGTGACAGAAGGCTGGACACTGCTGTCGGACAGCTCCTGGCCTGACTATACAGAATTGCCGTTCATTTTGATGGAGGGCTATCTTCAGATGGCCGCCGAAGCCGTCGCGCAATGTGTGGACGTGCCAACCCACATCTTTCTGCAGGCCGGGGTTGGCGGATTGGCTGGTGCAGTCGCGGCCTATGCGCGGCAAGCTTGGGGCGACGCGCCCCAGATCATCGTTGTCGAGCCAGAGGCTGCACCTGCGCTCCAAGCCAGTGTGATCGCAGGCGCCTGCGTGTTTGCGGATGGTCCGGACAGCGTCATGGGGCGGCTCGACTGCAAGGAGCCATCACTGATCGCGCTGAATGGATTGGCGCGGGATGCCGACCACTTCCTGACGCTGAGTGATGATGAGGTCACGGCACTCTTGCCTGCGATTGCCGATGCTGGATTGGCAACGACCGCATCAGGCGGTGCTGGCGTCGCCGCATCGCTCCGCAAAGATGTCGGTAAGGCGCTTCGGATCGGGCCGGACGCCCGTGTCTTGTGCTTCTTGTCGGAGGTCCCGGATTGAGAGGTTTCAATGTCTCTGAATTTGCCCAACGGACGGCAAAAGCGCAGGCCCTTATGGCCGAACATGACCTGGCCGCACTCCTCCTGACGACAGAGCCGGAAGTGCGATATTTCACGGGCTACCTGACCCGCTTTTGGGAAAGCCCAACCCGCCCCTGGTTCCTGATCGTGCCCTCCAGCGGCAAGCCCATCGCCGTTATCCCTTCGATCGGGGCTGATCTGATGGGCCAAACCTGGGTCGAGGATATTCGGACATGGTCATCCCCGGATCTGGAAGACGACGGCCTCAGCATTGTCATCGCAACGCTGCAAGAGGTCGCAAAAGGTGGCCGCGTTGCGATCCCGGATGGGCACGAAACCCATGTCCGTCTGCCCTGGGCCAGTTTGCAACGGATCGAGGCTCGCATCTCGCTGACGTCTGACGCAGGGATCATGCGACGCTTGCGCATGGTGAAATCCGAAGCCGAGATCGCGAAGGTCAGGCAGGCCTGCCAGATCGCGGGGCGTGCCTTTGCACGGGTGCCCGAAATCGCGCGAGAAGGCGTGCCACTGGATGAGGTCTTTCGCAGGTTCCAGATCCTCGGTCTCGAAGAAGGGGCCGATTGGGTCCCCTACCTTGCTGGCGCCGCATCGCAGGTGGGCTATGCCGATGTAATTTCACCGGCCCGGGCGACACCACTTGAACGGGGTGACGTGCTGATGCTGGACACTGGGCTCGTCTATGATGGCTACTTTTGCGATTTTGACCGAAACTGGTCGGTGGGGGCACCATCCAAAGAGGTTCAGAACGCCCATCGCCGCCTGATCGACGCCGTATCCGCCGGCGCCGAGGCGGCGCGGCCGGGGGCCACGGCAGCCGATCTGTTTCATGCGATGAACAACGAGCTGGCCGACGGCACGGATGCAGGACGCCTTGGGCACGGGCTGGGCATGTCGCTGACCGAATGGCCCTCGCTGATCCCGACGGACGAAACGGTGCTTGCGCCCGGAATGATCCTGACACTGGAGCCCGGGATTGCCATCGGCGACCGGATCATGGTGCATGAAGAGGTCATCCTGATTACAGAAGGCGCGCCCGTGTTTCTGAGCCCGCAAGCAGGACCGGAGATTGCCGTATTATGAACCACCTTGCCTACGCCTTGATCCCCGATGAAGCCCTGCCTCCGGCGCTTGGTCTGATCGTGCTGAGTGCCGATGAAACGCTGGAACCCGAGTTTCGTGCCGATTTTGCGGGCGTTGATGTCGCGGCTTATGTCAGCCGCATCGCAAGTGCGCCTGATGTGACACCGGCGACGCTGGGTGCGATGGAAAGTGGTATTGCAGCGACTGCCGACCTGTTGCCGAAGCCGCTCGAATACGCCGTAGTCGGCTATGGCTGCACCTCGGCCAGTGCGATCATCGGGTCCGATGCCGTTGCAGCACTGGTAAAGTCGGCCTGCAACACGCCAGAAGTCACCAACCCGCTGCGTGCTGCGATTGCCTTTGCCCAGCATCACAACCTGTCGCGGCTTGCGCTACTGTCGCCCTACATCGCGGAGGTCAACGCGCCCTTGCGGGGTGCCTTTGCTGCCGCCGGGATTTCCACAGATGCATTCGGCACGTTCGCCGAACCGGAAGAGGCGAAGGTCGCGCGGATCGCGGAAGTGTCGATCGTTCAGGCGGCTGTCACACTGGGCGAGGACCCGAAAGTGGACGGCGTCTTTCTGAGTTGCACCAATCTGAAGACCCGCACGGCGATTCCCAAGATCGAGGGCCGGATCAAAAAGCCGGTCTTTTCCAGCAACTCCGCCCTTTTCTGGCACATGAAAAAATGTGCAAAACTATGAAAAAACAGACCGTTGCACCACCAAACATACATTATCGGTTGCGAGCCGCGGCCATGGATGGTGTGATCATCGGTAACAAAGGCCAATCAAAATGGCCAACCAACAGGGGAGAAATGTGTGCTGGATGCCGCAGCTGACCAGTCGTTTGTAGCTTTTGATCGGGTTCAGAAGTCTTACGACGGCGAAAACCTTGTCGTGAAAGACCTCAATCTTTCGATGCCGAAAGGCGAGTTTTTGACGATGCTGGGGCCGTCAGGTTCGGGCAAGACAACTTGCCTCATGATGCTGGCAGGCTTTGAAACAGCCACGCACGGTGAGATCCTGCTGGATGGCAAACCCATCAACAATATTCCACCGCACAAACGCGGCATCGGGATGGTGTTTCAGAACTACGCGCTATTTCCGCATATGACCGTTGCCGAAAACCTCGCCTTCCCACTGGAAGTACGCAAATTGGACAAGTCTGTCCGCGAGGAAAAGGTCAAGCGCGCGCTGGATATGGTCCAGATGGGGAGTTTCGGCGGCCGCCGCCCAGCACAGTTGTCCGGAGGGCAGCAGCAGCGGATTGCGCTTGCACGTGCGCTGGTGTTCGAGCCTGAGCTCGTTTTGATGGATGAACCGCTCGGCGCACTCGACAAGCAGCTTCGGGAACACATGCAGTTTGAAATCACGCGCCTTGCGCATGATCTCGGCATTACAACCGTCTACGTGACGCATGACCAGACCGAAGCGTTGACCATGTCTGACCGCGTGGCCGTGTTTGAGGATGGGCGGATCCAACAGCTTGCGCCGCCTGACACGCTTTATGAAGAGCCCGAGAACAGTTTCGTGGCGCAGTTCATTGGCGAAAACAACACACTTGAGGGTGTTGTCACCCAAATCAAGGGGCCTGACGTCTGCGAGGTGAAACTCGATGGCGGCGAAATCATCGATGCCAAACCGGTCAACGTTGCGAACGTGGGCGACCGCACGCGCGTGTCAATCCGGCCCGAACGGGTTGAGATGAACAAGGATCGGCTGCAGGCCGGTGCGCACACGCTCAAAGCCGAAGTGCTCGAATTCATCTACATGGGCGATACGTTCCGCAGCCGCCTGCGCGTGGCCGGAAACGACCAGTTCGTGGTCAAGACACGTAACGCGCCCGACCAGCCCCGTTTGACACCTGGAACGCAGGTCGACATCGGATGGTTGCCACAGGATTGCCGCGCACTTGATGCGTGACGCAAAACCTTGCGACCGCAGCTGCACTGCGGTTTGCGAGTATTCGGGTAAACTCGTGGCCCGTTCAGAAAAATACGAGAGACAACATGGGAGTTAACATGAAAAAGATCCAAATCGTTTCGGCGGTCTCGGCAGTCGGCCTTCTGGCCAGCCTGGCCCATGCCGATGGCCACATGGCAAGTGAAATGACAGTGGTCAGCTGGGGCGGCGCCTATCAGCAAAGCCAGATCAATGCCTATACCGATCCATATGTCGCGATGAACGAAGGTGTCAGCGTCACTTGGGACGAAAGCTCGGCCGAAGCCGTGGCAAAGCTGCGTGCGATGAACGAAGCTGGCAACATCACATGGGATGTTGTTGACGTCGTTGCCGCGGACGCGTTGCGCCTGTGTGATGAAGGCCTCGCGATCGAGATTGACCCTGAAGAACAGCTTGCGGCTGCGCCTGATGGTACATCTGCCGAAGATGACTTTGGCGACCTTCTGGTGGGTGACTGCTTCATCCCACAGATCGTCTACTCGACAACCTTTGGCTACCGCACAGACATGGTGCCAGAAGGTGTTGGTGCCCCTGACGACATTTGCGACGTGTTTGACCTGGCCACCTATCCTGGCATGCGTGCGCTTGAAAAGCGTCCAATCAATAACGTTGAATGGGCCCTGCTGTGCGATGGTGTCGCCAAGGAAGATGTCTATGACGTTCTGGCCACCGAAGAGGGCCAGGAACAGGCGCTCGCCAAATTGGACACCATCAAGGACAGCGTGATCTGGTGGTCCGCCGGTGCTGATACGCCCCAGCTTCTTGCCGATGGCGAAATCTTCATGGGCTCGACCTACAACGGGCGCCTTTTTGCGGCGATCGAAGAGCAAGGCCAACCAATCGGCATGATGTGGGATGCGCAGGTGTTCGACCTTGATGGCTGGATCATCCCTGAAGGTCTACCAGAGGATCGTCTGCAGCGCGCACTGGACTTCGTCTACTTCGCCACAGATACGCAGCGCCTTGCGGATCAGGCCAAGTACATCTCTTACGGTCCTGCACGCCTGTCCTCTGCACCGCTTGTCGGTCAGCATGCGACACTGGGCATCGAAATGGCCCAGCACATGCCGACGGACCCAGACAATGCAGCGAACACGTTCCTGTATAACTACGAGTTCTGGGCTGACTATCGCGACGATATTGACGCGAAGTTCCAGGCTTGGCTGGCACAGTAATCTGTTGCTTGGGGAGAGGCCTCTGGGCCCTTCCCATCCCTCAATCACAGCATTGGCTGTCAACCTTCGGCCAACGCTCGCAAGAATGACTGGACCGACGGGGCCCACATGAGTGACATGACATCCTCCGGCACAATGCTGGCCGCGGACGGCACACCGCTGAAAACAAGCCTGGCCCGCGCGTTGCGCCGCCAAAAGCTGCGCGCGCTTGCGCTGATCGCGCCGCTTCTGCTGTTCGTTGTGATCACCTTCATCATCCCCATCGCGACGATGTTGTTCCGCTCGGTTGAGAACCAGATCGTTTCAAACACGATGCCCGAAGCGACCGCCGCGCTCGAAGCGTGGGACGCGAACACAGAAGACCCACCGGGAGAGGCGGTTTTTCAGGCGCTATTCTTCGATCTGTTCAAGGCCGCCGAAGCGAAGGAGCACACCAAGCTCGGCACCCGTCTGAACTATGAACAGACCGGGACATCGTCACTTTTTCGCACCTCTGGCCGTAACCTCGATGACATTGGCGAGGAATGGCAGGACCCGATTGAGGACATCGCACCTGCATTGAAAGATGGTGAAACTTGGTTTGCCATGATGTCAGGCACCGGTGGCGACGCGCTTTTGGAAGACCGGCGCGCCTTGTGGAACCAGATGGTGCCCGGAGAATTCGACGGCGACGTGGGGCTGACCCTTTCAAGTGCGATGGTTGAGATGCTGCCCATTGCGTCCGCGGCCTATGCGGACTGGGCAATTTTCGAAGCCATCGAAGAAGAGCGCGATGTCGCCACTCGTGACCCGTGGGAGGCCGTCTATGCCGGGCTTGGCCTTGACCTGCGCAACCCTGAAACCGTTGCGGCCGTGAATGCCTATGATGGGCCGCATGGCGACGATCTGCGTCTGCTGACAGCCAACCTCAGCCAGTTACCCGAACTGATGATGCGCGACGCCTTTGCGGAGCTGGACGAAGACTGGCTGGACCCGGAGGTTTGGCAGACGATCAAGATTTACAGCCCCGATTACACGTCAGGTTACTTCCTGAATGCCATTGATATGGAAAAGGGGCCTGATGGCGCGCAAATGCGGCCGGAGAACCAACAGATCTACAACAAGCTGTTTATCCGCACGCTTTGGATGTCACTGGTGATTACTGGCAGCTGCATCTTGCTGGGTTATCCCGTCGCGTGGCTTTTGGCGAACTTGCCGCTGCGCACCGCGAATGTGTTGATGATCCTGGTGCTGCTGCCGTTCTGGACCTCTTTGCTTGTGCGGACTTCGGCGTGGAAAGTGCTGCTGCAACAACAAGGGGTCATCAATGATATCCTTGTCTGGCTTGGGTTTGTAGATGACGCCAACCGTTTGATCCTGATGAATAACGCAACAGGGACCGTTATCGCCATGACGCATATCCTGCTGCCCTTTATGATCTTGCCGCTGTACTCGGTCATGAAGACGATCCCACCCAGCTATCTACGCGCCGCAAAGAGCCTGGGTGCCACCAATTGGACAGCCTTCTGGCGCGTTTACTTCCCGCAGTCCGTACCGGGGATTGGCGCAGGCTCAATCCTCGTCTTCATCCTCGCAATTGGCTACTACATCACGCCTGAAATTGTTGGTGGCACGGATGGTGTCTTTATCTCGAACCGGATCGCCTATCACATCTCAAGCTCGCTGAACTGGGG
>JBCBOD010000049.1:0-25375 GCA_039821425.1 Pseudomonadota bacterium
CCAGCAGAGAGCCTTCGACCGCGCGCATGGACCGCGAGACCTCATAGGCGAAATCCACGTGGCCGGGCGTGTCGATCAGGTTCAGCACGTATGTCTCACCATCCTGCGCGATGTAGTCGATGCGCACCGTGTTGGCCTTGACGGTGATCCCCCGCTCCCGCTCGATATCCATCGCGTCGAGCAGTTGTTCCTTCATGTCCCGGTCGGCCACGGTGTTCGTGGACTGGATCAGACGGTCAGCCAGCGTGGATTTCCCATGGTCGATATGAGCCACGATAGAGAAGTTACGGATTTGCGAAAGATCGGTCATAGCCGAGGATATGGAAGGGATTTGGGGGGCGGTCAATGGGGAGAGTGACGCAGGCCTCACATGGCGAAACAGGCGAACGCGAAGGAGGTCCGGTTGACGGGAGAACGCCGCGCTGCAGCAGAGGTTTTTGACGGAACACGCGACAAATCCCGAAACCTGCGCTACACTGCCGACATTCGATTTCGCGACTGTATTTGATTTATTTATTGGAGGAAGTCATGCGCGTTAAAAATCATCGTCTCCTTTTTTCCAACGGCAAAGGCGTGACCTTTGATGAGACCCCCAACAAGAACGGCACCTTGCAGGGCGGCAAACCGAAGTATGTGATCATCCACTATACGGCTGGCGGCACCGCCCAAAGTGCGGTGAATGTCTTCAACAATCCTGCGCACAAGGCATCTGCCCATATCGTTCTGGGGCATGATGGTGCGATTACACAGATGGCGCGGTTCAATGAGCGCTGCTGGCATGCGGGCCGCAGCCGGTGGAACGGGATTGATGGCCTCAACAGCCACTCCGTGGGCATCGAGATTGCGAACTGGGGCTGGCTGAACGGGCAGGATGGCAATTGGAAATCCTGGACCGGCACCTCTGTCCCGGACGATCGGGTGATCAAGGCGACCCACAAGAACGAAAGCTCCGCCCGGGGGTGGGAGATTTACGACGAGGCGCAGATCGACAGCTGCATCGAGATGGTGCGCGCCATAGCGGAAGCCTATGACCTTGGACCGCAGCACATTCTGGGCCACGACGATATCTCACCCGGCCGCAAGCAAGACCCGGGTCCAGCTTGGGATATGGAGCGGTTCCGTTCTGCCGTCTTTGGGCGCGATGACGATTCCGGTGAGGTGGAGCTAACCCACACCGTCGTCAGCGCCAGCGGGCTGAACATGCGTACCGGCCCCGGTGTCTCGCATCAGAAAATTAAGAACTTGAAGGACGGGACCATCGTCGTAAAGATCGAGGCCGAGGGCGCATGGTGGCTTGTGTCTGAAATGATTGACGGGAAGCCGGATGATACAGGTTGGGTCCACAGCAACTGGCTACGCATGTCCTAAGGCGCTTGGCGCGGCGTTCTGCGCCGCGCTCTTGCTCGCTTCGCCGGTACAGGCCGAAACGCTGCCATCCTTGGCGCAGGTCACGGGTATTTCTGCCGGTGATGTCCTGAACGTGCGTGACGGTGCCGGGGCGCAGTTTGCCGATATCGGTGATCTAAATGCGGGTGCGCAGGTCGAGGTGATCGACTACAGCGCCGATGGCACTTGGGCGCAGATCACCTGGCAGGAAGGCAATGCATGGGTCGCGGCACGCTATCTCGAAGACGTGCCGCAACCGCAGTTGGAAAGCGGCCTGCCCGTGGGCCTGCGCTGCAGCGGGGGTGAGCCATTCTGGTCGCTGACGCTTTCCGAGACAGGCACCGCCACTTTCAGTTCCCCCGCCGGATCAACCGAAAACCTCGTGGAATGGTCCGCCCCCTCCCAGAACGAGGGCACCCTGCGCTACGCTTTCACAAGCAGCCAGATCACCGGCGTTCTGTCGCGCAGCCAGTGCATTGCAGCCGGCACAGGCCAAACACTTGGATGGACGTTGGATGTTATCTTGACCGGTGATGCGAACGCGCTTCTGTCGGGGTGCTGTACGGCGAACTGAGGGCGCAAACCCCTCTCACAAATATGCGTCACCGATTGCAACCGCGTCGTGCAATCGCCATACTCACCCGCAAGAGGCACCCCATCCGGTGACGCGGGACAAACCTGCGCACCCAGCAGAGGATGAACGATGCGGTATTTGTTGATGTTGGGCGCGCTGGCGTCCGCGGCGGCCTGTGGCGGCAGCTCACGCGGGGCGAGCGGGGATATCTCGCAGGCCTGTCTGGAGGCGGACCGCCGTGCGGCCTCGCCCGCGCTCTGTTCCTGTATTCAGCAGGTCGCCAATCAGGCGCTTTCGGGCAGTGAACAGGCGCGCGCGGCGACCTTCTTTGCCGACCCGCAGCTGGCGCAAGATACCCGCCAGTCGGACAATTGGCGGGATGAGCGGTTCTGGGATCGCTACCGCGCCTATGCCGACCTTGCTAGCGAGATCTGTCAGCCAGCAGACGCCTAGCGGCTGCCTCGATCATCGTCAGCGCACCGTCGAAATCCCGCGTGTAGTAGGGATCAGGCACATCCGTGTCCGCCATCGTGATCACCGGGGTTTCCGAACCTCCGGGGCGCAGCCGTTCGATATCTGCAAGGTTCTGCCGGTCCATGGCGACGATCAGGTCAAACCTGTCGAAATCGGCCGCTGTGAACTGCTGCGCGCGCAGATCGCTCAGGTCATAGCCCCGTTTGGCGGCGGCGGCTTGCATGGGCGGATAAGGCGGATCGCCCACATGCCAGCCTCCTGTGCCTGCGCTATCGATCTCCCATTCCGGGGCGAGCGCACGCATCACCCCCTCCGCCGCAGGGGATCGGCAGATGTTCCCCAGACAGACAAACAGGACCCGTGTCAGCGCAAGACCCCCCGCCGCGTCATCGCCCGAGCATAAATCCAGAGTGCAATCAGGACCACCGGGATCGCCACGGCAAAGACCACTGCCGCCGTACCACCCACCGCCAGCATCGACACCTCGGCCATGCCGTATGTGTAGATGGACGATCCGATCAGCCCCAGCAGCGAGATCGCGAAGGCCGCGCCTGCGAACCGGGACCGCGCCAGCAGCAGAATTGACCCGATGACCGAAAACCAGACCCCGATCGGCCAGGTCACATCAAACCACGTCGGGGCCTGATCCAGCATCCGCAGCGCCGCCTCTGGCAGGGCCTCCAGATAGGCTGCGACGCGCAGTTTCGTCATGGTGTAGTCCATCGCGCCGCCCGCATTCCAAACGAGCGACAGGATACCGATGGCCCACAGGTGCCAAGGTGTTTTCTGCATATCCCCCTCCCATATCTGGTCGCAGACTAACCCACTTCCGTGGTCTCGCCTAGCTTCGGCCCTTGTTCCCGTCAGTCCGCAGCATCAGAGTGGGCCCATGAAGATTACCATCCTGACAGGTGCAGGCATCTCGGCTGAAAGCGGCCTTGGCACGTTTCGCGACGAAGACGGGCTGTGGACGAAATATGACCTGAGCGAGGTCGCGACGCCCGAAGGCTTTGTCCGAAACCCCGCCCTCGTGCATGATTTCTACAATGCGCGGCGGGCCAATTGCCTTGAGGCCACACCAAACGCGGCGCATCTGGCCCTCGCTGCCCTTGCGAGGGCGCATGACGTCACGCTGGTGACCCAGAACGTCGATGACTTGCACGAACGGGCGGGCAGTCCGCGCGTCATCCACATGCACGGGCAGCTTTTGCGCGCGCTCTGCAATGCTTGCGGCCACCGCTGGGACGCGCCCCGAGAGATGCACCCAAGTGACCCGTGTCCAGCCTGTGCCGCCCCGGCCACACGGCCAGATGTCGTCTGGTTTGGAGAGGTTCCTTACGCGATGGACACGATTGCAGAGGCCGTTCAGTCTGCGGACCTTTTCGTCGCCATCGGCACCTCGGCAGAGGTCTATCCGGCGGCAGGCCTTGTGGAGCTGGCACGGGGTGAGACGCTGGAAATCAACCTTGCCCCCTCCGCCCGCGCCAATGCCTTTGGCGCGCGGCGCTTTGGCCCCGCAACCGAAGTCGTGCCCGCTTGGGTGGCGGAATTGACGCCAAGGTCCTGAGTTTCAGCTGGACCTTTCGAAAGGCCCGGACCAAAAAGAGCCATGCGCAGCCCTGCCGATATCCCTGACCTCGCGACCCGACTGCGTGCTGGTGACAGGCGCGCCTTGGCCCGAGCGATCACCCTGATCGAAAGCGGGCGGGCCGATCACCGAGCAGACGCGCTGGCCCTGTTAGAGGCCGTGGGGACGGACCGTCAGGCGATCCGCATTGGCCTGTCCGGCACACCCGGCGTGGGCAAATCGACGTTCATCGAGAGTTTTGGCCTAATGCTGACCGGCATGGGCAAACGGGTGGCGGTTCTGGCGATTGACCCCTCCTCGGCCCGTTCCGGTGGTTCGATCCTTGGCGACAAGACCCGCATGGACCAGTTGGCGCGCGATCCGAATGCTTTCATCCGCCCCTCTCCCAGCCAGACGGAGCTGGGCGGCGTGACGCGGCGCACGCGCGAGGCCGTTGCGCTGTGCGAGGCGGCAGGCTTTGACATCGTGCTCATCGAAACCGTTGGCGTGGGCCAATCGGAAACGGTTGTGGCGCAGATGTCAGACCTCTTTGTGCTGCTCCTCGCCCCGGCTGGTGGGGATGAATTGCAAGGGGTCAAGCGCGGGATCATGGAGATGGCCGATCTGATCCTCGTGAACAAGGCCGATGGGGAACTGAAAGCCCAGGCCACGCGGACCTGCGCGGACTATGCCGGTGCGCTCCGGCTCTTGCGCAAGCGGCCGCAGGATCCAGAGGGTTTTCCAAAAGCGATGACCGTTTCAGCGCTGGAACAGGACGGTTTGGCGGACGCCTGGGAAGAGATGCAAACGCTTTCCTCCTGGCGGCAAGAGGCTGGTATCTGGGCAGGCACGCGGCAGGCGCAGGCACAGCATTGGCTGGCCGAAGATATCAGAATGGGGCTATTGCGGCTTCTCAATGAGGATACCGAGACAAGCAGCCTGATCGCCGCGGCGGAAGCCGCCGTTGCATCCGGCGCAAAGACACCAATCGCGGCTGCCGAGATGGTTTTGTCACCGCTGTATGCACGCCTGCGCACCACAAACGTCGCAGACGATTGAGCCGACGCCGCACTGCTGCAAAACACCCAATACCCGGGTTGACGCCTTCACCGATTCCGCCTATCTCGCGCTGATCTTATTCATCACCCTGCGCAGCGGGGTGCAGCCGTATCACCGGATGCCGTGCCCGACAGGGTGTGGTGCGTCCCACAGACAAGGAAAACGCTCATGTCGCGCCGTTGCGAACTGACAGGTAAAGGGCCGATGTCTGGCAACAATGTCAGCCACGCCAACAACAAAACAAAGCGCCGCTTTCTGCCAAACCTGCAGGACGTGACGCTGCAGTCCGACACGCTGGGCCGCTCTTTCAAGTTCAAGATCTCCAGCGCTGCATTGCGCACGGTTGATCACCGCGGTGGTCTGGATGCCTTCATGGCAAAGGCCAAGGATGCAGAGCTGTCGGCGAACGCACTGAAAGTCAAAAAGCAGATCGCTGCCGCCTCTTAAGGCTGATCCGCGAAAGACAGATTTTGAAGGGCCCGGTCAGATGTGACACGGGCCTTTTTCATGTCCGGCGGCGCCCCTTTGTAAGGTGGGTCTTGACCCACCCTGCTCCGCGGACACAGACAGGTGGCCATGACCGCCCTGCCCATTGATCCGATCCTGCCCGCGCTGACAGCGGCGCTCGCCCAGCATGGGCGCGCCGTTCTGCAGGCCCCGCCTGGGGCCGGGAAAACCACACGGGTCCCGCTGGCGATGCTGGAGGCCGCGCTGACCCCCGGCAAGATCATCATGCTCGAACCCCGCCGTCTGGCCGCCCGTGCCGCGGCGGAACGGCTTGCCGAAGGTCTGGGTGAGGCACCGGGTGGGCAGGCCGGCTATCGCATGCGCGGCGACAGCAAACCGGGATCAAGGATAGAGGTCGTCACCGAAGGCATCCTGACGCGCATGTTGCAGACCGATCCGGAACTGCCCGGTGTCGGTGCGGTGATTTTCGATGAATTCCACGAACGTTCCTTGAACGCCGACCTAGGCCTCGCGCTGACGTGGGAGGTGCGACAGGCCCTGCGCCCTGATCTTTTGCTCTTGGTGATGTCGGCAACGCTCGACGCCGCCCCGGTGGCAGAGATGTTGGATGACGCGCCCATCATCACCTCCGAAGGGCGTTCCTACCCCATCACCACGCACTATCTGCCCCGCGCCACGCCCAAAACAGTGCGGTTGGATCAGGCCGTTGCGGACAGGGTGGCAGAGGCAATCGCCGAGACGCCAGGCGGCGTTCTCGTCTTTCTGCCCGGCGAAGGTGAGATACGCCGTGTCTCCGCACAGCTTTCTGGCCGTTTGCCGAAGGACTGCCAGATCATGCCGCTCTACGGCGCCTTGCCATTCGCCGAACAACGCAAAGCGATTGCACCGCTCAAGGACGGGCGCAAGATCGTGCTTTCCACGTCTATCGCCGAAACCTCGCTCACCATCTCGGACATCCGTGTTGTCGTGGACGCGGGCCTTGCCCGGCGCGCGCGGTTTGACCCGGCCTCCGGCATGTCGCGGCTGGTGACGGAGAAAGCGAGCAAAGCCGAGGTGCGCCAGCGTGCGGGGCGCGCGGGCCGTGTGGCAGCCGGCGACGCCTACTGCCTCTGGACCGAAGGCGCACGTGGTGCCTTGCCCGCCTTCCCCCCAGCCGAAATCGAGGCGGCAGACCTCGCCCCCCTTGCCCTGGAACTGGCGCTTTGGGGCAGTGACGATCTGGCGTTCCTGACACCGCCACCGGAGGGGGCGCTGGCTTCGGCACGCGCGTTGCTGCGCGATCTGGGTGCGCTGGATGCGGAAAATCGGATCACCGCGCATGGCCGCGCGCTGGCAGCAACACCGACGCACCCGCGTCTGGCGCATATGCTGCAGGTGGCCGGAGCCGAAGCCGCACCGCTCGCCGCCCTGCTTTCCGCCCGCGACCCGCTGCGGGGTGCGCCGGCTGATCTTGCCTTGCGCCTCTCTGCCTTGAAGGGGCGGTACGACGGGCCGGGTCAGGTGGTGCCTGCGGCCATCGGCCAGATCAAAGCGGAGGTTTCGCGTCTGGCCAATGGGCTGCCGAAAGGTGCTGGCCTTAGCCTCGGCCAGATGGCCGCGCTTGCTTACCCCGACCGGATCGGGTTGCGACGCAAAGGCAAGGACCCACGCTATGTTCTGTCAGGCGGTAAGGGGGCGTTCATGACGCCAGAGGACCCGCTGGCAGGGCAACGGCTGATCGTGGTCACCGACCTTGATGGTGACACGCGCGAGGCAAGGATCAGGCAGGCCGCCGCCCTGACAGAGAAAGAGTTGCGCGCGACTTCCGGCGATCAGATCGCATGGGAGAACACCTGCGCATGGTCACGCCGCACTGGCGAGGTGCAAACCCGCCAGCAGGAACGCCTCGGCGCGCTGATCCTCGATGACCGGCACTGGCAGGATGCCCCGGCAGAGGATGTCGCCCGTGCGATGCTCGACGGTGTGCGTCAGCTTGGGCTGCGCCTGTCGCCCGCCGCGGCGCGGTTCCGGGCGCGGGTCGGCATGGTGGATGGGTTTCCAGCGATGGATGACGACACGCTGATGGACGGCCTGGAAGACTGGCTATTGCCGCATCTGACAGGCGTGCGCTCAACCGCCGACTGGAAGGCTTTCGACGTCCTGCCCGCCCTGCAAGCCATGCTCGACTGGGACCAGACCCAGCGGCTGAACAAGGAGGCACCGGCCCATTTCACCACCCCGCTCGATCGCAAGATCCCGATTGACTACAGCGGCGAAGCGCCGGAAATCACGCTGCGTCTGCAGGAAATGTTCGGCATCACACAGCACCCGATGGTCGGCAAGACAGCGCTGCGGATCACGCTCCTCTCACCGGGGCAGAAGCCAGTGCAGGTGACGCAAGACATCGTGGGTTTCTGGGACAGCTCTTATGCGGACGTGCGGCGCGACATGCGCGGGCGCTACCCCAAGCATCCCTGGCCAGAAGACCCGCGCGTCGCTGACCCGACCTTGCGGGCCAAACCACGGCGCAAGTAGGGGTATGGAATGCCTCCGTTTGCCACGTGAACGCCGCCGTGTTATCATAATTTTTAAGAAATAAGCCTTTAGGCAGTATCACATGAGCAGACTGAGCCAGAAATTCTGGACGGGTAAAGAGGTGCCTGTCGTGACCGACGCGATTGTCTCGCAGGTCGGCGCGCTTTGCGTGCGCCAGAACAAGCGGCACACCGAGGTCCTGCTCATCAAGTCATCCGGCGGACGTTGGATCGTGCCGAAGGGCTGGCCGATGGACGGCCTGACAGACGCGCAGGCCGCCAAGGTCGAAGCCTGGGAAGAGGCCGGTGTCGACAAGGGCAAGGTCAGCAAAGCACCCATCGGCGGCTACGTGACCCGCAAGCTGCTTGATGGCGGCAAAAAGGCTGTTTGCCACGTCACCGTCTACCGGATCGACGTCAAGCACATGGTCAAACGCTACCCCGAAGCCGGGCGGCGAAAGCGCAAGTGGCTGACCCTGTCAAAAGCGATCAAGAAGGTCGATGACGCGGGTCTGCGGAAACTGCTCAAGGCGCTGAAACCTGCTCAGACCCCCAAACACTAGCCCATGATCGCCTTCTGGGCGTGCAGCCGGTTCTCGGCCTTGTATAAATCACCGGGTGCGGGCCACTTATGACGCTGCTGGTCGCCTCATCATCGCAGTAGGCAGGCAGTGCATGAAAAGCCGGGTGTACCGCACGTGCGGGCGCTTTGCGGACGATGCCACCGTTTCATTAGCACCTAACGATGTCACTCGCGAAACCCGGCGCGTATGCGCCATGCCCGACCTTCCCCCCGGGAGGGCATTCACTGCAGCATCCGCAACTCTTGTTTCGCCGATACTCTAAGACGCCACCGGCCATTTGGTGGCGCGGCCCACCCGAGGTCGGGCATGGCACATACGGCCTAATCGTTGCCTAGACTTGCGAAAATAGTTGGGGCTCGGACCCGACCCTTGCCACGAAGCAGAGCGCGCGCAAGTTAGTACAACCGAACCTTCCCTAAACCCCCAAGCAATAGCGTATGATCGCCTTCTGGGCGTGCAGCCGGTTCTCGGCCTCGTCAAAAATCACCGAATGCGGGCCGTCCATGACGCTGCTTGTCGCCTCATCATCGCGGTGCGCGGGCAGGCAGTGCATGAAAAGCGCGTCATCCTTGGCCTTGGCCATCAGTGCGTCGTTGACCTGATACCCGCGCAGCTGGTTGTGGCGCCTTTCGCGGGCTGATTGCGGATCATGCATGCTCACCCATGTGTCCGTGACCACAAGATCCGCGCCCTGCACCGCCTCATTCGGGTCACGCACGGTGGTGTAGAGCCCATCGAGTGCTGGCTCGGGGTCCAGCGGTGGTGGGCCGGTGAACACGAGATCAAACTCAAACTGTTTGGCAGCATGGGCAAAGCTGGCGAAGACGTTGTTGCCGTCGCCGGACCAGACGACCTTTTTGCCTTTGATCGGGCCGGCGTGTTCTTCAAACGTCATCACATCCGCCATGATCTGGCAGGGGTGGGTGCGGTTGGTCAGCCCGTTGATCACCGGTACACTGGCATATTCGGCCATTTCCAAGAGTGTCTGTTCTTCAAACGTGCGGATCATGATCAGGTCGACATAGCGGGAGAGCACCCGCGCGGTGTCTGCAATCGTTTCCCCATGGCCCAGCTGCATGTCAGCGCCTGACAGCACCAGCGTCTGTCCGCCCATCTGGCGGACGCCGACGTCGAACGACACGCGCGTGCGGGTCGAGGGCTTCTCGAAGATCAGCGCCACCATATGCCCGGCAAGCGGCTGTTCGGCGTCGGGCGTGCCTTTCGGCTTGCCAGCGCGATCTGTTTTCATCGCACGAGCGTTGTCGATGATCCCCCGCAACTCATCCGCAGGGGTGGTGTGAATATCAAGAAAATGGGTCATTTCTGTCGCCTTTGCGCCGTCTGGCCGGTCGTTAGAGGTGTGTCATCACTTGCAGCAACTGCCCTTTGCGGTTGCTGGCAAGTCGGCGGTTCTGGAATCCGGCCTTGCGGAACACGCTGATCTCGCGCGTGTTGGTGGTATTGGGGGCTGTCGCAACCATCGGATAGCGCAAGCGGATCTCGCGGACCCACGCATCAATGTAACCCACCGAATGCCCCTGCCCCATGAAATCCTTGTCCCCCACAAAGGTGGACATGACCCGCGCACCCGTTGGCAGATCCGAAAACTCGGGCATGTCAAACGCCCGCGCGTCATGATCATGCAGATATGCAAAGGGCTGTTTGATCAGGCAAACGACAAACATGGCGATCTTCTGGCTGTTCATATCACGCTCCATCCGCGCAACCTGTGCTTCCGCATCCGGCCACCAGACCTTGACGTGCGCGGTGCTGAGCCAGCGCTGCATCAGTGGCAGGTCTGCCTTGGTCAATGTGCGGAATGTATAGTTACGCATCGGCCCTTTCGAGTTGGGACGCCGCCGCATCAAGGCGGTCGACAGCTTCGTTGATCTCTGCCTCGGCAATGGTCAGCGCTGGCAGCAGCCGCACCACGTTGTCTGCGGCAGGAACAGTCAGAACAGCCTGATCATAGCCTGCGGAAACCACATCCGTATTCAACTTTTTGCACATAAGCCCCAGCATGAGCCCGGATCCGCGCACACCTTCGAAAACGTCAGGGTGCGCAGCGACAAGGCCTTCAAGCCGCTGGCGCAACTGCCCGGCCTTCCGGTTCACGTCCGACAGGAACGCATCGTCGCCCACGATCTCCATCACCTTGGCGCCGACAGCACAGGCCAGCGGGTTGCCACCATAGGTGGATCCATGCGTGCCCGCCGTCATGCCAGAGGCCGCGCGTTCGGTTGCCAGCACGGCCCCCAGCGGGAAACCCCCACCGATCCCTTTGGCGACCATCATGATGTCAGGGTTCACCCCGGCCCATTCATGCGCGAAGAGCTTGCCTGTCCGCCCCATGCCACACTGCACCTCGTCTAGGATCATCAGGATGCCGTGCTCATCGCAAAGATCGCGCAGACCCTTGAGGCAGGCATCCGGCAGCGGGCGAATGCCGCCTTCGCCCTGCACGGGTTCAACAAGGATGGCTGCGGTCTTGTCGTTGATGGCGGCCTGCAGCGCATCGTGATCGCCAAAGTCCAAGTGAACGAAACCGGGCAGCAACGGCCCGAACCCCTTCGTCATCTTTTCGGACCCGGCGGCCGCAATCCCGGCGCTGGACCGGCCGTGGAACGAGCCGGAGAAGGTGATGATCTCTACCCGCTCAGGCTGATCCTGATCATACCAGTATTTCCGGGCCATCTTGACGGCCAGTTCGCAGGCTTCGGTGCCGGAGTTGGTGAAAAACACCGTGTCGGCGAATGTCTTGTCCACCAGCGCGTCGGCTAGCGCCTGCTGTGCCGGGATCTGGTAGAGGTTTGAGACATGCCAGAGGCTCTGCGCCTGGGTGTTCAGCGCCTCCACCAGCACCGGATGTGCGTGGCCCAGCGCGTTTACCGCGATCCCGGCGCCTAAATCCAGAAAACGTCGCCCGTCCGCCTCGGTCAGCCAGCTGCCCTCACCCGAGACAAAGCTCAGCGGGGCACGGTTATAGGTCGGCAGAACAGAAGCGATCATGGCTTACTTCCTTCAAAAACTCGCCCGATTGGTGCAGAACCGGGTCATAGGTGTCAATGATGTGAAAGGTGGACGAACGGGATGGGACGGCGCGGATTAGCGTCGGCGTCGGATGGAATATGTCACCAGCGTTGTCATGCCGCTTGGTTAGCCGCTTCTGTGCGGCTTGGGAAGCCCCTGATTTCCTGTCTTGTACGAAGCACAGCAACGGGGCAATCAGGCCCTATGACCGACCGCCCCCAGAATCCCAGTCTGGCCATCATGTTCATGCTGGCCGCCACCGCGTTTATCGCGGGCACGATGCTGTTGGCCAAGGCGCTTGGCACGGGAACGCTTGGCCCTGATCTGCACCCGCTTCAGGTCAGCCACGGGCGTTTTGTTTTCGCCTTTGTCACCATCGGCACTGCCGCGCTGATCTTGCGGCCCCGGTTCACGCGGCCGCATGCCGGTTTGCACATCGGGCGCACGTTTTTCGGCTGGGGCGGTGTGACGCTGATGTTTGCCGCTGTGGCCTACATCCCGTTGTCCGATGCAACCGCGATCAGCTTTCTGAACCCGGTTTTCGGCATGATGCTAGCCATCCCGCTTCTGGGGGAGCGTGTGGGCCCGTGGCGCTGGCTGGCGGCTGCCATGGCCCTGATCGGTGCGCTGATCCTGCTTCGGCCCGGACCAGACACCTTTCAACTGGCAGGCATTTTAGCGCTTGGGGCGGCACTGCTGATGGGGATGGAGCTGGTCTTTATCAAGAAGCTCGCAAACCGCGAACGCCCCTTTCAGATCCTGCTGATCAACAACGCAATCGGTCTGTGCCTGTCGAGCCTGGCTGTCATTCCCGTCTGGATCATGCCCAGCGCGGGGCAATGGGCGGCCCTGGCCGCGTTGGGGGCTTGCATGGCCGCTGCACAGGCCTGTTTCGTCAATGCAATGGCGCGGGCAGATGCCAGTTTTGTCACACCCTTCAGTTACGTGACACTGATTTTCGCGGCCCTATATGACCTGCTGATCTTTGATGTGATCCCCGATGCAATCAGCATCACGGGGGCCGTCATCATCTTGTGCGGTGCGTCCCTTCTGGCGTGGCGTGAAAGGCAAAGACCCATCCGGCACGCTCCGGTGCCGACAAACTGAAGCTCGGCCAAATTCCGGCCATTTTTGTAAATTAGCGCGAGGGTATGAGCGAAGTTTACGAGTATCGGCGGGCACCAAGTAAGGGTGCAATCTTGCTGGGCACCATCTGTCTGGTTTTGCTTGTCTTTGTCGTCATGATGACAGAGCGGGACTACCTGATTTGGCCTGCCTGGGCCTTTGGAGCTGCAACGATTGCCTGGATGCTTTTGCCGCGCCCTGTGGCGGGGATCAGGGTGGATGACGAATACCTTGTTCTCTCTGCCTGGCGCACACCGAAGTACGTGCCCCTTGATGACATCTCTCACCTCAGGGCGACGCGGGTCAGCATCGAAACCGAGATCGCAATCGTCTACAAGGATGGACGGCAGGAAGGAATCTTTGCCGGTGATCTGCCCGACATCGACACATTGGTCTTTGTGATGGCCGAGCGGGGCATTCCGGTGCGCGACGTCTACTAGGCCTTCAGCCGGTAGCCCGTATCCATCCAACGCCAGCAGATGCCGAGCACGACGACACAGGTGACAAAGACGATGACCAACCCGGTCCATGGGCTGCTGTCACTGACACCAATCATCCCAAAGCGCACACCGTCGATGATGTAGAAAAACGGGTTGGCATGGCTGAGCGCCTGCATCACCGGTGGCAACGCCTCGATCGAATAAAAGGTGCCTGAGAGGAAGGCGAGCGGCGTGACGAGGAAGTTTGAAATCGCCGAGAGCTGATCGAACTTGTTCGCAAAGATCCCGGCAATCAGGCCAAGTCCGCCCATTAGGACAGAACCGAGCAAAACAAACAGCAACACCCAAATCGGGTTCTGCACGGTGATCCCCAAAAACAAGCCCGCCCCGATGGCGATCACCACCGCAACCAGCGCACCCCGCGCCACGGCACCGCCGATGTAGCCCATCACCAGTTCAGCCGCCGAAAGGGGCGGCATCAGCGTATCCACGATATTTCCCTGTATCTTGGCCGAGGCGAGGCTGGACGAGGTATTGGCGAATGCATTCTGGATCACTGTCATGGTCAGGATGCCAGGCACCAAAAACGTCATGAAAGGCACGCCCATCACGTCGCCCCGTTGCGATCCGATGGCGATCGTAAAGACCAAAAGGAAAAGCCCCGCGTTGATCAGTGGAGCCATCACCGTCTGCGACCAGACGTTCATGAAGCGCGCAATCTCACGCCGCAAAAGCGTGGCCGTCCCCAGCCAGTTGAAGCGCCCAAAGCGGCGCACGCCCATTTGGATTTGTTCGGCCATGTGGCCCTCTTTTTTCGCGTCTTTGCGGCGAGACATAACCGGTTTACACGCGATGGCCAGCCTTGCCTGTGGCGCAAGGGTGCCTATCGCGAAAACCGGCCCCCTGCGCCTTCACATCAGATGGGACAAGCACTATTGTCGTGTGGATGGATTTTCAGGCCCTGCCGTTTGCACGCAGCGCCAGACACAAGAACAAAGAAGGATCACGCATGTCCTGGACAGACGAACGCGTCGAGACACTCAAGCGGATGTGGGGCGAAGGGCAGTCGGCCAGCCAGATTGCCAAGGAGTTGGGCGGCGTCACGCGCAACGCGGTGATCGGCAAGGTCCACCGCCTTGGCCTGTCGAACCGCAGCACCGGCAACGGGGCCAGCACAGCCAAAGCCGCCAAGGAAAAACCTGCCGCCGCGGCCAAGCCCGCGGCAAAGCCGACAGCAAAACCAAAGGCCGCACCTGCCTCCACCCCGCCGAAGGAAGAGCAGGAACTGGACGAGAATGGCATTCCGATCTCTGCCGCGCGCCGCGCGATCATCCCGGCCGGCCAACCCCTGCCACCACAGCCATCGGCGAATGAGATCAGCCCCGAAGCGCTGGCCAAGGTCAACGAGGTGGAAAAATCTGCCAAGAAGATCAACCTGATGGAGCTGACAGAAAAGACCTGCAAATGGCCGGTCGGCGATCCGGCAACGGATGAGTTCTGGTTCTGCGGCCTGCCGGTGCAATCTGGCAAGCCCTATTGCGAGGCGCATGTGGGCGTGGCGTTCCAGCCTATGTCATCACGCCGCGACCGCCGCCGCTGATCTTTGGGCGGGGTGGGTCAAGACCCACCTTACACGCATCAAGGCCGTCCTTCGGGGCGGCCTTTTGCATTGTATTGCGGCTGATCCTCCCCAGATAAGACCCAGCCCAGACAGATCGGAGAGACCCCATGTCCAATACAGCCCTTGTCACTGGCGCCTCCTCCGGGATCGGACGCGAGATCGCCCGCTACCACGCTCGCCGGGGTGGCGATCTGATTGTCACCGCCCGCCGCGCGGAGGAGTTGAATGCGCTGAAGACGGAGTTGGAAGAGGCGCATGAGGTCAGCGTTACCACCATTCCACTGGATCTCGGCGCGGCTGACGGCGCGGCAAATCTCTACGCGTCCCTCAACGGCGCCCGTGTCGACATCCTCGTGAACAACGCTGGCTTCGGCGGGCACGGGGCCTTCATCGACCGCGATCTGGACAAAGACCTCGCCATGATCGACCTGAACGTCAAGGCGCTCGTCAGCCTCACCCATATGGTGGCCAAAGACATGGTGGCGCAAGGCGGCGGTAAGATCCTCAACGTCAGCTCGACCGCCAGCTACATGCCGGGGCCGCTACAAGCCACGTATTTTGCAACCAAGGCCTATGTGAGCAGCTTCTCACAGGCGCTGGACGCGGAACTGCGCGACAAGGGCGTGACCGTCACGGCATTGGAACCCGGCTATGTAGAGACCGAGTTTGCCGCAAGCGCTGATCTCGAAGACACACAGCTTGTCGCCCAAAAGGGCGCAACCGCGGCGCAGGTGGCCAAATTCGGCTATGACGCCATGCGCATGGGCGTCTTGCGCGCCATTAACGACTGGCGGCTGCGGTTCATGCTGAACTGGATCATGCCGCTCTTGCCGCGCCGCATGGCATTGAACATGGTCAAGCGGATGCAGCAGAAGTAAGCCCGCGCCGCGTGTAAGGTGGATTTCAACCCACCTATCGCAGCCGGAACCGCGTGCGTAGGCCAAGGCCCAGGAAAAAGAGCAGGATGAAGGCAAGAACAGTCTGCGCACCCGCCAGCACCTGGATACGTTCAGGAAAGCCGCCCGCCACCCCGTCGAAATAGGTGTCAAGCAGCCCGAAGAACTTGAACATATTCGCAAAGGAAAAGAACGCCGCTTCCCAAGAACCAAGGATCAAGTTGTCCCCATAGCTTTGATTGCTGAAGGTGGCGAAACCGGCAAGCCATAGCGCACCTAGGCAAAGCGACGGGCGTCCGACAGAGTGGCCGTAATTAGAAACCGCTCCGAAAAGCCAGATGAGCGGGCGCGCCATCAATGGACCTGACCGCGCCGCACCCCACATTTCCCGCCGGAAGAAAAAGTGCTCTTCTTCGGGCAGCATCTGCCGGGACATTGCATGGCGGAGTGTCGCAGCAGAGGCTTTGACCGTCTCAGGTTTTTGTGTGGTGTAGGTTTCGGGGCCATTCTGAATGTAGCGGATCAAGCGACCAACAGGGCTGGGTCGTAGCTTCGGCCAGTAGTCAGCGGATGCCGTCACCTTGCTCGCATTCGGAAATGTCGTGTTCGTCAACACGGGCATCAGGTCGGTGAACGGCGCCTCTTCAAAAGAGAGCGGGCCGTCAAAAACAGCATTTGCAAAACTGATGTCGGTCACTTTGCCGTCGTCGGGGCCGAAACGGCGGCAGAAGAAATCAGCACGCTGCGCGAAGCGGGCTCCGGAAAAGAATGTGCGCGGGCCGAATGCGGCAGGCAGGGGTGTTTTTTTGGGGTCCTCTCCGGGCAAACGCCCGCGAAAGAGGGCGTCGCCAGCAAAGTGCGATCTGATGAAGAATGCGTCCTTCTTGAAGGTAGCGCGCGAGAACTCGGCCGTTTTTGAGAAAACAGATCTTCCAAACTCTACGTTTTCTTCGAAACACGAATTGGCAAAGGTCACACTTGGAAAGAAGCGATTTGCAAAGCTGACCGGGCGCGTGAAGTGCAGAGATGACAGATTGACCCGTTCAAACGTTTCAGGGATTTCTAGGCCCATTCCAATTGACCGGATCGCAACCTGGTTGTGAAACTCTGTCCAAAACCGCGGTGTTGGATCATTGAGCGTTAGATCAGTGAGTGCTTCGTATTGCGCGACTGCTTCACTGGACAAGTGGCGGCGCACCCACACGTTCCAAGCATCCGCATTCCGCTTATTCAGTTCCCTGGCTTCATCGTCGTCCATGTCCGCCGACAGCTCTCCATAGAGCGTCGACAGAATGTACCACGCATTCTCATTCGGATCCTTCAAGTCATCCATCACACCACCCCACGTTGCGCGCCAACGATGCCGCGCAATCGAGGTTTGGGCAAGGATTTCGGGCTACTCGGTCTGCTGGAAGTCAGCGGAAGTCAGTTCCAGCGCGTCTCCCTCAACCAACGCCACTTCCAGCGCAGCCCCGGTGTCCAGCATGACCCGATACCGCCCCGCTGGAAGCTCGACCACCGCATCCATAGCCAATGTGATGGGATCGGCCCCACCCTCATCCAGTGACACGATCTCGGCCTCTGTCGGAACAGGGTCCGGGGCCACTTCCTCCAATGCATCGCCAAGTGCTGACTGCAGACCGCCCTTGTTGCTGGCATCAAAGTAGGCGCCGTTGCCCAAGGCCGCCCAGCTGTCAAAATCAGCCTTCAGAGCGGCGTCGTCGATGGCAAAGCCCACGATGGAAAGGGTGATGTCGATCCCCTGCTCTTGCAAATCCGCCAGCGTACCCGCCACATCCCCGTCGCAGGTCTCCTCCCCATCTGTCAGCAGGATGATCGCGCGCGGGCCTGTCGCCTCTGCAAGGTCATCCTCCGCCGCAGCGCGGATGCTGGCGGCGATGGGGGTCTTGGCGAGGTTAATGGCCTGCACCCCATTGATGGCGGCGCGCAAGGCACCCCGATCAACTGGTGCAAGCGGAGACAGGTTGCGCGTGTCACAAGCATCGGGGGCCAGCCCGAAGGCGCGGAAGCTAACGTTGGTCCCATCCGGCACCGTGTTTTCGACCACATCCACCAGAGCTGATTGCGCGATGGCGATGCGCCGCTCCCCATCCAACCGCCGCAGCATAGAGCCTGAGGCGTCAAGGATCACCGCCAGCGACGGTGGCCCTGCGACCTCTGCGCTTGCCTGTTCCACCTCCGCCTCTGTCAGCGTGACCCGCAGGCTGGCCAGTTCGGGCGGCGCCGGCATGTCCTGCCAGCTGACCGCATAGGGTTTCGGACCCGTCATCGCCTCTGCCGCGTCCAGAAGTGCGGCGCGCATCCGGCTCTTTGATGTCGTGCGGACGAAATCACCACCCGTGCTGGCGGCGAATGTCATCGCATTCAGTTCCGCCAAGACGGGATCAGGGCAGAAGAACGCCCCCTCGTTGCAAGGCGCCAGAACGGTCCGTGTTCGCACGGGCACATCCTGCACCTTGTGCACCCAGTCCATGTCTTCGACACCCATGATCCCGCCGCCCATACCAAAGTAGACGATCGTCTTGCCGCCCGGCCATGTGCGCAATGTCTCGGCAGAGGCCGCTACCGCGGTGCCAAAATCGCTCGTGCCGATCCCCTGATCACCCGTCGGGTCCGGCAGGCGCGTCATCGCCAGTAGAATGTCGTCGTGGCCGCGCAGCAGCATTTCACCATTCAGGTCAGGTACGCCAATATCAATTGCATCCGCCCCATCCCCCAGCATGTCGGCGAGTTCGGCGTAGGCACGCTGGCGGGTAACATCGACCTCGCTCAGCAGGTCCGTCCGCTCGCGCCGCATGATCAAGAGGCGGGCTTCCTCGGCCACGCGCAAGGTGTAGGGCTGTGTCGGGTCAACCTTTGCCAACAGCGTCAGGTCATCGCCCCAGCCATCTGGTGTCTGGGTTTCGAGCGCGGTGACGGCCTCGGCCAGCCGTTCGTCCTCTAGCATGACTTCCGGCAGCGCCAGCATGGGCACCTCGGCGCCGTTTGCATCGTAGAGCCGTGCGCCGACCTCCAGAATCTCTGGCGCGCTGAGTGTGATGACACGCCAGACCTCTTCCCCGGCGCTCGTATCCACAGGCGTGGCGAACCAGTCAGGGTCGTCTTCTTTCTGCGTGACGGATTGCAAGAGCGCAAAGGCGGGCAAAGTTGCCGGGGATGCCTCGGAGGAGGCTACCTTTTCCGGCAGCACGGGTGGTCGCGCGGGATTGAACCAGTCTGTCGGGCCTTTGGCATCATCCTCGTCCCAAGTACCCAGGATGGAAAGGTACGCGCCTTCTTCTGCTGCCGCCTCAAAGACTTTGATCGACCCGTCGATCCAATTCCGCGTTTCTGTCATGGTGGCGCGCAGGATCAGGTAGCGGGCGGTTGTGCCTGCGGGCAACGCCAGGACACCAACCTCACCCGGTGCGGGGGCATTGAGTGTGCCGATGGGGACAGGCGGCGCCAGAATGCTGTTGACTGCCAGCACCTCAAACGAAGGGTTGATCTGTTCAACGCTGTCGGCGGGCAGATGCCATTCGACCCGGTCGATCTGCGCCAGACGATCACGCCAGAACCCGATGACGATGTCGGTTGGTCTTTCCAGTTCTTCCTCATCCAGACTGACCCACCAACGGTCATCCTCAAACAGCATCCCTTCGGTGCGCGGCCCAACATCAAACGTGGCCGAGATCAGCCGCCCGCCCAGCGCCGGGTCAGCGATGTTTGGAGTTGCGGGCAGCGTGTCAGGGTGCACCCCGGGGGTGGCTATCACGCCGAATTCGGACATCATCATGCAGAACCGGCCTGTGCAGCGCTCGGATGCGTTCTCGATCCGGATATGCGTTGCGGTCACGGGCGCATCAAAGGGCAGATACTGCCGCACCGCCTCAATCGAGAGGTCAAAACTGGCAACATCTGAAAAATTCACGCCGTCCGTCGAGGCAGACACAAGGATACGCCGCATCGGATCACTGATCGGCACGCTACGGCCCCGGTGGGTATAGTGCAGGCCGACAAGTGGCAGCGGGGTTTCACCCGCCAGATCGAAGGTGATGCTGTCCTTGCCGTCAGACACCCTTTCCTGGCCACCGAAATGGGAGGTGCCGTTGATCAAGCTCGCGCCCAAATCATCGACAGGCGCATCCCCCACGGCGGACACAGTGCCCCCCAGACGGGACAGGGCGACGTTCAGTCCACCGGCAAAGCTTTCCGGTACGTCCCACCCCTCGGGCGCCTCAGGCATTGCCGGATTGTGCGTCCGGACAAAGACCTCTGTGTCCGGCAGCGGCAGGGTCGGCAGTGCGGAGACCGGCAGGAAGCTGCAAGTATAGCTTTGAGCGTTCTGCGGCAGCTCTGGCGTGTAGTCCGAGATATTGTCGAGGTTCAGCGCTTCTGACAGCACGGTTTCGGACCCATCGGAAAGCGCGAAAGTGCATTGCGACAGCAAGGCCCCACCTGCGGGAAGGTCGAAGGCAAAGGACACCTTGTGATAGTCGATCAGCTCGCCTGGCATCACGCGCCCCGCAAATGTCTGCGGCCCAGTGACAGGAATGGGCGGGTTGCGCACAATCGGGTCTGGCAGCCGGACAGTGTTTGCCGGCTCTGCGCCGTCGGTCGTCAGCGTGCAGGTTGCGGCATCGGTCTCTGCTTTGTGGCCCCACAATCCGACAAACCCGTTCGTGCCGGGCAATTCCGCCTCGATCGTGGACGTCCCCAAACGCCGCCAACCGCTGATCCCTGCGCCACTCGCGTCATATATCTGCCCCTCAAGAATGCTGCCATCGCAGGTCAGACTGACAGGGCCGGGTTCCGGGACCGCAAAGGCCAGAAACTGATACTGCGTGGACCCGGTGAACGCGGCAGATACTGTAGCGGGCGCGGTGACAAACCGCTCTCCCCCCGGGACAAGGCCCTGTGCAATCGGTGCGGGCTGTTCCGGTAGTGCGGCAAAAAGTTCTGTCAGCGCGGCTTCAACCGCCCAGTGAAAGCCGCAATCATAGCCTGGCCGGTCGCGATCATAGTGTCGGGTGAAAATGGCCAAACCCTCCGTTCCATCGTGATCAATGAAACGCTGGCTGGGGTCGCGCGTCGCTCGTTTTCCTTCAAGCTCTGACCATTTCGCGCTTTGGGGCGCCACGGCAAAGTCGAGCCATCCTCCCCCCATCGTACAGGCATAATAGGCCCGGCCCGGCGTATCAGGCAGGGCAACATAGTACCCGTCGACCGCATCAAGACCGGATTCCGCCCCGGTGATCCGCTCACCAGCAAAGACGGGACGGAAAATCTGGCTGTTTGGTTCTGTGTCGACGATGCCCGCCGCATCCGCTGTTGAAACCGCGACGCGCCAGTTGTCCTGTGAAACCCCTTCGGTCCAGCGCCCTACATAGACGCTGTATTCCCCCGGCTCCAGCCAGAGCACCTGATCAACCGCGCCACCCGGGCCAAGGCGGACCCCGGGCATGGCTTCAAAGTTGCGATAATGGAGGCTCACGTTGACGGTGGCATCATCGGGCCCATCAACCTGCAGCCGGATCCATTGCGCCGTAGGCACATCAAAATAGACGTGGTCCGCATCATTATCCGCCGATTGGCCGCGCATCTGCGTTCCTATGGCGATATGGTTCCCGTCTTTGGCGCGGTCGTTCGGCTCCGCCTCCCAATCATCCGGGACAGGGCCAAGGTCGCGCAGGGTCAGCTCATATTTTCCGACCCCTGTCACAGCAAGCGCGTAGTTACCCACCGGCAGCGCCACAGGCGGGATCCGCGTGACACGGGATGTTCCATCACCTTCGCCAACGGCGATGCGCACCCCGTCCGGTGATTGGAGTTCAAGTGCGATGTCATTGGGGCTGACAAGGCTCCACATACGGCCGGGCGTCGTGACGGTGAACGTGTAGTAATCGACCTCACGCTCCCAGACCTGCGCAGTGAGCGTTTCATCAAGCCGCAACGTGTTGCCACGGGCGATGCTGTCATTTGGCTCCACCTCCTCATCCGCGTCAGGCAGCCGTGTCCGGCGGAGCTTCAGCGTATAGTCGACAAGGCGGTCCGAGAACGTCTCGACATGCAGGTAGTAGGTGCCCGCGGGCAGGACGACCGGTGCGATTTCCACCTCATCCATTGCCGAGGCAAGCGTGAGGATGGCATCGTTTTCATCCCGCAGGCGCAAGATATGCTCGGCACCCGGGCCATCGAGCGTGATTTCGAGGGCGCCGTCACCGTCATGCTCTAGCCGCCAAAGGTCAAACGCATTGCCACCCGCAGCGCGCCCATCGACGCGCAGGCGACGGTCGCCGGCCTCCCATGGCAACGGGGTCGCCGTGGCCAAGGTCTGGTTTGGTTCGACCTCATCAACCGCGATCTCGGCCAGATCGAGCGTCAGCGGCACAACCGGCCAAGGATCATCGCCAAAGGCACTGGCGCGTGCGGTCCGCAAGATCAGGCTATTGACCATGCTATCCGAGGCAACCGGGCGCCCATCATCCAACTGATGAAGGAGACCCACACCATCAACATTGATCGTCGCCCCGACCCCGAAGTTTGCAGGTAGCGCGATCGCTACCCGCAGGTTGGACCGCTCTTCCGGGACACTATAGCTGATCGGCAGTTCAACAAACGCATCAAGCTGCAGGCCGGTCGTTTCGCCGACAACCGGATCGGCAGCGGCGAGCGGCGCAAGAGGGGTGAGTGTCACGGATGCAGGCCCCGATGTTGCGATTTCGAGGTGTTCGGTGACGCTTGGCAGCGCGATCGTAAACGTTGGCCCAAGACCATCGTTGGTGACGCTATCGAAATACACGATATCCTCGACCAGCCCGGCATCCGAACGCGCAAATTCCGCCATGCTCAGCCCGACGCGGGTGCGCGGCGGCGCTTCAACCTCAACAGACCACAGCCGCGCCGCAGCCCCGTCCGCCACCGGGATGAAAAGGACGCCATCAACGGTCGCCGTCAGCGGCGTGTCAGCGGTGAGAGGGACAGAAGCGACATCAAGCGCAAGCCGGTCAGCCACAGTTTCAACCGGGGCGGCATCATCGGCCTCGATGGTCATGCTCTCACCAAGGTCCAGAAGCTGGGCGTTGGCGGGGGTGGCAACAGCGCAAAGAGCGCTCAGAAAAAGCGTTCTCAGCATCACAGGCAGCTCGCCTCGATGATCATGCTGGATGCACCCAGCATCGCTGTCGCCCCAAACCCAAGGGTTGCGATGCCTGCAAGCGCGAGGCTGAACTTGATCCCGGTACAAGTGAGGCAGTTATGCGTTGCCCCCGGTGCTGCGGTAGAGGCCTTGGCCGCACATCCAGCGAGGTTGATGACCGTCAGATAGAGCGCAATGTTCACCTGCAGCAACACATCTTCCACCGTGTCTTGCCCGGCGCCGTTGCCCGATGCAAGGCGCGCATAGCCTTGCGCCGGATCATATTCGAGCCATGCGGTCTCATCCGCTGTTGCGCCGGGCCAAATGGCCAATTGCATCCCGGCATCCCGCTGGGCCGTGAGGAAGGCCACCTGCGCCGCCCGGTCAGCATCTTCGAGGGTCACCTGCGCCGCCAAGAAGTCATCGTAAGAGACAGGTACCGTCCCATTCGCCAAGGCGACCTGCAGCGCAGCGTAGCTGCCGATGCGCGATGGCGGGTATTCAAGGGCAATGGCGATGCGCGACAGCATGTCCTGCTCGCGCCCGGCTGTATCAACGGCCAGCGCAAGCGCGGCACGCGGGTCCATCGCGCGCCGACCATCCAGCAGGATATCGGTCATCAGCGCACTCTCGACCGCGCCACCCTCCCCTGATGGCAAGCGCACGGTCTGCATCATCGCAAGCGACGCGGACATATGCGCCGCATCATCTCGGTCATCCATGATGCTCGCCAGCTCATCCCGCAGGATCAGGGAGGCAAAACTGACAACATTCTCCGACCCTTCGCGCGCTTCGGGGGTCTCAACGAGCCCTTCCAGAATGTCGGACAGCGCGATCAGCTGACCAGCTTCACGCTCCGCAGGGCTGCGCGGCGCGATGCCGGAATGCAGCAGGACACTGCCACTCGCCGCCGCCAGAAGTGCTGAACTCACAGCCTCCCGCTCATCCGTGCCGATGGCGGCTTCCACCTGCGCACGATCAACGATGATCCGCTCTGCCATGCGCGGGTTCTGGCGGTTTGGGCCGATGGTCGTGATCTGCAATTTGATCGCATCAAGAAGCGGGGCTTGTGCCACATCCTCTGCCGAGATGGAGCTGATCGCGTCACCCATCAGCCCGGCGCCCGTTTTGAACACGCCAGCCATCACGTTGGCTGCTTCCTCAATCGGGATGGACTGACCGTTCAGGGTCACAACCGCTTGGGGGAAGGTATCTGATCCAAAGACAAGGTCCTGGCTGGGATCAAATTGCGCGATGCCATCGACCCCAAAAGCCTCACCCGATGGGACAAAGCCAAAGTTGATCGGACGGTTCGAGATGTTGGACGCTGGCGCGCGTGTCTCTGCCACAGGAACAGATCCAAATGCAGCGGATTCCACCACGACGCGGAGCTCGACATAATGCAAATGCTCATCGGGGACCTGATTGCTCAACTTGGCGTAATGCGCTGTGTCCAAATCCGCCAGAACTGTATTCTTGGCAGGGTCCGCATAGGCCCAATCATCGGCAGGCCCCTGACGATAGCGCACCAGTGCGTAGGTCACGGGGTCTTCGGCCAGTGCTGCGGCTTCGGTCGGGGTAAGGAGCGCGACAGCCGCCGCAGCTGCATCCGCACCCACAGCAGGATCAAAGGTCTGCCCGTCAGGCGCTGGAATTGCTGGCGGCGCTTGCACGACCCCTTCTGCAACCAGGTCTTCCGTCAGCTCTTCCAACTCGCCCAGAAGGTCTTGCATGTCGTCTTGATTGATCGGGCTGGGCAACGCGGCGCGCGACGTGGCAAACGCCTCTTCCGTTTCCGGACCAACCAGAATCTGCGCCTCATACCCCGCACGGCGCAAAAGGGTGATCAGCGCGAGGCTCTGGTCGTAACTGTTGCCGTAGCCAGAGCGCAGCGTTCCATCTGCACCCCGCAGGACGCCGGTGTAAGGGACATAGGCGATACTGCCGCCGACGTAGTCCACCAGTGCCGCGCCATCTGACCCCACAGTATCCAGCACCGTCCCCGCCAGATCGGTCGCCGGTGCGGCGACATCTGCGATGTCGGCCATCACATCCGTCATCTCCTCCAACCGGTCGCGCAGTTCGTCGGACATGCCCTGGGCCATGGCGGGCTGCGAAAGGGACAAAGAAACCGTGGCTGCAATCGCAACCCAATGAACACAATTGGAAAACATGAAAGTCTGACCTCACCTTGGACTGCGCGCTGCCACGCAATAGTGGCAGAAGCGCGCCGGTGGTCAATCACCCGTTCGGGTGAAAACGTATGAAAATGTCATGCGATCAATCTCTTGGGATGGGTCAGAACCGTCAGAAAGGCGTGATCACGCAGGCCCTGGTGTGATTGCTTCCCAATCCTCACCCATGGCCACCACGCAGGAGGTTCCATTTGCGTAGTTCTGCACGATCGTCCAGTCACCGCTTCTGGGCACGATCCAAATCTCAACGAGAGCATCCGGTCCCCGCAATCCGCGGCCCTGCTGTTCGGCCCCGACCACGGTGA
>JBCBOD010000015.1:0-45900 GCA_039821425.1 Pseudomonadota bacterium
GCCGACGGTGCGACAGTCACGGAAGTTCCGGAGCTTTCAATGCGGTTCGATGATCCGATGCGCATCATTTCAGTCACGCTCACCTCTCCAGATGGCGATGTCGAAATCGAACGCGAGACAGGTTTGGACCCCGCTACAGAGTTCCGGGCTCTGCCATCGGAAAAGCTTGCGCCTGGAAGCTATCGCTTCGACTGGCGCGGTATGGCGTCGGACGGCCACCCGATGCAGGGCAGCTTCTCCTTCACGGTCGCTGAGTGACTGGCCTCGCGCCAATCGATGGTCTTGTTGTTTTGGCCATCTTGGCCAAGGCGATTGGCTATGGCGCGTCTTTGCTCGCGATGGGGGGCGTGCTGTTTTCGGTCGTCTTTTCTCAGTGGGCTGAGGCATCGGTTCTGCGCCTTGCGAGGCAACTTGCAATCGGTGCGGCACTTGTCGGTCTCGCCGTGCTGGCCGTCCGGTTCGGCATTCGTGCTGCACGGATATCCGGGATGGGCTTTGAGGGTGCGACCGACCCAATAATGCTCGGTTTCGTTTGGGAAAGCCCGCTCGGCACCGCCGCGATTTGGCGCGGGATAGGCGAACTTGCGATAGTTGCAATTCTGGCGCCCCGTATTGGACAATGGATCGCTCTGGCAGGCAGCGTCGCCATAGCTATTTCCTTTGCTCAAGTGGGCCACGCTCTTGGGGAGCCCAGAGTAGCCCTGACTGTCCTGTTGGTGCTGCATCTTCTAGCCGCTGCTTTCTGGGTTGGCGCTCTCATACCTTTGCGGCAGGCAGCACTTGCACCAGCCGGTGCTGATCTGTTGCACTATTTTGGCAATCTCGCCGTTGGCGGCGTGGCGGCTCTAATCCTTGCTGGCATATCGCTCGCTTGGCTGCTTTCAGGCTCTGCCACTGCGTTATTTGGAACTGCCTACGGCTTAGCACTTTTGGTCAAAGTCGCGATTGTTGCGGCCCTCTTGGGCTTTGCAGCTTGGAATAAGGTGAGGCTGGTCCCTGCCTTGCGATCTGAGAAACCCGGTGCAGCCCATGCCCTGCGGCGGTCAATTTCAATGGAAGTGCTGGCCGTTGTTCTAATCCTGCTGGCAACTGCGACACTGACGAGCGTCACGACGCCACCAATCAATCTTTGAAGACTTAGCCGCGCGCTTTGTCGAGCAATTCAAGGAGTTCGGTAAACTTCGCCCGCTGGTCCTCCCGATCACCGGATGCAAGTGCATCCTCGATACAATGCGACGCATGATCGTCAATCACGAGCTTTTCGACACCTTTTAACGCTGCGCGTACAGCCGCGATCTGCGTCAGGACATCAACGCAATAACGGTCCTCTTCCACCATCCGGGCGATCCCTCGGACCTGACCCTCAAGGCGTTTCAGACGTTTCAAAGTGGCTTCGCGGTTTTCGTGCATAGTCTCTTTTCGCATGGTGGCAGACAAAAAGTCGAGTGAGTGCGAGACCAAAGCTCCCACCCTTGATTGTATACCCTATGGGGGTATATAGGAATGAGTAATGCCCACACAAATAAACGTCGGAGAACCCAATGCCAAAAGACACGCGCGACGTTGCTGACACTCATACAAACCCGGCCGAAGTGGCGGTGGGCAAAACGGCTGTGCTTTACCGAATGGCCCTGCCAGATCATCTGTGCCCATCCGGTCAAAAGGCGCGCTGGCTGCTGGAACGTCAGGGATATGACGTCGATGACCGGCTTTTCCGAACACGCGCTGAAGTTGAGGCTTTTAAGGCCGAGCACGACGTAAAGACGACGCCCCAAGCATGGATCGACGGCGAACGCGTTGGCGGCTACACGGACCTGCGCGAAAAGCTGACCGGCTGGGACCCGAAGGCAACCACCTACCGGCCAGTGCTTTATCTCTTCGCCGTGGCAGCTCTGACCGCAATCGCGCTCTCCATTGGGTTCCTCGGCGCAATCACTTGGCAAACACTAGGCTGGTTCATCTCGGTCTCGATGATCCTTCTTGGCGTGCAGAAACTGCGCGATATCGAGGGCTTCTCCACGATGTTCCTCAACTACGACCTACTTGCGCGAAAGTGGGTGCCTTACGCCTATATCTACCCCTTCGTGGAGACAGGTGCGGGTATCCTCATGACTGGCATGATCCTGACGTGGGTATCCGCCCCCGCAGCACTTTTCGTTGCTGGCATTGGAGCCGTGAGCGTTTTCAAGGCCGTCTACATCGACAAACGTGAGCTCAAATGCGCCTGTGTTGGTGGACATTCAAACGTGCCGCTTGGGTTTGTGAGCCTTACCGAAAACCTGATGATGGTGGGAATGGCGGTTGTGATGCTTTGGCTGATGGTTTGAACCAGGACCTTCGGCATCCACGGCCCTTTACCGGGCGCCTAACTCTGGATTGGAATGCAGCGCTTGGGGCCCCTTTCCCGGGCATTTGCCATATGCCTCAGGTGTCCGGCGCGCCTTAGTTCAGCCGTTCTGACAACTGCACCGCATGGCTCCATTGCCGGGGCGACTGCCCATACATCCGCTTAATCTCTTGGCTGAACTGAGAGACGCTTTGGAAGCCCACAACAAAGCTGTCATGACACGGCTATGGGACGGGTCTGAAAAGCCGTCGGGTTCGAGTGGACACTCTAACGGGAGGAGGCTGACAGCCAGCTTAACGCTCCTGCAACGCGAGCCGAACGCCTAAAGCACAATATATGCTACCGACAACCTTGCCCTGCCACTGGAGTACAGTTGGATTGCGGCGAAGGAAGTTGCCGAGGCCTCCCGCCGCGAGGGAGTAGACGATCGTACTGAAGAAGCCTATCAGCGCGAATACGATCCCAAGAATAGTGAGCTGACCAACCACAAAGCCTTTTTCCGGGACGACAAACTGCGGAAGAAAAGCAAGGAAGAAGAGAGCGGTTTTCGGGTTTAGAACCTCGGCAACGATTGCTTGCCTGAAAGCTTGAGGAGCCGCAATGGAAACGCGGCCCTGACCGAGATCGACGGATGCCTTCTCTAGGATCGCCTTGACGCCAAGGTATACGAGGTACGCCGCTCCAAGATATTTCACGATTGTGAATAGAGTGGCAGACGCCGCGATAACGGCGGAGATACCGACCACAGCCGTGATGGTGTGAACGAAGTCGCCCGCTGTGATACCAGCGCCCGTCGCAATGCCGACTTTCGTTCCAGAGGTTGTTGCTCGGGCAACTGTTAGAAGGATCGCAGGACCGGGTATGAAAACAAAGCCAAGAACGATCAACGAATAGGTCACTAGAACAGTAAGATCGATCATTCCGTTTTCTCCAAACACGTTCTAGTTTTTACACATCCATAGGCTGCTGAGAATGACAAGCCCACGAACTGCAAGGTCACTGTAGACTGACGAATAACAGAGTTGGGCGCGAACCTGTCATCTGACATCTTCTGCCGGGCTCAAAGCACCCCGATGGACCTTTCAGCGTCCTGGCGGAAGGAACAGACCTTTGTAGCTATTGCGCGACTGTTTCCGTTAGCTCAGGGCAGTGTCTTGGTACGTCGTCCCGATCACAGCACAGAAAACCGCTTTCGATAGGCCCCCGCGGTCGTGCCACATACGGCTTTGAACGCTCGGGTGAATGCAGCCACGTCCTGATAGCCAACGGCCCACGCAATCTGCGAGACAGGCGATGGCGTTCGCTCCAACAGGCCGCGGGCCTTCTCAATCCGTAGGGCTTGGACATAGTCACTTGGCGGCAATCCAGTGGCCTGCGCGAACCGACGTTGAAATGTGCGAGGCGTAAGATTGGCATAGTTGGCAAGCGCGCGAACCGTAAGAACATCAGAAACATGCGCCTCCATCCACATCTGGGTGGCTCGGACGGCGGCATCCCCGTGATCCAGTTTGGGTCGGAACGTGCGATAGCTGCGTTGATCCCGTGCGCCAGGATCTATCAACATTTGGCGGCAGGTGCGCGAAACCACATCTGGTCCCATCCAACGGTGCAAAAGATGTAGCCCGAGATCGACCCAGGCCATCACGCCACCCGCAGTGACGATGTCGTTGTCGTCAACGATCAATTGGTCCGTTTCAAGACGCGCATTTGGAAAGCTCACGCGGAATTCTTCTTCAAGCGCCCAATGTGTGGTCATCGGACGTCCGTCCAGCAACCCGGCATGACCCAGCCAAAATGCTCCGGCGCAGGCGGACCAAATCGCGGCACCCGCCGCGTGCTGCGCTTGCGTCCAAGTATGTAGAGTGCTGTCATCAGCGCCGCGTTGACCGGTCAGATTGGGTGGGAACAATACGACATCAAACTGGTCCTCAGACATAGCGCGTGCGGGGTGGATAATCTGGGTTGTCAGGTGCGGAGCATCTTTTGACTGATCCCGACCAGCCATCATGACAATGTCGGCGAGGCCCAGCACGGCTGACATCTGTGCGCCTTCGTAGGCAATGAGAGCAATAGACATCTGTTTTGGCGCAACCTGCATATACTTCGTCATTTACGCCAATTTCAGATCATTGCTCAAGGGCTCATCTTGGCGAAAGGTAAGCACAGGAGACCAACATGGCAGATACAGCGCTCATTCTCATCGACATCCAGTACGACTATTTTGACGGTGGGCGCATGACCCTCCCCAATATTGACGCGGCAGCTGAGAATGCCAGTCACTTGCTGGCTGACTTCCGTCTGCGCGAGGCTCCGCTTTTTCATATTCGGCACATCAACTCATCTACACAGGCTGCGTTTTTTCGCCCCGACACCCAAGGCAATGAGATCCACCCGGTCGTCGCCCCGTTGCCTGGCGAACCTGTCATCATCAAGAACCGGCCAAGTGCATTTTTCGGCACCGACCTGGCTGAACGCTTGCAGACGGCAGGCATCACAAAACTGGTGATCTGTGGTGCTATGAGCCAAATGTGTGTCGATGCCACGACCCGCGCGGCTGTGGACATGGGCTTTGAAGTGACCGTGGTCGAGGATGCCTGCGCGGCGGCCAATGTCAGCTTTGGTGGCATCGATGTGCCCGCGGGTCAAGTACACGCATCAATCATGGCGCCGCTCGCCGCTGCGTATGCACAGGTTCTGAAAACCAAAGATTTTGTAACGCCGGTTACCGCTTAGCAAACACTTGGACCAATTGCGGTAACTGTCATTCCGAGCTCAGCGCGGACCTCGGAAGTCGCGTGGCATCGAAGGGCTAGTGACACAAGTTAGCTTAAAGGATCGCCCAATGCGAGCCATACGCATGCTAGTCGTATGCCAAGGTCGCAATTCGCAGTGCTGCAGTTCTCTGCGGATGCTCGATTTCGCGAGCATCCGCGCAAATGTCGGATCCGGTGGGCTTTTGGGGTGCAGTTCGACCTCCGTTCAAACATGAGCCCTTCTTGCTCGACCAAACCATAGAAGCACAAGCGCCGTAGCCGCGACGATGGGCAGGGAAGCGAGGGTAAGCGTCACCCACCCGAAGCCCGCAACGATGGCGCCCGACGCGAAGGCTGCTGCGGCCGAGGCGAGCGCAATGGCGGTATCGTTGATGCCCTGCGCGGCCGGGCGTTCCTCAGGCGCAAGTGCTTCGGACAGCATGCTCGTTGCACCGATGAAACCGAAATTCCAACCGATGCCCAACATGATGAGCGAGACGTAGAAGTGACCGAGCGTCAGACCCGATGCCGCGATGCCGGCAGCGAGGGCCAGCAAGGCCAGCCCCAGATAGATTATGGCCGATGCGCCGAACCGCTTGATCAAGAAGCCTGTCACAAAGCTTGGCGCGAACATAGCGACGACGTGCCAGCCCACAACCTGCGCACCGGTGGTCGCATCAAAGCCGCAGCCGACCATGACAATGGGCGTGGGCACCATCAAGAGCACCATGACCCCCTGGGAGATGGCGCCCGCGAAGATTGCGAGAATGACCGTCCGGCGGCGAAGGACTGCAAACACGTCAAGCTTGTCCCCCGAGATGGACGCCGCAACCGGCGCAGCACCCAGCCCACGGAGAAACAGCAGCGGTAAGAGCCCCACGACTGCAAGACCGACAATGGCGGCGTAGGCGCCACCGAAGGGGATCGGGAACAGCGCATCTTGCGTGCGGGCGAAGACCTCTGGTCCCACTAGGGCAGCGATCAGGCCGGACGAGAGCATCAGCGAGATCGCCACAGAGCGCCACTGATCTGGCACGACTTCGGCGGCGGCGAAGCGGAAAAACTGAAAGCAAGCAAGCGCCGCGCCCAAAAGGAAATGCCCGGCCAGCAGCACAACGAAGCTGCCTTGTACCATCGCCCAGAGCCCTGCTGCCCCGCCAGCGGCGGCGAAGACTGCGCCGAGGAGGAAGCCCGCCTGCCGTCCATAGCGCCCCATGAAGAGCGAGAATGGTGCGGCGGCGAAGAGCCCGGCGAGCGTCGAGACGGAGGTCGGCAGCGTGGCGAGGCTTTCGGAGGGGGCAAGGATGAGCCCCGCCAGCCCACCGAGAACGATCATCATCGGCAGGGCAGTCCCAAGGACCGCGTTGGCCCCCAGAAGCAAAAGGAAGTTAGCAATGCCCGGCTGCGTGTCTCGCTCTATCGTCGTCATTCGTCGCCCTTCTCATATGTCAGCGTCGACGCGACACGGCCTAAGCGGCACTTAGCTCACATGAAGTCGATTTCAGCCTTGCGTAGCCTTGTTCGGGCGCAGTCACTCGCGCACTACGAACGAAATCAGCCAGGTCGTGCAAATAGCTCCTAACCGCTTTTTTGAATGTACCCGTTGGAACACCTAGCGTCTTATGGGAGACCATGATGCGTTGGAGCCGCGCTCAGCAAAAGACCACCCTTCGTGCACCAAACAGTAGGCAAAGCGGGCTCACCGCTATCGTTGAGCCCACTGCATCATTCTCACCATGCCTGTGGCCTTTTCCCAAGCTGGTGGGCTCAAGCTATCGTTGGTTTGGTGGCTTTTGTCGGTACGCTACAGCTTGTCGAAAGAAACAGTCGCTGCAAGCACATATCTGGGGGTTATTGAGCTCACACATCGCTGGACTTTATTGCCAAAGGACACGCGGACCCAACTTCGGCTTGAAGCATGCGCACCAATCCACCGGGTACGCGCACAAACCATTGCAAAAGAGAGAGGGCGCACGTGTCGTGCGCCCTTTTACTGTGTCTTGCAGTGATCAGACCCGCCCAAACCACTCCGCGACTTCGCGAGTTGCGCGATCGATAGCTTCGGGCCGGTCGTAATAGGCCAGATGGGGTGTGTCGTCCCAGATCGTCTTGGTCTTTGTTTCGGACGGCACGGCAGCCATGTGACGTCGCGCGGCATTGGGCAGGAAATTGTAGTCCCCATGGATCATGAGCCAAGGCGCTGTCAGAGTCTTTGCGGCACCAATGGAGTCGTAAGACAAAAGGTCTGCATCACTCATCACAGCATAACGGTTGTCCCATTGGCCGCGGTCTGCCCAAGGCTGGTACCATTCCCAGACGAAATCCCCTGGCATGCCGACGTTCATGTCCGTTTCATCGACGCCCTTGATGTACTGCACTTCGCCAGTACTCTCGAACAGATCCTTCGCGGCCTGACCTTGCGCCATGCGTGCGGCATAGCCATCCTCGGTCAGCCATTCGATGTCGCCTTCGTGGTCGCGGTAGTGGCCTGCGATTGTGGCGAGCGCATGCACATTGTCCAGTTCGGCTGCTGCGCGAAACGCGATCGAGCTACCCTGACAAATCGCGAGGATCGACACTTGATCAGGGTCCACATCGTCGCGAGATTTCAAGTAGGCTACGGCGGCTTTGAGATCTTCGACCTTGTAAAGGGGATTTTCCCAAGCGCGGGGCTCGCCACCGCTCTCTCCGCGATAGCGGCTGTCATATGCCAGCGTCACGAAGCCCATCTCTGCAAGGCGTTTAGCATATTCGGTGGGGGCCTGCTCTTTTTGGTAAGTCATTGGGCCTACGATGGCGACGGCAGGACGTTTGCCGGTCTGAACCGTAGTGTAGACATTGCCTACGAGGGGTGTGGCATCAACGGTGAAGGTTGCTTTTTCCATGAAGTTAACTCCTTGCGTTTGGGCGTGGATGCGATTGGCGAGGGACAGAAACGGGATTGTCGACAGGCTGGCGGCCGTGCCAGTCAGAAGGCTGCGACGGTTTAGGCGAGTGGTTTGAAAAAGGCTCATCTTGGTGTCTCCCTGTGACAGTGTGTTTGTGATGCACCCAATCTGACCGCTGCAGATTGATTTGATAATCCAGCTTTCATCGAAAGGATTATGCGATACGATCGATGAATGGATCGCGATCTTTTTCCTCATATTCCTGTTGTTCTTGCTGTCGCCCGCCGTGGTGGCTTCGCTGCCGCGGCCAGTGAGCTTGGCATGAGCCCGTCAACCGTCAGCCACGCGGTCAAAGTCGTGGAGCACCGCCTTGGCACTCCGCTTTTCGCCCGCACCACACGCTCGGTGGCCCTGACCGAAACGGGCGCGCGGTTTGTGGATCTAGCTGAGAAAGCTGTTCAAAGCATGGGGACAGCATGGGAGGTGGCACGTTCGGATGTGACCGGTGCTTCTGGTCTGCTAAGGATCAACGCGCCGCGGATAACTCTCGATTGGGTGCTCACGCCAACGCTCAAGGCAATGGCGGTCAATTATCCGGATGTGACTGTAGAGGTCTTCTTCGAAGACGGTTTGGCGGACGTGATCGAAGACCGTTTCGATGCGGGGATCCGGCTTGGCCGCATGGTATCAGAGGACATGATCGTTATTCGGCTCGCACCGCGTTTCCGGATAATCCTCGTCGCGGCGCCGGAGTACCTTGCACATTACGGCCCTCCGCGCACGCTACAAGACATCGTACATCATAAGTGCATTCAGTATCGAATGACATCTGCAGGCAACATCTACCGTTGGGACCTCAAAGATGGCGAGAGCGATGTACAGGTTCAAACGCATGGGACGGTTGTCGTGAACGATATGCTCCACGCACTGGAACTTGCCAAGGCGGGCATGGGTATCTGCTATACTTTCGAGCCCTTGGCGCAGGACGCGATAGAGGCCGGTCAACTTCGTGAAGTCTTGCCAAAGGCGTCCTTGGAAGAGGACGGCTTATCGCTTTACTTTCCACAGAATGCGAGCCGCGCGCCAAAGCTTAGGGCGTTTATTGATACCGCAAAAGCAGTTCTCCGATAGGCAAAGCTAGCTTAAGGAAAGCCTGCAGAGTTTCGTAAATCCCCGCTCTCTGTCCGAGCGAATGCATCATCCCACCGGAGGCAGCCTTCAAAACCGTCTTGGCCGACCCATTGCGGCCATTGCCGATGACGTCAAGCTCCGCGGTGCAGCTTCACGAGACCGGACTTTCGCCCAGCCTGGATTCATGCATCGAGGATTTTCCTGACTCTCAGCATATCCGCTCGAATGCCTGCCGATTGGCAGCGCATGATTGACGGTACTAACCCCTTCGCCTTTATTGCAACTTATGTTGTCCTAACAGCACCGGTTTGGCAATTTGCAGCAATCAACAGAGATCAGTTTAGGAACGTAGTGAATGACATTTGAGACCTGGCTTGCGTTTTCAGCGGCATCGACCGTGTTTCTAATCTTTCCTATCGGTCCAACCATCCTTCTTGTGATTACCCTCGGTCTTTCAAATGGGCCGCGCGTCGCCCCAGTCGCTGCTTCCGGTGTTGCTTTGGGGGACTTCACGGCGATGACAGTCTCCCTGGCTGGCCTCGGCGCGGTGATGATGGCATCCGCTGAAGTATTCACCTTGTTCAAATGGGTTGGGGCAGCGTATCTCGTCTGGCTTGGCATTCGAACGTTTCAGTCAGCGAGCAGCGGAACGATGCAGGCGGAAACGGACGGTTCGCGCATGAGTTCATACAAGATTTTCCGCCAGTGTTTTGCCGTGACGACGTTGAATCCCAAGCCCATCGCGTTCTTCATCGCGTTTGTGCCTCAGTTCATCAATACCTCCGCACCTCTCTTGCCTCAGTTCATTGCAGCGATTGCAACGTTCACCTGCCTTGCTTGGCTGAATGCCTTTTTCTACGGGAGACTTGCTAGCCGGATGCGTGGCGTGATCCGCAGACCTTCCATCATTGCTTGGTTCAAGCGCGTCAGTGGCAGCATTCTGATCGGCATGGGATTGGCTACACTCACATTGCGACGGTCGTCGGTCTAACAAACCGATTGGGGCCTGCCTGTTGTCGTGGCCGAACGGCCTTAAAGTTCAGCGTCACGCGCGAAGCCTGATGTTCGAGACCGAAGTTCCAATGGACTTCGCGCCCGCCGCAAAAAACACAACTCCAATGGCCCGCGTAATCAGGCGGCTGTGGCGTGCGAAGATTCGTCTTGTTAAGGGAAGTCCCGTCCAGAATACCACGCCAAGTGTTGCGACGCAGAACCCGAGAAACGCGGCGAAGACGAGCGGAACAGCATTTTGAAAGGTCATCGCGTCTTCAAATCGAGCGAACACAGCTGTGAACATCGCCAGCGCAAAGGGATAGGCCTTGGGGTTTGTGAACCCAAAAACAAGCCCGGATTTCCATGGCACGTCGACGATAGTACCTGACGCTGCACGTTCGCTGCGGAGCGCCTTTATCCCCAACCAGATGAGGTAAGCTCCACAGACAAGTCCCAAAACATCGAAAAGCAAAGGGCCAGCTTGCGAGACACCAATGATGGCTGAAATTGCGAGGATCGTCCAAGCCAAATCACCGAGAAGATGACACGTCAGGAACGTTGCGCAAGCTATGCGTCCGGGGCCTGCGGAGAGGCTGAGTGCTGCAAGCGTTGCCGGTCCGGGGATAAAGACATAGAGCAATCCAGCAATAAAAGTCGTAGCAAACAGTTCCAGCATGGTCAGACTCCCCCTGTTTCCTAGCCACTAAAGCCGACCTTCACTTCAACGCAGAGAAACCGCAAAATGTGCTCACAGCCGACCTTGGTCACGCTCCGCCGAAGTCTCCAAGCCGAGCGAACAACTCAGCCACCGCGAGTTCAAACTGTTCATTTAGCTCATCAACGTCAAGCCCGGCTTCAGTCATAGCTAATCTGAACTCGTCGTCGCTCATGGAGAGCAAACGTTCCGGATCTCGTTCCGCCAAGTCGAAAATCCAAAGCCGATCCAAACACTGCCCCGCCACCGCTGTAAGTGTCAGTTAGGGCGCGCCCTTAGCAGTCCAACCCAAGCTGGCAAATGAAGCTGTGCTTCAACTGCCAGTCAGCGGACAAAGTGAGCTTTCGCTGCGGATTTTCGAAAGTCGGCTTTCGGACGCTGAGCCAAGTTCCGATAGTCAAGCTTCATGCGTCATCCGCTCCAGATGCCACCAGCCACGCCGCGTTTATATCCGTAGTCGAAAAGTGGAACCATGTAATCGAGCGAAAATCGCTCTAATGGGTCGTATACTACCGAACTGCCCGGCTCTACGGAGACGGGGAATACCTGCAACTGACTGTCCGACGCTGCAAGTTTGGCAGCGCGCAGGCTGCTGCGTGCGCTTGATCGCACCATGGTACTCAAGGAGTGTGAGGAGATACTGATATACTCCTTGGGACGCTTTGAGGGGCAGGATCGATGGTGTTGTTTATGAGAATGAAGAGCGGCCCTCTCGGTTGCGGTCGAGGGCTGGAGTAGCCTCCGAGATGGACAGAAATTGCAAGTTTAACCCACCATCGAGATGTGTCTCGCGATAAATTTTGTCGCACTGGTCCTGATAGCCGATGGGCACTGGTGGAAATACTGCGGGAAGCGCCGAGGATGCCAGCATAATGGATTGCAACAGATCGTCTTGGCCATCCACAGCTAAGGCACCCATGTTCCAGACGTCAGCGCGCCCCGTATCCAGATTAGAGGTCGCGACGAACAGCCGTGCTCCGTTGCGGTGACGGTCTGCAATCGCGTCGGTAAGACCACCGTCGATGAAAGTACTCAAAAGGTGAGCCATAGGTTCGGTATCGTAAACCGACGATCCGAGTAGCCCCGGAAGACCACGGCGACGCAGGATGTTTTCGCTGCCAAATTCGGTGAAAATCTGTTTTAGCCGCACGTCATAGGCCGGGCCCAGAAGAGCGAAGGGGGCGATCAATGCACCCGCAGAAATGCCCGTGACGACATCAAATTGTGGTCGATCTCCACGCGCTGACCAACCGTTCAGTAAACCTGCACCGAACGCGCCATCTTCTCCGCCCCATCAGATGGCAAGGATGTCCGGCGCATCTCTCATCGTCGGTTCGTGAATGTGACGTGCCTAGTCGGAATAGGGAGCAAATTCGGAAACTCGGTATCTTCGAAGAGGATCGGCCTGTCGCGGCGATGGAAGCTGAAGGTCCGGGGCATCCGCCGAACACGCTCCAAGGGGGCAAGAACACCTCCCAAAACAAACATGCGTCGGTTGATCTGCACCGGTGTCAGAGTCTCTTAGATGCGTCCTGCGGGGCCGGGGGTTTCAGATTTTCCCGATGAGCCAGTGCAAGCAAGATCAGTGCCATCATCCAGATCGACGGGCCGAAGATTCCGGGAACAATCGGCACAATTCCGGGCAAGAGCAGGAGGATTATGAACCCCAAGTCTGTGAACGTGGTGATCGCCACTGCGACTACAGCACTGCCAAGACGCCTGCGCCAAATCCAAGGCGTGAGAATTCCAACAATAATCGCCATACCAAAGAGGTGCCACGCGTTCTGCTGGATCCGGGCCCCGGCAAGGGGACCATCGACTGTTCCGGCCGTCATCCAGGTGGAAACTGCGGCTCCGACATGCATGAAGGCCCAAACTGCCAAGACGACAGCCGCCGCCCTGGAGTAGCCATTGGCAGTGGGTAGGGCGTTGTCAGTCATGCGGTTGATGTCCTTACTTGCGCTTTGATGGCCCAGGAAGATGTCCCGATGCCGCTGCGGAAAACGCTTGTCTTTGAAACGGCATCAGGACTGTTTAAGTTCTGCTCGATAAGGGCGAGGTTTTTGTCGGCGCGTAGCGGTTTGGCTCGGGCGCAATGGCTGCACCCGGGCTTTGTGAACAGGACGACCTTTGGCGCACCCATGGTCAGCGGCGCACCAGGGTCATACCATTGGACACCGAATAGGATCCGTCTCCGTTGTCGGTGAAGGTCAGGCATTCCTCGCCTTGGCGTGGGCCCGAGGTGATGTCGACGCACATCCCGCTGTCCGTCATCTCCCACGTGCCGCCGCCCCGTCCGACAGGCGCACGCATCTCTATGGTGCCGTCGGTGTTATATCGCAACGATGCGCGCAGAATTCCCATCCTGCCTTGCAGATCCTGCCCGACAAGTTCCGCTCGGATCCGGTCCGGGCCCATGGTTTCAGCTGTCGCTGCGATACAGCTGCCGATGAAAATGGCGACAGTGAGCGAGGTCAGTTTTACGGTGTCCTTCATGGTATTCTCCAACAGAGGTTGAGGGTTTCGTGAGTGGTGGTTCAGATAATCGGTCTTAGTCGTGCCGCGGCCCCGATCAGACGGCGCGTGGCCGTCGGCGATACAAAACGAAGGCTGCCAAGGTGCCGAGGACGAGTGGTCCAATCGGCGGGCTGGGCACGACCACGATGTGCACGATGACGGCGCCGATCATCGTGCAGATCAGTAAGCACGCACCGATCCAGGCGCTGCGCGTATTCAGCAAAAGCAGCGCAGAGCCGACCTCGATCGCGCCTGTAACGTAGCGGAACCATTGGCCGAGCCTGATCTGGTCAAAGAGATCGACCATCAGGGCGGCACCGATGAGTTTCGCGCCACCGGCTGCGCCGAATGCCAAGGCGAGCAGGATCTGTACACCCCACGTTGCGCGATTGGGCCACGGGGATGGCGATGAACTGCTTTTACTTGGGTCGAAAGCCGAGACTGACTTCGTCATTGTCTATCACTCCGCAGGTGTGGCGTTGGGCAATGCTTGGGTGGCGTTGGTGTCTCTCTGAGACTTTCGGTTCCATCGCGCGATCAGAAGTTTGTAGGCACAGGGTGTGAAGATGAACGTCACAAGGGTGAGCAGAAGCAGGCCTCCGGCGAACACCTCTGCGAAGGGGGGCCAGAAATCACCGCCGAGCAGGATGAGCGGCACAAATCCTCCGGCAGTCGTCAGCGTCGTTGACCAGATGTGACGCGCCGTGTAACCAGTGACGATGTCGGCCATCGCGTCCGGATCGCCCGTGCGAGCATCCGGGTCTTCATCCAGCACCTCGGTCATCACGATGGTGCCGTTGATGCCGACACCGATGAGACCCATGATCCCGATGATCACGATGAAGCCGAAGTTGTTCCCGGTCAGTTTCAAGACCAGCATCCCCATGCCAAGGGCCAGGAAGCCTGCGACAAAGACCATGCCCATGCGCCGAAATGAGTTGAACGTGATGACGAGCGACGTGACGGCGGCGATCAGCAGAATGGAGACCTGGCTGAGAAGGCGGCCGACCGCTTCGGATCGCTGTCCTTGCGCACCCTCGAAGCTGTAGGAATAACCTGCGGGCAGCTCGAACTCCGCGTCGTCAAGTGCGGCCTCAAATCGGGTCTGAACGACGGATGGGAGCATCCCGAATTCGACAAAGCTCGACACCGACTGGATGCGCGCCCCATCGAGCCGCGTAATGTCCGTCCATGCCGGGACGGGGCGCACCTCTGCCACTGAGGTCAGCGGCACTTCGGCGCCTCCGGGCGCAAGCAGCGTCACATCAGCGAGGTCATCGACCGTCTGGCGCTGATCCTCGTCCAGACGCACCGAAATTGGTAGCTGTTCGGGACCTTCGAGGACGAACCCGCCGGTCTGACCATTGAAGGACGCATTGATCTGCTGGGCGATTGTCGCAGCGTCGAGGCCCACGATACGGGCGGATTCATCATCCACATCCACGGCCAGTTTCACGTTGTCACGGTGCAACGATGCGCGGGCGTAGACGGCGCCTTCGACAGACCCCAGGATGCCCGCTGCCATCTGGCCATACTCTGCAAGCACTTCCAACTCGGGGCCGTAGATCCGCATCTCCACGGGCGTGGACACAGGCGGGCCGAACTCGTATCGGCGCACCACAAGGGCAACCTCCGGGAACTGCCGAGACAGGGTCTGTTGGAAATATGGGATCAACTCCGCTGTTCGGGCGGCTCCGGTCGTGTTGATAATGATGTTGCCGAAGGCCGGGTTAGCGCTCTCGGACGAGATGACGTTGTAGTAAAGCTGCGGCGTTGCGGCGCCCGTCACGGTTAGCGTCTGAGTGACGCCTTCTGTTTCCCGGATGATGCGCTCAATCTCGCCGACAACCTCCGTTGTCCGTGTGATGACGGTGCTTTGCGGCAAGCGAATCTCGACGCGGAATTGATCGCGGTCCGCAGGCGGAAAGAAGCTTGTCGGGACGGTGGGAAGTGACGTGATACCGATGATCACGGGCGCCAGGCACACGGCGATACCGACGAACGGTCGACCGATCAGGAAGCGGATGAGTGCACGGAAGCCCGTGGCCAGTGGTCCGACGGAAATGCCCTGTGCCGTCCACCCCTTGCCAGCGTTCTTGCCTTCTCGAAAAAGAAGAGGGGCCAGCGCCGGCACGATGTACATCGACACGACGAAGGACGAGCCGAGCGCGCAGATCACGGCGATTGACATCGGCCCGACAAATTCGCCCGCGCCGCCCGGCAGCAGCACGATCGGCATGAATGCCAGCATGGTTGTGAATGTCGAAGCGGCCAAAGGGAAGAAGAGCTTGCTCAACGCGCCGTCAATGGCGGCTCGAAAGCCCTCCCCCCGGGCAAGGCGTTCGCGAATGTCGTTCGTCATGATGATGGCGTTGTCGACCATCAGGCCAAGCGCCACGATCACGCCCACGATACTCATCTGGTTGAAATCGATGCCGACCATTGGAAAGAGGCCAGCCGTCATCAGCGCGGTGGTTGGGATCGCGAGACCGACGGACAAAGCCGACCTCAATCCCATCGTGAACAGTAGAACGATCACCACGATCGCGAGCCCTTGACCGAGAGACACGAGAACCGTCTGCAGCCGCTCTGTGGTGTAGCTTGCCTGTTCGAACACTTCTGTCACGGTCACGCCTGCGACGTTTCGCTCGCTGAACCGTTCCACGACAGCCTGCGCCTGAGGCACCCACAGGTCGACGCGCTGGCCAGGCTGCATACGTGTGCCGATAAAAACCGCGAATTCACCGTTGAACAATCCCAGCTCCGACGGCGGATCCGCGACGGTGCGGCGAAACTCGGCAACATCGCCCAAGACAAGAGAGGATGCGCCATCACTTTGCAGCGGGATCGCGCGCAGCCGTTCAAAGTTATCCAGCGTATTGCCGAGTTCGATCGTAAGAGAATTGGCATCATTCACCACCGATCCAGCCGCGTTCCGCGCATCGGCAGCTGCGAGGGCGGTTGCAACAGCACGCACATCCAGGCCAGCAGCGCGAAGAGCCGCCGCGTCGACTGTCACTTCGACCAGTTCGGGGTCGGAGGCATGGACCTCAACAAGGTCGGTTCCGGGCACTGACCTCAGTTGATCGGCCAGTTCCTCCGCGTAGCGCTGCAAAATGAGGCGATCCGTCGTCCGGCCTTCCCCTGCATGGACGGCGAAGGCAGCTGTATACGCATATCCGCCTTCATCGTTGAGATCGGGCGGGAGGGACCCCGATGGCATGTCTGCTTCGATATCCGCAAGCTTGTCTCGAACGCGGCTCCAGACCGGCGCAACGTCGGTGACTTCATCAAGCAGCGTGATCGACACAATCGACACATCAGCACGTGATGTTGAGGAAATCTCATTGATCTCGGCAAGGGTCCTCAGCTCTTCTTCGATAACTCGCGTCACGAGTGCTTCGACCCGTTGCGCGGATGCCCCGGGATAAAGGGTCGTCACGGCGGCGTTGCGGCTCTGGATCGTGGGATCCTCGGCCCGAGGGGTCGTGAGCATGGCCCCCGCACCGATCGCGATGACGAAAAGGATCGAAAGCGCCAGAAGCCGTCGGTTAAAGATGAAAGAGATCATCGACCGGCCTCCGCGGAGGCGAGAATAACGGCCTGACCGGGGGCGACACGGTTCGTGCCACGTGTCACGATACGGTCCCCGTCCTGCAACGCACCTGACACATAGGCCTGCGCACCATCCGAGTAGTGGATTTGGACTGGCGCGCGCGTCACCTCGAGCGCGCCACCTTCGCCATCCACGACGATCTGCACCGCAAAGAGGCCTCGCAAATCTGAAACCAGCGCGTCGAGTGGAACCCAAAATCCTTCTTGTTCAACTGTCTGCGAGAGTGCGATCCGCAGCATCTCACCTTCAAGCGGTTGCCGGGATGCTTCCCATTCCAGAACGAGAAGCATGGTTTGCGACTGTGCGTTGACAACTGGAACCAGCGAAGAAACGATCGCATCGTACCTGTTGCCGCGCCAAGTGAGAGGAACGGTTTCGCCTTCTTCGATTTGCGCCGCCGCAGCAACAGGAATGCCTACATGTGCCTCGATGCTATCCGTATCGACCAGTTGCAATACCGGAACCCCGGCTGCCGCCATATCGCCCACGTCGAAGCTTACTTGGGTCACGATCCCGTCGAACGGAGCGCGCAATTCAGCATCGCGAAGATCGAACTGAAGCCGCGCGATCTGCGCCTCTACTGCACTGATGTCCTGCTCGGCGAGTTCCAATGCAGTTTGATCCTGCTCGATGCGCGTTCGCGTGATCGAACCCGACTGAAGCAGCGCTTCGCTTCTCCGAAGATCGTCCTTGGCCTGATCGCGAGCGGCCTGAGCCCGCAGCAGTCGCGCTTCCAACTCTTGCCGGTTGGAGGTCAGGCGTGCGGAATCCACCGCTCCCAGGATATCGCCTGCCGCCACACGATCACCGATGGACACTTCAGCCAGAACAACCCGCCCGCCGACTTCGAATGAAAGGTCCGATCGCTGAGCAACGACCGTGCGTCCGGCGTATTGGCGCGGGACATCATAACCTGCCTTTTGTTCAGCGGTGGTCGTCAGCACCGGAATGGCACGTTCATCGACCAGGATCGCGCTTTGCACAGCGGCTGCATCATCCTGGATCCGGGTGATCGACGCGAAGGCCGCTGCTGCAATCCCCACCAGCAACACGATACTGAAGAGCGTACTCCCAAGGCGTTTCAGCCCAGACTTCTGATTGTTTTTCATCACAAAACCCTCCATTATCGACTAGCCAACTTAACGGTCGGTAACGACTTATAATACGTATACGTAGGATATTTATGGATGGATCAAGATGGTGCAAAAGAAAATGTTGCACGGTCAGGCCGTCCCGTGGACGAGGCAAAGACCGAGCGGATCCGGGAAGAGGCGAAAAAGCTATTCTTCATCCACGGCGTCGACGGAGTGTCGATAGAGCAGATCGCGGCCTCCGCAGGTGTCGCTAAATCAACTGTTTACGCAAAGTTTGGCAACAAGGACGCCATCTTCGAGGCGGTGGTCGACGACATCGCGAACAATGTCGGCGCGGGGATGAAACACCGCATCGCTGAGGGCGGAGATCCTCAGGAGGCACTCGTTGCTTTTGGCATGGCTTTGATGGGCGGGATCGCGGAGCGACGGCTTCTTACAGCCGAACCCGTAATCGCGATCGAAGCATTGAAGAACCCGAAACTCGGGGACAAGTTCTTTGCCGCAGGTCCGGGAAAAGCGAAATCAATGCTGTCAGAAGCGCTCGCATCTTGGCAGGCAAACGGGCTCGTGCCGCAGGGCGATGTGCAGGAGATGGCTGAAGACCTTCTAGGACTGTGGCTTGGGACATTGGTCTACGAGATGCGGTTGAAACCGCACATGTCTGTCGAAAGCGATCATTTAGACAGGCGGGTCAAACAGGGCGTGGCCAAGTTTCTCAAGATTTACATGTGATCATGTCCTCAGAGCACGCTGGCATCACGGACTTGAAACGCTTGTTATAGGGCTCCGGTATGGCTCTCTGTCATTGCCGCACTCAGCAAATCCCTCTCTGAATTTGGCGACGATTACGGCCGAAAAACTCCGTTCATCTGACTGTGTGCGTTTGACATATTTAGTTTACCAAACAATAGGTTTTGACCGATTCAGTTAGGCGAGGTCATCCGATGCGCTGGTCCCATTCACATTTTGATCTCCCGCTGGATAGGGGCAGCCGTAAAGGAAGTCGGACATTCGCGCATCATGCAGCATCTGTCACTTTGGGCTCGAAGCCGCCTATCTCCGCGGCGCAGCGCTTGTCCTGTCTGAAGGTTACTGGTCGGACGCTCACGGCCCAAACCTGCCGTTCAGTTGTCTCGTTCCATGCTGCAGTGCACCCGCGAAAGCCGCCGTTCGCGGCAACTGCTCAACTGGGAGTATAGCCAGAGTCCAAACAACGGGACATTGCGCCAAATCGCTGCTACGGCACCAATGGCAGCTAACTGCTTTTTGTGAAATTGCTTTTTCAACTTAACTTTTGCGAAGCAGAAATTCGTCGTCGGCGCGGAACGCTTGGGATCGTATGACGAGAACCAAGGTCGAGTCTCACTAGCAATAAGGTGCATAACTCTGGTGACGGCAGAGCTATAGCGCAATCCATCAGCGAGAGCGTTTCTGAAGCGGTGCGGGGCTGTTACAGCTGGAAACGTGTGCTTTGATTGGCGAAGTCGTGCATGTGAACGGTCAGCTGATGTTGATCAAGCAGAACCACCCCATATGCAGGGGACTCGAAATTGCCGTTGATCCGCTCGGCTGGCGCGTCAAGATCAAGCGCCACTTGGTGGTTCAGCCCGCGCATACACGAATAGCTGATGCCGCGCCAATTGCCCCAAATGGCCCTGTGAACATGGCCGAAGAACAGATGGCGGATGCGCGTTTTGTGGGGTGCGATCACATCATGGAACTGCTCTGCGTCCTGCATCATGATGGCGTCCATCGCCTTGATCCCGACTTTGAACGGCGGGTGGTGCATGAACAGAAAGACGGGTCCGGGCGCTTCTAGTTGACGCGCGAGCCATGCGCAGCGGGCCTCGCAATAGGCGCCCGCGTGGGTGCCTTCCGCCATAGTGTCGAGGAGCAGGAAGCGGCCAAAAGGCGTCTCGAACGCGATTTGGACAAAGCCTTGCGCGTCGCGCGGGACATCAGGAAAGGTCTGCATCAGGCACGGCGTGTCGTCATGATTGCCGACCATTAGATGTATAGGCGTCGTGAGCTTTGCGATTTCGACGGCAAATCGTGCATAGGCCGCGGCATCGCCCCAATGGGTCATGTCACCTGTCAGGATGACGAACTCCGCGTCGCCATGCTCGGTATTGATGGACTGGACAGCCAGCCTCAACCGTTCGCCTGGGTCTTCGCCGTAAAGCAGACCGTCACCAATCACATGGGTGTCCGTGAGGTGTATGAACTTCATTCCGCGGCCAGTGGCTTGGCCCAGTCGTCCCAGCCCGTTCCCGCAGAAAAGATCGGTCCGTCCCATGTGAACGGGATGTCATGGATGACGGTCTTGTCCTCGCCCGCCTCGATGATCGCGAATGACGGGGCCATGGGCCCGCCGTGTAGCAATTCGGTCTCTGTGAAGTTAGGCAAAGACTGATTGCCGGTCGATCGCACGGACGCGAAGGGAATGCCGCAATAGGTGCCGGTGCAGATCGCGTGGATATGGCCGAAATGCAGATAGTCGATTTTGTCTGCGTGACGCTTCAACACTGCTGCAAAGGCCGGACGGTCGGCGTCCACTAGGGCAATCTTATCCTCCGCGGGCTGGCCGAGCGTCATCACATTGTGGTGCATGAACAGGCGCGCGCGGGTGCAATCTTGCAATTGCGCCTCAAGCCATTGGATACGGTCGGCACCGAAATGGCCCGCATGGGTGCGGGGCGCGGTGGTGTCGAGATAGATCAGGCGGGTGCCTTCCAAGTCTTCGGCGTGGTTGATGTATCCATTTTCATCGCGGTGATGATCCGGGAAGGCCGACAGAAAGTGGTCACGATTATCATGGTTGCCGATGAGCAGGCGCACCGGACACGGCAGATCGGTCAACACATCTCTGAGCGCAGTATACGCTTGCGGCTCGCCCCAATGGGTCAGATCGCCGGTGATGATAATGCGGTCTGCATCCTGATGCCTGGTGCGAACCTCGTCCAAAGCCTGGGCAAAGCGGCGATGGGGGTCGAGGCCACCCATGCGCTCTCCAGGACAAGTGAGGTGGATGTCGGAAATGTGGACGAGTTTCATGGATAGGTCTTTCAAGTAAGGTGCTGGCCGCCCTGGAAGGGCGACCAGCCAATGCGTTTAGCCGTTGGGCAACAGGTCGGCGATTTCTTCGACCAGCTCTTCTTGCAGCTCTTCCATGTCTGTGGCGTCGCCGGTGACGATGCGCTCGAGTCCGTCATAGATCACCTGGGTGATCGCAAGGCCATTGTCGCCCGGATAAGCCAGCCAGTCGCGCAGCAGGGGCAGTTGGTCCACAGCGGTTTGCTTGTTCGGGTTCTGCTCGTAGAAGTCGGCGAGGATGATCTCGTTTGCGGCCTTGTTCGGCGGCATGTAGCCTGTGGTTTTTGCCACTTCGGCGGCGCCGTCACCGGATGTGATGTATTTGAGCCAGGTCCAGGCCGCTTCGCGCACCTTTGGATCGTCAGAGGTTGATGTCAGCATCGCCGCATTGCCGCCCGCTGGCAGGCCTTTCGGCGTGCCGTCCAGCCCCGGGAACGGGCCCGTGACCAGCTCGAAATCGCCTTGGCTGCGCTCAACCGCACCCAGCGCGGAAGTAGACCAGAACATCATGCCGATCTCACCCGCGGAGAAGGAGGCCAGCGCTGCTTTCCATTCCAGGTTTTGCATTTCACATTCGGTGAAGATCTCTTGCATCTGCTCCAAAGCGACGAGCGCTTCAGGGCTGTCCATGGTCACGCGTCCGTTTTCCACGATGGCGCTGTCCTGCGACCACAGGAGAGCCTGCATGAACCAGTTGCCGGTGATGTTCCAGCCCCAGAAGATCGGGTTGTCGATGCCGTTGGCCTTCATGGTTTTGCAAGCCGCAATCACCTCATCCCAGGTTGTCGGCAGCTCGGAGATGCCGCCTTCATTGAGGATGTCCATGTTGTAGTAGCCAACAGGCAGCGAGATCGAGAACGGCAGGCCGTGCACTTCGTCGTTGAACGTCGACAGCGCCAGCATCGCCTCGTGGTAGCCGTCCTTTTCGAAATCGGCCTCGGCAGCGATGAACGGCTCAAGCGATTGTGCGATCCCCTTGTCGACGAGCGGCGCTTGACGGTTCAGGCCCTGCATGGTCACGTCAGGAAGATTGCCGGACACGGCCTCGCGCAGCACTGTGTTCGTGGCGTCTTCGTAGGATTCGTAGGTCGCGCGGAACTTCACCTCAATGTTCGGATGCGCTTCCTTGAAGGCTGGCATCATCGCTTCATAGGTCACGTCAAAGAGGTGGCTATAGGGATAGGCGAACTCAATCGTCACCTTGTCTTCGGCATAAACAGCGGTGGCGGAGAGGGCCACAGCCATTGCAGTCAGCGTGTATTTCATTACATCTACTCCGATTGGTGGGGCTGACGGTTTGGCGATTGGCAGACCCCGATGATGAGCCCTAGCGGGCTTTGAGTAGGGTGGGATCGCTCCCACCCTATTTCATTCCAGACAGCGTGATCCCCTCGATAAAGCGGCGTTGCGCGACCAGAAATGCGACGATAAGCGGTGTGACGATGATGGTGGCGGTGGCCATCATGGGCCCAAAGAAAGAGCCGTCTGCGTCGCCTTTGAACTCTCGCAAGCCCAAGGGCGGTGTAAAAAGATCACGCGAGCCAGTGACGACAATGCGCGGCCAGAAATAGTCGTTCCAATGGGCGACGATGCTGAAAATCGCGAAGGCCAGGAGGGCCGGCACAGCCGTCGGCAGCATGACCCGCCAGACAATGGCAAATTCCGTCATCCCGTCCATCCGGGCGGCGTCGATGAGATCATCCGGGACGGTCATGAAGAATTGTCGCATGAGGAAGATACCAAAGACGGAGATCGTCCAAGGTACCACAAGGGCGGCATAGGTGTTAGTAAGCCCAACCTTCGCCAGCATGATGTAGAGTGGAAGAGCGATGGCGTGGACTGGGATCAGGAGACAAAACAGCACCAGACCAAACACCGCTTCGCGGCCCCAGAACTTCAACTTGGCCAGCGCATAGGCGGCTGGTAGCGCCACCAGGACCTGGATCACAAAGATAGACACGGTCACGATCACGCCGTTCAGCAGATAGCGCAGCAACGGCGCCTCGACGAAGGCTTTGGAGTAATTGAACACCACTGGGCGCATGGAACAGTCGATCTCGGCCTGTGCCACAATCGCGGCGCGGATTTCGCTGTCTGACCTCCCGGGATACTGCGGCGCAGCGGCGGCAATCTCTTCGCGATTTGGGTCGCGCAATTTCACACAGCGCTCATCCACCATCATCTCTTGGCGCCCGAAAAAGCCGCCCTCGCCGCGATCAATCTCACCCGGGCTTTTGAACGAATAGCTCAGCATCATGTAAAACGGAGCCAGCACGATGATCGCACCGAGGATTAGGATCAGGTGTTTCCAGATGTCGCGGGTCATCAGTAATGCACCTTGCGTTCGACCAGCCAGCGCTGGATCAGGGTGAGAAACATCACGAACACAAGAAACAGCATGGTGATGGCCGAGCCGATGCCAATCAGGTTCTGCTGTATGCCTTTCTCAAAGATCGCGAACATCATCACATAGGCGGATTTGTTCGGTCCCCCGCCCATCGGCCAGAACGCCTCAACCGTGTCAAAAACTTGAAAGGCGCGAATACAAGAGATTGTCACCACGAACACTGTGGTGGGCCCAAGCGCGGGCCATGTGACGAGGCGAAAGCGCTCCCACGCGCTTTTTGCGCCATCCATTTCGGCAGCATGGTAGAGTTCACGATGCACCGCCGTGAGCCCGGCAAGATAAAGCACCATGTTGAAGCCAAACCCCTGCCAGATGCCGATGAAACAGAGCACCCAAATCGCGTAGTCTGGATCCCCAAGCCACAGGGGGAAGCCATCCGCGCAGCCATTGCCGAGGAAAGGGATCACCTCAAGAAAGGTGCCGCAGGACATCTCAAAGGTCTGATTGATCACGCCGATGGTGGGGTGCAGCATGAACTCCCACACAATCGCCATAGCCAGCAGCGTCGCCATCACTGGCAAGAAGTAGATCGTCTTGTAGACGTCCCCGATCCGGCCCAGAGAGTTCACCAGAAGCGCCGCGCCGAGCCCCAAAGCAACGGAAACAGGTACCACCACCACGACATAGGTGAAGGTCGCGATGAACATCTTCTCGTAGGTCGAGCGTGAAAACAGGCGCTCGTAATTCTTGAACCCAACCCAATCAAACCCGCTGTTGCCCAGCGAATAGTTGGTGAACGACAAGACCCCCGCGACCACCACAGGCACCAGAAGGATCAAAAACATCAATGCCAGCGCTGGCGTCGCCAAGCCCCAAGCCGTCCGCGCCTGTCGGTTCACCTCAGACGGTTTGCGTGAGATCGCTGGGCTGTCAATCATCGCCATCTCACGCGGCCTCGACCGGCTGCTCAACCGACACCTCGACGTTTCGCTGCCGCTTGCCCTGCGCATTAAAAATGAGCGCATCCGCAAGATCGAACCTCAGAGCAACCTCAGCGCCAAGATGCAGGCTATCGCGATCGGCGGGGGTCGCGCGGCAGGTCACACGCGTTGTCTGACCCGCGAGATCGACCTGCGCAAAGACCTCCGCCCCCAAGTTCTCAACATGTGCCACTCTGCCGGTTAACAGGGGATCCGACTTCGCCAGGCGCAAAGCTTCAGGCCGCAAACCCAGCTGGAATACACCCGATTGCGCCCCACTAGCGGCGTGGCCTATCGGCTGTTCGAAAAGCGAGAGCGTACCGTCGCGCAGCTCACCAGGCAGAATGTTGATTTTGGGAGACCCAATGAATTCGGCCACACGAATGTCGTTGGGATCCTCATAGATCACACTTGGCGCGTCGCATTGCAGAATTTCGCCGTCCATCATCACCGCGATGCGGTCGGACATGGTCATCGCCTCAACCTGATCGTGGGTGACATAAATGAAGGTCGCATTCAGCTTGCGATGCAATTGTGCAATCTCAGCACGGGTCTGAACACGCAATTTGGCGTCCAGGTTCGACAGCGGCTCATCCAACAGAAAGGCGGCTGGGCTTCGCACCAAAGCGCGCCCCAAAGCCACGCGCTGCCGCTGCCCGCCCGACAATTGACCCGGCTTGCGGTCCAAAAGCGCGCCAATCTCAAGCATCTCGGCCGCGTCTTGCACAGCCGAAGCGATTTCTGCGCCTTTTTCCCTGGCACCGGGTAGGAATGGCCCAATCAGCGGCAGTCTTTGGCTGGCGGAAAGCGACCGCATCCGAAGCGGCACCGCGATGTTCTCGGCCACGGTCAGATGTGGGTAAAGGGCGTAGGATTGAAACACCATCGACAGGTTTCGATCCGCCGCACGCGTGGCTGTGACAAGCTCGCCACCGATGGCAATCTCGCCGCCGGTTGGATCCTCAAGCCCCGCGATGATCCGCAGCAAGGTCGACTTGCCACAGCCGGAGGGACCAACAAGCGAGACAAACTCCGCATCCGCAATGTCAAGCGTGACACCCTTGAGCACCTCAGTGTCCCCGAAGCGTTTGGTGACCCTATTGATCGATAAGCCAGCCATGCGAATCCCCCGATTTCTGCTCTAGGGGTATGGGCACTGCGCCACATTTTTGTGACGTCATATTAGTGAAACCGATGGGCTCTATGGGTTGGGCGAAAGAGGAAATCATGCGCCCAAATCACCATCAATTCGTCGCCTTTGCCTATGTCGTCCGCGAGGGCAGTTTTTCCGCGGCGGCGGCTCGGATGGGCGTCACCCAGTCCACAGTGACGCAACACATAGGTAACCTCGAAAAGGCCGCAGGCACTCTCCTTTTGCGCCGTGGGCGCGATGGCGTAGAGCTGACGCCCGCGGGCCAAGAGTTCTATGATCTTGCCGATCGCATGGCGGCTTTGGAGGCCGAAGTTTCCGAACGCCTTGAAGGCTTTAACGCCATGAAGAGCGGCCGTTTGAATGTGATAGGCAATGCGCCCCAGCCGGCACTTCGCCTGATCGCTGCTTTTTTGCGCCGGTTCCCGGATATTGAGGTGAGCTTCAGTTTGTATGACTGGTCGACCGCAACTCAGATGATCCGAAATCGGCTCGCTGATATTGCGCTGATTACAGACCCGCCCGAGTCGGACATCTGGGAACGGATCCCAATCGAACGCGTAGACTACGTCCTTTATTGCCCTCTAGGGCATCCGCTTTCGGGACGAGACAGTGTTTCGCTAAGGGATTTGGAGGTGGAAACGGTCATCGTTCCGGAGAAAGGATCGCTCACAAGACGCGTTCTTGAGGATGCGTGCCGCACGCACCGGGTCGCGTTGCGGCGGATTGTGACAATGACGACGTTTCCGCTCATGTATGAGGCGGTTCTCCAAGGCGTTGGTGTCGCTGTGTTTCTTCGCGATAGCAGCTTAATCAAAAACGCGGCGATCGAGCTCCCTATCCAAGAGCTTGACAGGCATCACGAGACTTACCTGATTGCGACCAAAGACCGAGTGCGTTTGAAGCTGGTTCGGGAATTTATCAATTGTCTCGACTAAGGTTTTTCTTGGTCTTGTCGTAGATGTGCTGGCGGCCTCTACTCGAGCCAATGTCGGCGTTGGACGCATCGCTCCAGTTCGCGCTAGGCGCAGCATCGGTGAGTTTGGGATCTCTGTGGACCTCCGACGCAGCGCAGCATCATGTGATATATGGACCCGGTCAACGTCGGGTTGTCGTTGTGGGAGGGCATGGCGGATCGGAGGATCAGTCATGGAAACACCAAACCTACCAGCCATTCGCGCGCTTCGCCCTGCATGGAACAAGGGCCGCATTGTAGGTCAGAAGCGGCCGCTCAAGCCAAAGCACGTTTGGGCGATCAGGGTTCGACTTGAATTGGCAGAAAACCATCGCGACCTCGCACTGTTCAACATGGCGATCGACAGCAAGCTCCGCGGCTGTGATCTGGTCAAGATGAAAGTCGTCGATGTAATGGCATCAGGTCAAATCAAAGAGCGCGCTTCTGTCTTGCAAAGCAAAACGCAGAAACCGGTGCGCTTCGAGATTTCTGAAGGCACCCGGGCCTCGGTCGCGAAGTGGATGGAAGACGAGCTCATGGTCGGCTCCGAATACCTCTGGCCCGGTCGCTTCCACGAGCGTTTGCATATCTCAACACGCCAGTATGCACGGATCGTCCGCGATTGGGTCACATCCATAGGTTTGGAGGCGAGCGCATATGGAACGCATTCAATGAGGCGAACAAAGGTGACCCAGATCTACAAAAAGACAGGCAATTTGCGGGCGGTTCAGCTTCTCCTTGGACACAAAAAGATGGATAGCACGGTTCGGTACCTAGGCGTCGAACTCGAAGAGCGCTGGCAATTGCTGGGGCCATAGAGATCGAGGAAGTTTGGGTCGCCTTCGAAGGCGGCCCAAAGCCGCCATCCGCCTAGGGCTCGTATCGCTGCGGTGCGGCCCATCGAAGGAGGCATTCGCTGCGACACCGCAATCGAACGAGCGACGAACTGGAAGTCTGCGAACAAAGCTGCCCCTCGAGAAAGCGACACGAACGTCCGCTCTCTCGTTCACTCTATGCGCGTAGGACCGAATATGTGGAGCCTCACTCAAGCGTTCGCGAGGCTTGTCCTGACCCCCTAAACCTGTGCCAGTACATTGGCTGTGAGAGGGGGATTGGGCATGGCGCGGAGAAGCTACTTTTGTCTCGTATATTGTGGGTCCGCGATCAGGCCGTGCGCGTCTTCAGCTCGCTTGCGGAAACGCGTCAGGTAGACGATCATCCAGATGTTCACGATCACCAGCATCGGCACGGCGAAGGTCGGTGCCATGACCATCGGGAAATCGAAAAGGACAGAGGTATCGGGTTGCGACGTCAGCAAGTAGTGCGGGCCTGGCATTCCAAGATGCAGCAAACCTCCGCCGTTGATCACGATCACGCCGACGCCGATGAAATGCCACATTGCGAGGGCCTGACGGGATAGTTCGCCGCGTTTGACCCAAATCGCAATGAATGGCGCACTAAGACCAACCAGCAGATCGGGCACACCAACTGCAAGTTCCAGTACGAGCGGAAACTCGTTCTGAAAGGTCTTGATAAGCGTGCCGATGGCCGCAATCCGAAACGCTTCGAACCAGACAAACCAATGAAGTGGCGTCGCATCTGCGATCTTGAGGACAGCTTGCCGGAACGGCGGCAGGAGCAACGCCGCTAAGGACAGAATTGCGGGCATGAACGGGAACCAAAGTGTGGGCAAAATAGCCTCGAACGCAGGCGTGTCGTAGAAGCCATTGAGCGAAAGGGACACTGCAAGGACGACCCATCCGGCCAGCGCCGCGAGGAACAGCCAACTGACAAGCCGTTCGATCGCATTTAAGTCTTTGGTCCGGACTGCGATCAGAACCAAAAACCCAAACATCGCTCCAACGAGAAAGGGTGATATCGAGAACTGCGTCATCCGTGGACCCCCTCGTTCGCATCCACTCGTGCTTTGTTGAGTTTCATGATCTTAAACCACTGATTTGCAATCAGAACGTCATGCACGAGCCTCGGCAGCGTGACCTGTATGCTGGGCGCGTGGCCACCTTCCATCATTGAACCGCAGCAGTCTTCCAACACTGTGGTGTGGAAGCCGTTCTCGGAAGAGTGACGCGCGCTGGACTGCACGGAGAGGTCGACATAGCTCCCAGCAAAAACCAGGTGTTCAATACCACGATCTTTCAGAGTGGGTTCCAGCGTCTTGTCAAAGAAAACACTAAGCGTCTCGCGTGGTTCAAGCACAACGTCACCGGCTTTGGGTGTGAGATCAGGATGAGGATCTTTTGAAATCGCCTTACTGTCATCAAGCAGCCTTTGAACACCGGCTGGCGGGTTCGCTTGCACTGAGTGTTCAGCAAAGTTGCTGTGGATTACGGTGACACCTGAGGCGCGGCAGGTGTTCACCAACTCTACCAGACGCTCTTGCAGTCCTGGCTGAGTGGCTAGGCTGGTGGGCTTAGTATCCAGGAGCACAAGGGCAGTCTTTTTTGTGTCAGAAGAACGATAACGCTTCAACAATTGCGCCATGAACAACGCGTTGCCGCGGTCTTGAATGCGATTAAGCATAGACATCAGAATTCTCCTTATCGATTGAGGCACCTGCGGCGGTGGTATTTCGCGTTCCGGACGGATGTTGCGTTTCCAAAGCGTTCTGGAACTCCGAAACGGTCATTATTTCGTGGCAGATAGCCGGATATGCATATTGCACACCTGCAACTTGGTCGGCCCGGGTCCAAGTGACTACGCTGTCGGACAGAATGGTAACGTGATAGCCCAGATCGATTGCCGTTCTTGCGGTCGACTCGACACAGGTATTTGTCAGCATCCCCGCGATCACCAAGTTGGTGATCCCCTTTTCTTGGAGCAGTTCGTGCAGGTTGGTTCCAAGAAAACCACTTGAGCAAGGGTGTTCGCTTGCAATGAGGTCAGTTGGCTCTGGGACAAAATCGCGATGCCATTTTCCGCCGTATCCTTTGGCAGAAAAGAGACCAACAAACTTCTGTCCAAGTTGGCTTGGGTGTAGGAACTTCCGCTTCGGTGCAGTTTTCCGATCATAGCGATAGTGCGGTACATACACGACTTTGAGACCGTGTGCGCGCGCGGCGTTCATCGCCGTCTTCAATTTGGTGAACAGCTTCACGTCTTTGATGACAAGATTAATACTGGCTCTCATCTTCCCGAACCGAGACAGAAAGTCGTTCAGTGGGTCGACCACCAGGAACGCTGTGGTTGAGGGATCATAGTTCATTCTCTGGTTCCTTTGTTGTGGTCGGCTCTGTGTTACGGCCCACCGTGGGACTCATACCTAGATAACTTTAAAAAACAAAGCAAGATGAATTCAAAAAATAAAGCCAGGTATTGAAACCGGCGCTCCAGCGTGTCAGTTATAGGGAAGTTCAACTTGGAGCGCCGACGCACGGGGTGAAGCAAAGAAGGATGGATTGGAAAGACATCGACACAACGCATTGTGGGGTTCTTGCCGCCACCGATTTGATTGGTGACCGCTGGTCTCTTCTGATCGTGCGCGACCTTCTCATGGGCCTTTCAAAATTCAATGACTTGCAGACTCATACAGGAGCATCCACCGCGATCTTGGCAAAGCGATTGCGCGTATTGAGCGATGCGGGCTTGCTTGAAGAGCGCCACTGCAAGCAACCTGGACAGCGCGGACATACAGAGTACTTCTTGTCACGAAAGGGCCTTGGTCTCGCCCAAATCATTGGTGCCATGGCACAGTTTGGATACGATGAGCTAACATTGCCGCAACGACCACTGGTCGAATACCGAGATGCGGAAACCGGGCAACGTGTTCGGCTTGCGGCGGTTCGCGAAGACGGGCAGCAGGTTGCTCCTGAGGATGTTGTTATCGAAGTGAACCCCGATGCGTTCTCTCCTAAGTATCGCGCGCCGTCGAGTCGAGAACGCAAAAAACAACCGACGTAAACAGTCCATCAGCCGGGCTCTATGGTGCTTGCGCTTTTGTTTCTTGTTAGGTGCACTGTAGGCTCTGGGCGTAAGAATCTTTCTGCACGTTGGCGGCCTCGTAGCAAGTACTTCTACTTCGAAAAATGAAGTCCGAATGCTGGCAGCGTAGGTTTCATTATCCATCTAAAGCGGGCCAAGCTTCACAGATCGGCATCATCCTCCGATTTACGAGAGCCCAAACCCCTTGGCAAAACCCAGGGTCACTTGGCTACCTCGTTGGTCGCAGTGGCCGAACCAGACATTTGCGCAAGTCGCCGCATCGGTCAAAAAGGGCTCTTTGCGATCATTGGATCCAGCGCGGCATCTGTGCGGTCACGCGTCAGACCGGCTACGTGGACGGCCCAAAGCCGACGTCTAATGAAGTCCCCGATTGTTGCAGTTGCAGCCTGCACAGCCGACGTTCACTAAAGGTGCGATATTCGCCGACTGTTGAGCGTCTGAAGTGAAGAACGGAACGATCGTTCAACTTGGGGCGTCGATCGCCAGCTTGTCCCGTTGGTTCTTGCGCTGTAAGGCCAGAAAGATGCAACGATTCCTGACCCATGTCTACTGGACGTGCCCCGAGTGCGGGCACACGAACAGCCAAGAAGCTGATGCGCCTTCGCTTAACTTCATGGCCGAGAAGACCAGCGACATCGTAGGCGATGACTATGCCGAGCTGACCTGCGACGGATGTGAGACAACCTTTAGCGGGCACGCCTGGTCCAATCAGGGCGAAGTCCGGTTTGAGATGGAGGAACTCAAGTCCTTTGAGGTCCAAGGGGACATGCCCATGTACGAACCCGATCCGGAAGATCTCTACCTCCTTCCCCCACCGGACGATCCTCATGGCATCGCTCGCGAAGCGCTCGACGGGCTTCGGAACTTGATCGACGCTGGCAACGATGCCCGTCTCGGTGATCCCCAGTTCCGCAACCGTTTGGTATTTTCCAGCGCCATCGCGGTGCTTGAGGCGTATTTCGGCGATACGATCAGGAACGTGGTACAGAGGGACCGGGATGCTCTCGTGCGGTTCGCGACAGGCAACGACGTGATGCGAAAAACCTCCCTCTCCGTAACAATGTCCGATGTGGAAGCGGATTCCAACGTTTTGGGACAGACGGTCGAGGACCGGCTACGAAAAGCGGTTGATGCCAACCTACGGGGCGTTCTCTATCACAACCTACAGAAGGTCATAGCTATCTATAAAGATGCGGCCGGTATCGAGCTGGCGGCTCAGGCAGACGATCTAAAGGAGTTATTCCGATATATGGAACTCCGGCACGACTGCGTTCATCGAAACGGATCTTCGCAGGACGGAAAGAAGCACACCGTTTTCGATGAAGCTTTCGTAACGCTGGCGATCGAGCGCGTCGCGCGTACGATCGACAATGTAGAGGATCAGGTTTCAAACGATATGCCGTTTTAGGCTGCGCCCCCCGAAACACGATCTAGCAAAACAGATTGTCTGTTGCCTGTTCGGAAACGAATGATGTGATCCTCCTGATCAGCCATTTGTATACGCTCATCACGACATTGCACCATGCTCTGCCGCAGAATTTCCAGAACAAGACCTTGTATTTAAACATAATTCATACTTACCAGGGCGTCCGAATGTGACGCTATTGTTCTGGCTTTTGCGCAATCGCACTGCTAGTCTATCGCAAAAGAATAACAGAGAATTCGAACACCAACCAATCGCTCGCTAGAGCCTATCAGGCCAATTTCGTCACTATGTCCAGTGCAAAACAGATCATAGCAATGCTGCGTAGCCGTGCCAACGGTGACGACGAGATGTTTTATTCTGTAGCGTTGCAAGCGGCTGCCGCTGAGGCGCGTCGGGGTTGCAAGACCATCGCGGAGGACATTCGTGCGGCGGTGCAAGACGCGCGCAAGCATGCGGAACGAGGCCAGGTCGTTCCCATCAGAATTGATGAACCGCGCGGTGAGTTGGAAGGGCTGCTGGAACTTCGCAATGCGCGTTTTGATCTCGATGCCGTCTCCCTAACAAAGCCAGCCCTCGCTCAAATCGGCGATCTAATTCGCCAACAACACAAGCGCACCTATTTGCACGAACATGGCAAAACACCCAGCAGAAGTCTGTTGTTTGTAGGCCCGCCCGGCTCCGGAAAGACCATGACTGCAGAGGCTGTCGCCGGGAGTCTAAGGCTTCCCCTATTCGTCATTCGCTTTGATAGCTTGATCACCCGCTTTATGGGGGAGACGGCCGCAAAGATGCGGCTGATATTTGATGAGATACATGCCTACCGTGGAGTTTACCTATTCGATGAGTTTGACGCTGTAGGTGCCAACCGTGGAGCCACGAACGACGTTGCCGAAATGCGCCGCGTGTTGAACTCGTTCCTTCAGTTCATGGAGGAAACCAACTCGACCGACAGTGTTGTGATCGGGGCTACCAACTTCCCTGAGTTGCTGGACCGCGCGCTGTTGCGTCGCTTCGATATGGTTCTTGAATTCCTCCCGCCAACAACTGAAGAAATTCGCAGCATCATCAAAGCCAATTTACGGCCAATGAAATTCCCCAACATCAAATGGGATCAGGTCTATGCTGCGGCAGACGGCTTGAGCCAGGCCGAGATTGCGCGGGCAACCGAAGATGCCGTCAAAGCGGCTATCCTAGATGAGCGAGATCATCTTAAAACAGCTGATATTGTACAGCGCCTGTCCTCACGTCTTGAGATGGGAAAACTTCTTTTCAAGACTGAGTAGTGTCACATGGCCTCCAGATATGGTCTGCCCCACCAGTTTATTGCTGGCAACCAACCCGCGTCTCGCTACCGATCTCATTCGCAACCGCGAACGCCGAAGGAATTTGATCGCGAAGCGCATAGTGACCAGCTTCTTTCGGAGCTGAACAAGGGTGTAGCAAAGTTCAAGGAGGAACGCCCCAAAGATGAACGGCTTGGGACCTCTGATGGCGTCTATCTTGAGGTAATTCTACGCTCAGGATCATCCCCCGTCGATGTTCTGCAAAAAAACAGAATGGAGATGGGCGCCACAAAGGTTTTGCCCAACGGTGACAAGGTCGTCGGACTCTATGTCCCCCAGAGGTCGCTGCCCATTCTTCATCGTATCCTCGATGATTATGGCCATGCTCCGCTGAGCGAGAAAACCGGCAAACCGCCCAATCAACCCCGTGTTGAAGCAATTGATCAGATCAGGGCCGCGAATTTCCTATCATTCTGGAACGATGATCGTTTTCGGCTGCCCGAGGACGAACACACTTCCATTTGGTGGGAGGTCTGGTGTGCACCGGACCATGAGGCCGACCTTGAGACCATGTGTGCCACGCTAGACGTCACAATGGGTCCTCATGACAGCCGTTTGAGGTTTCCGGAGTCTGTGGTTGTACCCGTGCGGGCCAGCAAGGTTGAGATTGAGCTGGTGCTTTTTGCGCGCTTCACAATTCAGGAACTCCGCCGGGCCGATGACACGCCGGCCTTCTATATGGAAGACTGCGATGAAGACACGCAGCTTGAGTGGATCGAAAGCTTTGCGCAGAACGTCATCTGGCCAGACACAGATGTTCCATACGTCAGTATTCTCGACACGGGCGTCAATCGTGCCCACGATCTGATCGAACCTGCCCTCTCCCCCACCGATCTCTACGCCATCAATGATGCGTGGCAAACCAATGACACAGGCCATAAGGCCCTCAGCAGTCATGGCACGCAAATGGCGTCGCTGGCGCTCCATGGTGATCTGACAAACCTGCTGTCCACGACTACCCCCATCAAGTTGGAGCACCGATTGGAATCTGTAAAAATCATTCCCCCGCGTGGTTTTCCAGACAACGAAGAAACAAGTCTCGGGCGGCTCAACGAAATCGCCGTGCTAGATCCCGAAGCTGCCCAGCCTAATCATACTCGAATTTATTGCCTCGCGACATCGAACAAGGATCGTGTCGGCGCACAACCCTCGCAATGGAGTGCAGCGATTGACCGCCTTGCTGCGGGAGCGCTCAACGAGGAGGACCACTCCGAGCCTTCGCGCCTTTTTGTAGTCTCCTCAGGCAACACCGAAGGCGGTGTTCAGCAATTCGATGATCAGCAAGCATCTGTAGATGCGCCAATCCTTGATCCTGCGCAAGCCTGGAACGCCTTGTCTGTTGGCGGCTATACGGACAAGGTTCTTGTCCAAGGGGCCGGTACGGAAGGCATGCGCCCGGTTGTTGAGGCAGGCGCGCTCAGCCCCCACACCAGAACCTCGGTGTCTTGGAATGACAGCCAAACACCGTTCAAACCTGAGGTCGTATTCGAGGCCGGCAACAAGGCCGTTGGCGCCGACGGGTACGTCTACCAGATGAACGCACTTGATCTGTTGGCAGCGGGTCCGGATATGTCCAAAGCACCGCTTGCTGCGTTTCGCGCAACGAGTGCTGCAACGGCCTTGGGTGCCCGCACAGCAGCGATTATTTCCGCGCGCAATCCTGATCTTTGGCCAGAGACAGTCCGTGCGCTCATGGTCCATTCAGCAGAATGGACCAAACCGATGTGTGCAGCGTTTGAGCGCGCAGGAAACAACAAGACCCAAGCAAAGCAACTTCTGCGGGCCTTTGGCTACGGCGTTCCAGACATTGATCGAGCCTGTGCATCCGCAAAGAACCATGTTGCTCTGATTGCACAGCAAGAGTTTCAACCTTTTGTTGGCGGCAAGATGGGCTATTGCGATACGTTCGATCTGCCATGGCCACGGTCGGTTCTAGAAAGCATGGGGGGCCAGACGGTCTCGGTAAAAGCAACCTTATCCTACTTTGTTGAGCCAAATCCGGGCCGCTCGGCTTCAGTTTATCCAAGCCGCTATCAGTCGCATGGACTTCGGTTTGATCTACGACGAGTGCGCGAAGGTCGTCAGGAGTTTTTGGAGCAAACCAACAAGATCGCTCTTGGCGACAAACGTAAGCCTGAACGTGAACAAGACTCAGGCTGGCTTTTCGGCAGCGCGGCCGTTTCGGCCGGGTCCTTGCATTGTGACGTCTGGACTGGTGAAGCAGCTGAGTTGCTGACCCGCGATATGCTCTGCATATATCCCGTGGCAGGATGGTGGAAACACAGCAAGAAGGCGGGCAAGAACAGCCAGAAGACCCGCTATGCGCTTGTGGTTTCGATTAAAGCTGACGATGTGGACGTTGATCTTCACACGCCAATTCAAACTGTTCTGCAAACAGGTGTGCAGCCTGATGTCGACACGCTGATAGAAAACCTGATCTGATCAAGTGCCCACAGACCGTGATTGGTCTAATCTGAATGTCCGAGTTTAGTGTTCAGCCAAACGATCTTCGCGTCTGCAGCGAATGACCGGTTCCGCCCCCCTCTCCCGGATAGGCCGTCTCCTAGCCTGAGACACTTCCTACGCTTCTGGCAGATCGTACAAAGTCATTTTGCCGTCCGCCTCAGCCTCCAAAACCTTGTTCACCATCACGTCAGCAGGGTCGCCGAGCTCCTCCAAAAACGCAATGGCGACCTTGATGAGCGCCTTCGCCTGTAACCTGCCGAGACATGGGAGGATGATCATGCCAGGGTGTATTTCGGCGCGCGATGCGAGCGCCCGGAAGTCACGCGCATTCTCGGTGACGATGATAAGGTCATGTTCGATGCAACGGGCGATCACGGTATGATCTGCCTCACCGAGCCCGCCTTGATTGCGCGGATGAACGACATAGTAGCCCTCCTCCGCCATAAGCTCGTTCGCCACGCGCGGTGACAGGCATTCGTCCAGAAAGAGCCGCATGAATGAGCTTTATGCCGCCTTGCGCCAAGGCTTGCCAGCACTGGGTCTTCCCCGCGGCGGATGCGCTTTTGCATAGACGAGCGCAGCCTCGAACGCTTCCTTGCTGATCTCGGGATAGTCCTCGACCAGATCGTCCAAGGTCTCGCCACCCTCAATGCGTCCGAGAACAGATTGGCAGGTAATGCGTGTCCCTTTCAGGATCGGCTCGCCACCCAAAATTTCTGGATCAACTGCCAAGTGCACATGCCTGGTTTCAAGATAGATGCGCGTTCGATCCCAAACCTCTGTGACGAGCGGTTCGAGATGCAGCGTCAGACCCGGTGACAGCTCCAGGCTGCCAAACTTGTTTGACTTCGAGCTTCGCAAGAATTTCCAAACCAGATGCTTCGATTTCTTTTTCATCTTGATGCCATCGAGAGACTGCATCGCGCGCGCATAGGCCACCGCATGCATTGGCACATGTGCAGCCACGGTTTTGCGCATCCAAAGCTTTGACTTCCGCCTTGGAACGATACCCTCTTCGCAATCCTTCTCGATCCGCCTTGGGGCAACGCCAGCAAGAAGCGCCGCTTCCTTGATTGTGAGGTCTGCTAATGCTTGCGTTGACATAATCTTTCCCTTCAGAGGGATAGATAAATATAGACGGCCAACTTGTCAAGATTCTGCGGCTTTGATCAGCCGGGATCACGCGGGTCCACCTCTAGCTCCGGCAGGTCCCGCAGGCTCTGAAGATCGAAGGTCACCAGAAACGTCTCTGTCGTCACGAAAGTATGCGGCGCACCGGGCCGAGGAGATCGTGGGCCGCTAGCAATCAGGCCCTTGTAGCGCAGCCGGGCGAGCAGATCGCGGCTGACCTCCTTGCCGAAAATTTCCGCCAGTCCTGCCCGATCGATCGGCTGGTGATAGGCGATGGCGCAGAGCACCCCCATCTCCATCTCGGTGAAGGCTAGCGACTGCTCGCCAAGGTCGGCCGCCGCCTTGATGGCATCGGCAAACTGCGTTCTGGTTCGGAACATCCAGCCGCTGGCCACCTGTACCAGCTCATAGGGGCGGCCGGTCAACTCGGCCTGGATATCGTCGAGCAATATCTCGACCGACGCCCCCTGCCCCACCACGCGCGCGAGGTCCTCTCTGCCGACTGGCCACGCGCTGGCGAACAGCACCGCCTCGATCCGGCCCATCCATTCGCGCCAGCGCAATTCCTGTGGCAGGTCGTCGAGCTCCCGGTCAAAGATGGCGCCGCTCTCGTCTGCGGGCTTCCGTTTCTTGGCTGCAACCGTCATGGAACGATCCCATAAAGCCGAAAGGTCGACCGGCCGGTCAGTTCCCGCGCCACGCCCAGCTCGACCAACCGGTCGCAAAACCGTCGCGCAGCGCGAGCGGTCATCGGGATCGAGGTGCCCCGAATGTGCGGCGAGAGCATTGACGCGGGGGCCACCGCATCCTCACTCAGAAATACGTCGACCGCCGCGTCCGATCCCTTGGCCCGGAGCTTCGGCGCAATACCTCGCAGGGCCTCGCCGCGGCAAGCCAGCTTCCGTGCCAATCGGATCATCTCTTCGATGTTATCCAAAATCTGCACTTGGACAGCCAGCTCGGCCTCCTGCCCTTTTGCCGCCAGCTCGCGCAGCATCGTCTTCTTCAGCCGTTGCGCAGAGACAGGCAGCAAGGTTTTCCAGTTCAGCGTTCGCGCCAGGACAATATCCGAGAGCAGACAGGCAACCCGTTCCGCCCGGTCGTCGGTCTCGAGAACGGCCTTCAGGGTGGCCACACAGCCAGCCAGCGGTCCATGGGTCCGCGCACGTTCTTGGCCAATGTCCAACCAGCCAGCCACTTCCTCCGCGAGGTCAGGCCCGACCAGGTCCGCAATCTCGTCGGGTCCGCCCAGCCGAAGTCGCACAGCCTCCCGCCAGAAGCCCAACAGATCACCATCTGGGCCGCGCGCCTCGCCTGGCGGTGTCAGATGGTAGGCGTCACGGATGTCGGTCTCCCGCGCCAACCGCCCTTCCAGTTTCGAGGTCGCGGTAGCGGCGGTCAGCGCCAACCGGTTAGCAAGCAACCTCACTGGCATGTCCTGCCTGACATTGCCGACCAGCTGGTTGAGCACCGTCAGCGCAGCCCCCGACCGAAAGGCCACAGTTTCAAGGGTTTCGGCACGTCCGAAGGTGACCCAGCCGGGTAACTGCGGTAACTTGGTTTGATCGTCAAAGGTGGCCGTTGTGTAGTATGTCATACCACAAGACTATCCTGTCGCGGCGCTTTCGTCCACAATATGATGTAGAAACCGCCCCACTTTGTCATTCCCTATTATGTCCAATAAGTTTGCATTATCGGGCCCAATTAGGTCATGGTAAAACGCTGATCTTGATCCGCTTGCGCTGTCCCATTGTTGCCTCAACGGCTTCCTCCACAATCGCCTTCAATTGGGTCTCAATGTAGTGTGCCACGAATTGATTGCGGGCGCTCAGCATCACTGTCTGTTTATCGTCTGAACCAAATGTCAGATGTGAGATCCAGTTACGATAGTGTTCAGGGTGCAGGTCGCGTATGCGGTGGCAGGCGGCACGCCACGTATGTTGATCTTTGACGGGCAAAGGATTGGTCTGGATCGCCTCTTGTTCCTTGTTGCGGAAATCGACAGCAACGACCTTTGCCTCCTGCACCGGATTTGTTTCGGTCATACGTTCGTAGAAATCAGGTCCAACGCTTTGCCAAAAGGGTGCAGAAACATGGTAGATTACCGGATAGTTTAAACGGTAGGCACCTACCCTGCCCCGCACGCCCTGTCGTTTGCAAATCACCAATTGCTGGTCCAACCAATACTTGATCTCGCGTTTTACGGTACGTTCCGTCACATGCCACATGCGGGCAAGGTCGCGTTGCCCGACACACAACTCATCCTGACGCCAGTTGTAACGGGCGGTGATCAAAAGCGTTAGCCGTGCGATTGATATCTGGAAACGGGCATCAAGGTGCAACCCGGCAACTGACAAAGCAGTCAGTATATCATATTTTAAAGAACTGGCTCTGACGCCGGTCAATCGTTTCACATCCATTAGGCGGTCTCACTGCTTTGCCTCAAGCGCCGGCTGTCATCGCCGATTCTGCTTGTGAACTAGCAAGACACGAATTCCCGTTTTCTGTCAACAGTTTGGAAAATACGAGAAATGAAGCACATAAAATCAAAATTATATGAAATAGGTTTTAATGGTTAAGGGTGACGTTCTGAATGTCACCCTATTTGGCATTCCATGTCACCATAACTGGTGTTTGGCGGATTGGATGTCACCAATTATGCCCAAAGTTTTCCTGAAATGGCTGTAATTCCCTGCGCGGACGTAAAAAACAAGATTCTGAAAATTTGTATTTTGCAGTTTTATCGTTTTCCCGTTATTCACAAGGCAGCTGTAAAAAACAAGAGCAAACAAATGAGAACTCATTCCGACCTGCAAGCCATGAACGAACGTAGCCTGTCGCAGCAGGCGGCAGTGCGCCGCGCGACCTTCTCGCCCGGTGAGGTTAAAACCCTCCGCCCTTTCTCAATCTGGGAGATAAGCCAGTTCATGTTCGACGTGCCAGCCGACACGCTGCGCAAGAAACTGGCAGACGATCCATCCCTGCCCCAAGGCGAGACCGAAGACGATGGGCGCCAGCGGTGGTTCAGCTTGGATGAAATTAATGAACTGCGCCGACGAGTTAAGTTCCGTGGTAAATCGCTGTTGCCTAAGCGGCCAAAGGGACGTGCAGTGCGCGTTGCGGTCAGCAACTTCAAGGGGGGCGTTGGGAAAACGGTTGTGGCGCAACACCTGGCCAACGCAGCAGCGCTTGATGGCTACCGGGTGCTTTGCATTGATTTCGATCCACAGGCGACGCTTACGCATTCAATGGGCATTGTTGAGGTTAAAGAGTGGAATACCGTTTGGGGGATCATGTGCCGTGATCTGTGCCGCGAGGCAGACCGGATCACTGAAAGCTATGATGATCCTGACGACTGCCCCTACCCTTCTTCCAACGAACTGCCCGAGGATGTCCAGTCCATCGGCGCGCAGCGGTTTCAGGATTTTATCCAACCCACCTGCTGGCCCACAATCGACATCATCCCATCCTGCGCCAACGCCGCCTTTGTGGAGTTCGCCAGCGCTCAGTACCGCAGCCTGCACAAGGCGTGGAGCTTTTTTGGCTGCGTCGCGCGTTATTTGGATGAATTGCCTGACGATCAGTACGACATGATCATCTTCGACTGCCCGCCCGCTATTGGTTATCAATCACTGAATGCGGCTTTCGCATCTGACATTCTCTATGTCCCTTCTGGGCCTGGCTATTGGGAATACGATAGCACGACCAGCTACCTGGGCCAGTTGGGTGATGCGATGGCGGATATCTCGGAGGGGTTTGGTAGCTTGGCCGAGGATGCCGGGCTGACACTGCCCAAGACATTCATGGATGTGCGGTTGCTGATGACCCGGTTTGAAACAACAAACCCGCTGCACACGGCCATGATGGAGGCGTTTCGCAATGTCTTTGGCGCTGATGTCTGCCTGAACCCGATAGAAATGACGCGGGCTGTTGAACAGTCTGGTCGGTTCCAGATGAGCGTCTATGAACAGGACTACCGCCAGATGACCCGCGAGACATGGAAGCGCGCGCGTCAAAGCTTCGACCGTGCCTATAACGAATTCAAAACGACTGTCCTGAAATCTTGGGAGCAAGACAGCACCATTAAGGAGGCAGCAGAATGACGACGAAGAACAAATTTGGCTTTGGAGCACTTGAAACTCCCCCGGCACCAAAAGCGCGCGAGCGGAACGTCGGGCCGATGGGCGCCGCGGTACGCGACGCCGCTGAAAGTTTGCAGGAAACCACAGAGGCCAAGGTAGAGCAACGCCGCCAAAACGCGGCCGATGCCAAGGCATACCGGGACGCACAGGGCGAAGGGCGTGTGCTTTCGACTGTGCCTTTGGCCGAGGTGATGACAACTGATTTGCCGCGCGATCGTCTGGACCTTGAAGCGGTAGCGGCATCGACTGAGATGGAAGAGCTCAAAGCGTCTATCAGGGAACGTGGGCAGAAAGAGCCGGTTGAGCTTTATCGCGACAAGTCAGGCCAGCTCCAGCTGAAGAAAGGTTGGAGACGCTTTACGGCGCTTTCGCAGCTTTTCGCAGAAACCGGGGACGATGCTTTTGCGACGATCATTGCACGGATTGAGGTGGGCGAGGGGGATCGTCTAGCGCGATACATTGATATGGTCGAGGAAAACGTGGTGCGCGAAGACCTTAGCTTTGCCGAGATGGCGCAGGTTGCAATCCTTGCCGCGCAGGACCAAGCCACGGACGAGATTGATGCAGACGCCATGGTCTCGCGGCTTTATGGGTCGCTTCACAAGATGAAGCGGTCTTATATCCGCAGCTTTGTTTTTCTTTTGTCTGCTCTGGGGGATGACCTCAAATGGCCCAAGGCTGTATCGCGTAATCTGGGTGTGGATGTGGCGCGTGCACTGAAGTCGGTCGAGGGCGCAGCAGCGCTGCGGGCAAAGCTGCAGGGCTGTGAAACGGTGGAAGAGCAAGCGGCGGTCTTGTCGCGTTTTCTGGATAAGAAACCGACTGACGTGCAGGTTGCAAAGCCGGCAGAGCGCAAGGAGAAGCGCGAGTTTCACGTTGGCGACATGAAGGTGACTGCGCGCAAAGGCGAATGCCGGATTGTCTGCGATGACGATTTTGCCGGGCTTCCGAAGGCGCAACTGGAAAAGGCAGTCGAGGCGTTTCAACGGGCTTTGAGTGATGGTAACCCACGGGTTACCTCGCTTTGATCGGGTGGGGGTAACCCACGGGTTACCGGCCAGTGCGATTTGCCAAAAGACTCGGATAACTTGCTCCGACATGCGTCTTCCTGCGAGCGACAGGAGCTAACGTGGCCGGGGTAGGGCAGTTGACGCTCAAGATGGACAGGGATCTGACTGCAGTGGATTGTAAGAAGCTGGAACATGGGATCGCGCGGCTGCTGGATTCACTGGACTAAGCCTGTAATCCGTTCAGGGTAGCCCGCGTTTCGGGCATCTTGCTTAGGCTATTGTCCAGCCGCTTTTGCCACTTTGGCCCGTTGTCGCGAGCGGTCTGGTAAGCCTCCCGCAGCTCATCTGGCCGGTCCTCGGCCAAGGCTGCAATCAGAAACGCGGCCTGCGCCCGGTCCTTGCTGGATTTCAGCGCATCAGGTCCGCCTTGTCGCCGGTCAGCGACGATCAGCTTGTGAACTGCATACCGTTCTGGCTGCGGGATCTGCACCAGCACGCCGCTGCGATAGGGCACGGCCGCCTTGATCGGTGCCTCGATCAGGTAGTTGAGGTGATGCAGCGAATGCGCAACCACGCCAAGGGCCGCCAGCGGCTTGACCGTTTCATCCGGCTCGAATGACGGCGTCAGGAATTCGACCATCAGTTCATTGCGGGTCTGCTTCCAGCGCCAGACATGTTCCGGCCGCAGGCTCGGTACCGGGTCAAAGGCAAAGTCGCGGAACACGTCCTGCAATCGTGGCGAGACGACATCCTCCAGCGCCAGCGACAAACGCTCAAAACTGGCGATATCCATGTCACGGGTTTGGGCCGTGTCATCAAAGCGATAGCGTATGCCTAACTCGCCTTCGTAAAGGCGAAAGGCGTGGGTGCCCATGATCGTGCCGCCCAGCCGAAACACGCCCGCCTTGGCCATGGCGGACAGTAAGCTGCCTGTTGCCGCATCCAGCCGCATGAAGCCCTCGGCCCTCAGGATGCGGATCAGGCGCGTGCGGTTGTCCTGTCGCGCCTCTGCCTCGGCCCGCAGGTCGGATAGCCGGCCCAACCGCGCTGTCAGCTCTGGCGTGTCCTCGCCGATGTAGGTTTTGCGCACATCGGTGCCGATGCGAAACGTATCGTACCAATAGGCTTTCGCGTTGCGTGTGACCTTGGTTGGCGTGCCGCGGATCTCCATAAGCACTTCATCGTGGAGCGAGGATAACAGATCGTGATAGGCTGCGTGGGCTGTAGTGGAATGGCGTTTGATCATGTGTGTTCTACAGTTTTAGGTTTTGTTGAACATAAGGGCGTGTTCAACAAAAAGCAATTTTGTAGAACATGATAGTTTAACCCAACAGGTCCGTTGCTGGGTTATCGGTGATTTCAACGTCATCATAATATTTCTGCGCCTGTGCCAGTGAGCGATGCAGGCTCAGCCGCATCGCAGCCTGTATCGGTGCGCCATCGAGGGCCGCCTGCGTCAGAAACCCGGAGCGTAGACCATGCGGGGTGGCAAACCCCTTGGGGAACCCCGCCAATGCAATGCGCTTCTGGACGATCTGATAAATTCCATCAGCTGACAGCTTGCGCTCCAGTGGGCCGTCATTCTGGGTGATGGGCCGGAAGAGGGGGCCGTCGGTAATGCCGCCCATCTCGATCCAGAACGCCAGCGCCTTGGCGGCCCGACCTTTCAGCACCAGCTTGGGCGTTTTGCCTGCCTCGGTTGTCTTGGTTGCGATCAGGTTGATCCAGATGAGGCCGTCTTTGTCGTAGTCCTTGAGATCCACATCCGCGCGCATGAGCCCCGCGATCTCAGACCGGCGTCGCCCGCCAGAGGCCCAGCCGAGCATCAGCACAGCCCGGTCACGGGTGCCGCGCAAGGAGTGATCACAAGTGGCAAGCACGGCCTCCAGCACGTCACGTGTGATTGGATTGGCAGACTTGGGCGCCTTAGGCTTTGCTGCGGCCCTGCGCGCCCTGGCGCGTGTCTGGCGGATCAGGGGGGCCTCAAAGGGCGAGGCGAGGTTTTTCATGCGGTGGAACGCCCGCCACGACGCGATGCGCCGGTCCAGCGTAGACGGGGCAGGGCAGGCGAGGGTTTTGCGCAGGCCTTGGGCGATCAGGGCCTCTCCAGTGGCAAGCGCGGGGTCTTGCGGGTTCACGTCCTCGAGGCTGCGGCTATGGTCGAGGATGAAGCGCAAGGCAACAGCTTCGCTCTCGGGCCAGCTGAGTGGGGCGTCAAAAGCGGTAAGCTTCCACGCGGTGATGTAAAGAAGGTCACGCTCATAAGCGCGCAGCGTGTTGGGTGGCGTGCCACGCACATAGAGATCCGTCAGCGCCGCCTGATCACTGTCAGAGAGGGCAGGGGGCAGCATGGCAGAGAGGGGCGCTGGCGTGGGCATGAAGTGAGTTTTGCCGGCTTGGGGTGCCAAAATCAAGAGGCATGATAACTGCGACTTATCATGTGTAATGGTATATTGATGGAAATCACTTGAGTGCTGTGCATAATGGCTACATAATGCGCAGTATGAGATCATCTCCCAAATTTTCTTTCAATGAAATTGAAAGCCCGCACGCGCCCGATCAGGGCCCTTACGATGCGGGCTCCGTGGATGCGGATGATCTGTGGTTTTTACCCCCGCCGGACCATGCCGCGCTGGATGAACCCCATGATCTGCCGGGGCCGCGCGCTGATCAGACGCCGCTTGTGGATGTGGCCGCATGGGCTGCCGCAGAGGGGGCGCTGGCGCGTCCGCTGGCCGACCTGACGCTGCAGCTGGGGCTGCTGGCCGCACGGCTGCAGGCGGGGCCGGCTGGTTGGGGCCACAGGCTGGCCTTGCAAGAGGCCACAGATCTAAGCTGGCTGTCTGGCGACCGCGTCCCGAAAGAGCGCTTGGCTCTGTGGCTGACCTTGCGGCTCGCAGGCGACACGGATGACGCGCAGGCCCTGGCCCGGGCAGGCTGGGCCGCAAGGCGATTGCAGGGCGGGTTGCCCCCTCAACATGATCTGGCCGCGTTTCTGGGGCGGCGCGCGGAGGCCAGGGATGAACAGCTGCCGCATCAGATCGCGGATTGGCAAGAGGTGATGGACGCAGCACAGGGCCTGCATCCCGTCACGCAGGCCGCGCTGAGTTATCACCTGTGGCCGGTGACGGGCCTGTCCGCTGCGGGAAGCGTCGTGCTGCCCGCGATCGAGGCCGCGGTGGTGGCGGCGCGCTTTGCGGTCCGGTCACTGCCAGCCGCCCCGTTCCTGCCGCTGGCCTTGGGAGGCGCGGCAGGTCTGCGCGGTGGTGGTCCGCCACAGGATCGTCTGCGCCGCTGGATCAGCGGGGCCGATCACGCGACCCGCGCGGCCTTGCGGCTCCTGGACGGCCTGGCCGCATGGGAGGCGCAGGCGCAGGTGACATGCGCCGACCTGACAGGGCGCACACCCTCGCAACTGATCCGCCTCCTGCGTGACTGGCCCCTGATCAGTGCACCTATGGCCGAGACCGAGACAGACGCCAGCCGCGCTGCCGTCCAGCGCAACCTCAACCTGCTGGTCAGCCGCGGCATCGCGCGCGAGGTCACAGGTCAAGGCCGCTACAGGTTCTGGGCCGCGGCAGGGTGAAGGACCTTTCGGTAGAAGACCGTGAGCAATCAGGAGCACTGATCCCAATCGCGGTAAAATCAACCTCTTTCTGTGCGATTGGCACGGTTCCAAAAACAGGTCATACCTCGGCAACACTGCACGCGATCTGCGATAGCCAAGGACGCCCTCTCAACCTGTTCGTCACCGCCGGTCAGGTCAGCGACTACATCGGGGCACGGGCGTTGCTCAGCAGCCTGCCCGATGTTGACTGGCTGCTCGGGGATCGCGGATATGAC
>JBCBOD010000221.1:0-2455 GCA_039821425.1 Pseudomonadota bacterium
CGAACCGGATCGCCTATCACATCACAAGCTCGCTGAACTCGGGCCTGGCCGCAGCGCTCGGCTCGATCATGCTGGCGGTGGTGCTGTTACTTTATTGGCTCTACGACCGCATCGTGGGCATCGACAATGTCAAACTGGGGGGCTGAGACATGTCGGCTTTGACTATGACCGTGAAGCGCCCACCGCTTTTGACCTTCACGGCGCCTCTTGTCGCTGTTCTAGGGGCCTGTCTAGGCTTTGTGACCGGCAACGTGTTCGCCCAGCCATGGATCGGCTTTCTTGTCGGGGCTGTCATCGGTGCCGCGCTTGCCTTTGCACTGGGGCAGCTTGAAGGGGTCGCGCGATGGAAAATCATATCCGGAACGACAGCGCTCTTTGCGCTCGCTGGTCTGATCTTCGGTGGGACCGGCGGCCTTGTCGGCGGCGCTGCTGTCGGGCTGTGTTTAGGTTGGTTTGCCACCTGGATTGGCTCTGGACGGTATCGTGCCGGGGTTCCAACCTATTACACTGCCGCGCAAACGCTTTGGCACAATGTCTTCCTGCTGATCACCGCGCTGATCTTCTTCTTTCTGGTTGCCCCGCTGGTGCCGGTGATGTGGCTGAGCTTCAACGCAGAGGATTTCTTTACATTCACGCCTGAAATGCTCGCCTTTGAGGCCGAAGGATACAGCCTCAAGCACTACAGCAACTTCTTCGAAGGGGGCGGCAGCCCCGGGCTTGGCCTGCTCTATGGCGCACTGATTGGCGTGGTCATTGGCGGGCTGGTGCAACTTCTCCCGAATGCAGAGCGCGGGATTGGAAAGTTCATTGTGTTCGGGATTGTGGGCGCCGTTCTGGGACTGATCGTTGGTAAAATGTGGGGCGTATCAGGGGCTGAGTGGATGACCCCGCTCAAGAACTCGTTGATCATCGCGCCTTTCGCCACGCTGATTTCGGTCAGCCTCGGAACACTCGCCGCAATCGGGCTGTCGCAATCGCATGTGCCGTTTCGCCAGTGGATCATGGCGATCATGATTTCCCCGATGATCGTGCCTTTGATCATTTCGGCAACAGGCATGTTCTTCTTCTATGCACCGCTTGGCAACTGGCTTGAGGCGACGCTGGGTCTGAACCAATCCTTCGTTGGCTATGTGAAGGTGATCCTGGCCCATGCGGTGTTGGGGGTGCCCTTTGTCATCATCACCGTCACCGCAACCCTGGTGGGTTTCGACAGGTCGCTCACTCGCGCGGCAGCCAATATGGGGGCCAACCCGGTCACCACCTTTTTCCGCGTTCAGATGCCGCTGATCCTGCCCGGTGTGATTTCTGGTGGCCTGTTCGCCTTTATCACATCCTTCGACGAAGTTGTGGTGGTGCTGTTTGTCGGATCAGCCCAGCAGCAAACCCTGCCCTGGCAGATGTTCACTGGGCTGCGCGAACAGATTAGTCCCACCATCTTGGCAGCCGCCACGGTTCTTGTGACGATCTCGATCCTGCTGCTGACCACGGTTGAACTTTTGCGCCGCCGGTCAGAGCGTTTGCGTGGTCTGTCACCCGGCTAGACCTTTGCACAAAGAAACAGCAGGGCGCCCTGACGATAAGGACCGGGCGCTTTCTTTTCTTGACCGGCTTGGAGCCATTTTCTAACCGTAGCCAATGGCAGCTGCTGCGATGGCGTCGCGGCCCAGCCCCCTGTCATGGTCCAGATGTGACCTGCCCGTTCTGTACGCCGGGACGTGTAGCCGGACACAGACCAATTGCGCGTCCGGCAAGTGACAAGGATGCGAATATGACCGACCTGAACACCCGCAATGAATTCTTTACCTGCCACAACGGTGACAAGGCGCCGCTGCCGTTCTCGAAGGACGAATATGCGCGGCGCCTGTCCAAGCTTCGCGACATCATGGCAGCGCGCGACATTCCTGCAGTGCTGCTCACATCGATGCACAACATCGCGTATTATTCCGGCTTTCTCTACTGTTCTTTCGGTCGCCCTTACGGCTGCGTTGTTACGCAAGACGCTTGCACGACTGTCTCTGCAAATATCGACGCAGGCCAACCATGGCGCCGGTCGGTTGAAGAGAATGTCATCTACACCGATTGGCAGCGCGACAACTACTGGCGCGCCGTTGCAAGCCTGACGGGAGGCGCCAAGCGGATCGGCATCGAGGCCGATCACATGACGCTGGCCGCACGGGAGACCGCGTTGCAGATGCTGGGCGCGCCAGAGCTTGTCGATATCGCAGCGGACACCATGAAAGCACGGATGGTGAAGTCTGCTGAAGAGATTGAATTGATCAAGGGGGGCGCCCGCACCGCGGATATCGGTGGCGCGGCCATCCACGCCGCAATCCGCGCCGGTGCGACCGAGATCGAAATCGCCATGGCAGGCCGCGACGCGATGGAAGATGAGATCGCGCGCGCATATCCGGACGCGGAATACCGGGACACTTGGGTTTGGTTTCAGTCGGGCCTC
>JBCBOD010000193.1:0-4192 GCA_039821425.1 Pseudomonadota bacterium
AACCCCAATGGACCTGCACATGGCTGACTTTGGCGGGCTGGACCTGCCCGCGGCAGAGCGCAAGAATTACCGCAAGATCTGCTCTTTCCTCGGCATCATGCTCAACGCCAATGGCGAACGTTTTGTCGATGAGGGTGAGAATTTCCGGAACTACACTTACGCGCAATTTGGCAAGGCCGTCCTCAACCAACCGGGCCACTTTGCCTGGCAGATCTTCGACGCCAAGGTGGATGACTTGCTTTATGCTGAATACCGGTTCCACGATGCGCATTATGTGCAGGCAGATACGCTGGAAGGGTTGATTGCCAAGCTTGACGGGGTTGATCCCGAAGGCGCGCACCGGACGATTGACGCATTCAATGCTGCGGTCGATGAAACCGTGGATTTCGATCCAACTGTGCTGGACTGCAAGGCAACGACGGGCCTGCCTTTGCCGAAATCAAACTGGTCGCAGAAGTTCGACACGCCGCCATTCAAAGCCTACCCCGTTACCGGTGGCATCACCTTCACCTACGGCGGATTGAAGGTCAGCGACACCGGACAGGTGTTGGCCAAGACCGGGCAGCCAATCGACGGTCTGTTCGCAGCCGGTGAGATGGTTGGCGGTGTTTTCTACGAAGGATATCCGGGCGGGTCGGGGCTGACATCCGGCGCGGTCTTCGGAAGAAGCGCAGGGCGGGGTGCCAGCGCATAACGCCATAGGGGGAGTTGCTGCCGGCCGCCGCACAGGAATTCGTGCCGCAATCTGCGTGAAGGTGGAGGACGACGTTCCAGTGCTGGTGTAAGTCAGCCTTGGTTGCGCCTTCTAGGCTGCCGCAAACCCGGCGCCGGTCTTGCGGTAGGCATCGCGCGGCGGCGCGAAGACATCGAGCACCCTGGCCCCATCTGGCCCCGCGCGGAACCCATGCGCAATACCACCCGGTGTGCACCAAAAGTCACCCCGGCCCACCGGCACGTCAATCCCGTCCTGAATGCGTGTGCCGCTGCCTTCCAGCAACACACCCCATTGCTCTTCGGGGTGCGCATGGACCGTGCCTTCGCTGTTAGGCGCAAAGCTGACGACAGAGAACATGGCCTGTTCTCCCGGAAACACACGTGTCTCGATGCCCTCTGCCAAAGTGCGCTGAATGCCTTGGCTCAGGTCGGCGAAATTGAAGAATGTGTCAGGTCTGTCCATGGGATCCTCTGTCTTGTAGGCGATGCTCAGGCGTCGAGTTCAAAGATGTCCAATGTGGTCTCGCCAGCGTGGATGCGTGCTCGGATCGTTTCCTCACGCGCGGCGACTTCGCGCACGCTTGCCAGTACCTCTGCCGCGGCGCCTTGCGGGATGGCGACAACACCATCGTCGTCGCCCACGACAATGTCCCCCGGGGTGACCTTCGCCCCGCCGACATGAATTTCGATGTCGGTTTCGCCGCGGTCTGTCTTGGCCGTAGCCTCGGGGTGAAATCCACGACAGAACACTTGAAACCCAAGGGCCGCAATATCGAGGCTGTCGCGGATCGTGCAGTCAAACACGGCTCCTACGATCCCCTGCGCGATGCAACCATCTGCCAAAAGATCCCCAAAAGGGCCAAACCGCTCGGACCCGCCGCCATCTACCACCAGGATGTCTCCGCCCCTTGCAAAGTGAACCGCGCGATGAATGGCGCCGTTCTGCCCTGGGGTGATCCGGACCGTCCGCGCGCAGCCTGCAACGCGCTTGGCGGGGATCAGTGGCTTGATCGCTGAAGAGAGTGCTTGCACGCGGGGATCGGCATTGCACAGGTTCCCTGTCGGAAAGGCGGAAAAGTCAGATGGGTTCATGGCTTCGGATCATGCCTTTCAAGAAAGTCAGCCATCGCAGCCCAAAGTGCGGGCGGGTTGGTGTACATGGGAAAATGGCCTGCATGTAGGATCTCGATCACCTCGACACCCTTTCCGGGCAGGTCATCCAGATAGGACAGGTGGCGGTTCTGAACGCCAAAGACAAACGCGCGTGGGCAGGTCAGGCCTGCAAACATTTCCATCAGCGGGGCCGTATCGGACAGGGCAACCATGGACCGGAAAATCGGCTCATACGTGGTGTCGCGCACTTTGACAGGCAGGGCTGCCGCGTAGAGTGCAGAGCCGAACTCGGCGCGCTGCCGCACGCGATCAATGAATCCTTTGGCAAAGCCAGCGGGCGTGTCGGCTGGATGTTCGACAATCTGGCGTGAGAGAAAGCAGTCCTCTGACGCCACGTTGCCTTCGATATTGAAGAAGCTGAGAACCCTGTCCGGGCATCTATGGGCCAGCATCAGTCCGGTCAGCCCGCCCATCGAATGGCCAGACAGATGAAAGCGACGTATGCCAAGCGCATCACAGGCAGCCAAAGCGACCTCGACGAGAAACGGGATAGAGAGGGCATCAACCGGGGTAACCTCTGACGCGCCGCAGCCAGGCGCATCCCAGAAAATCAAGGTGCGGTCCTGAAACGCGGCGCGCATTGCGAGATCGGCATAATCCTCTTTGGTGGACCCAAAGCCGTGCAGGCAGACAAGAGGTGGCCGCGTTCCTGCGCGGTGCAGGTAGGCCAGATGGACAGGCTGATCTTGAACAATCAGATCGAGATGTCCGGCGTCCATTTTGCCCCTTTGAAAGATGATTGGTGACCTATTCCGCTAAAGTGTAGACGATTCGTCGTCAAAATGCGATAACTGATGAATGTTAGACGCAAAAGACAAAGAAATACTGTCGCTTCTTCTGGTAGATGCGGCCCTTTCGAAGGCGAGCATCGCCAGGCAAGTCGGTCTTGCCCCGTCTGCCGTCTCCGAACGTGTGCGCAGGCTGGAGGCAGATGGAGTCATCCAGGGCTATGAGGTACGGCTCAATCCGCATGCGCTCGGCAAGTCGCTTCTGGCCTTTGTCTTTGTGACGGATGCCAAGCCAAGCATGGGGTTTGACACGGCTGCGGCCTTGTCCGGCGTGACGGGACTTGAAGAGTTGCACAAGATTGCTGGCGACGATTGCTACCTGCTGAAGATCCGTGCGTCGGGCACAGATGAGCTGAACGAGATCATAGAAACCCAGATCAACCCGGTGCAATCGGTGACACGTGTGCGCACGACAATCGTGCTGAGTGCTGTGGCCGAGCGACCGTGCATGGCCGGTCACACGATCCAATAGCCTGCTGGAGATTGGTGGGGGCGCATGCTGTGTGAGCCGACGGGCGTATTCTGTAGTCGTGAGGTTTGACCTGGAAGACGGGCCCGTTCACGGCAGGACAGACGTCCTGTTGAGGAACGCCCGAAGCGCCCTGCCGTGAAGCATGACTCATCTGTCGATGATGTTGTGTTCCGGTCCGTAGGGGAACTTGGTGATGTCTTCGACGCCATCGTCTGTGATGACCAGAATGTCATGTTCACGGTAGCCACCCGCGCCAGGGGTGCCTTCGGGAATCCAGAGCATCGGTTCCATGGACACCACCATACCCGGTTCCAAGACGGTATCGATGTCTTCGCGCAATTCCAGCCCGGCTTCGCGGCCATAGTAGTGGCTCAGAACACCGAACGAATGGCCATAGCCAAACGACCGATATTGTAGCAGTCCTTCATCCTTGAAGAAGCGATTGATCTCTGCGGTGATCCCGGAACAGGTGGCGCCCTCTTTGATCAGGCTCATGCCAAGTTCATGGGCTGCCACGTTGGCCCGCCACAGCCGCAGACTCTCGGCGTCAGGCTCTCCAACGAACAGGGTGCGTTCCAGCGCCGTGTAATAGCCCGAGATCATAGGGAAAGTGTTCAGTGAGAGGATGTCGCCCTTTTCCAACCGGCGATTGGTCACAGGGTTGTGCGCGCCATCCGTATTGAGGCCCGACTGAAACCAAACCCAAGTGTCCCGGTATTCGGCGTCTGGATATGCGCGCGCGATCTCTGCTTCCATCGCGTCGCGACCTGCCATGGCGATTTCGATCTCGGTCGCACCTGCGCGGATTGCGGCGTGGATGGCCTCGCCGCCGATGTCCGCGGTGCGGGCGCCCCCCTTGATCAAGTCAATCTCTTCAGCGGACTTCACCATTCGTGCCTTCATCGTATCCGCCGCGATATCGACAAGCTCTGGCGCGTCCAGCATCTGCAACGCGGTATCCCTCGCGGCCAGCGTCATATGATCGGCCTCGATGCCGATCCGCCTGGCGACCCCAGTCAGGCTTGCAACGGCGCGCCAATAGTTG
>JBCBOD010000186.1:0-4589 GCA_039821425.1 Pseudomonadota bacterium
CGCGCCCACCGCAGGCGCGACAGAGGCCGATCAGCAAGCCTATTACGAGGCGAACCCAGCCGAGTTCACCCTGCCCGAGACCCGCAACATCACCTATGCTTGGCTGACCCCGTCGATGATCCAGGACCAGATGGAGGTGCCCGACAGCGCGGTAGAACAACTCTACAACCAGCGCATAAACGAGTTCGTGCAGCCAGAACGGCGGCTGGTGGAACGACTGGTTTATCTTGATGCTGGACAGGCAGAGGCCGCAGCGGAGCGTGTTGCGAATGAGGAAACCACCTTTGAAGGTCTCGTCGCTGAACGTGGCCTCTCACTAACAGATGTGGATCTTGGCGATGTGAGCGAGGATGATCTGGGTGCTGCTGGCGCGGCTGTCTTTGCTGCCGAACCCGGCGCCGTCGTTGGCCCCTTCAACTCTCCTCTCGGCCCTGCGGTCTTTCGCATGAACGCGGTGCTTGCCGCACAGGAAACCACGTTGGAAGAGGCGACACCGGGCCTACGGGAAGAGCTGGCAGCCGAGGCCGCGCGTGAGTTTATCAATGACAACGCCGACCCGATCATCGACCTGCTGGCTGGTGGGGCCACGATGGCCGACCTTGCCGACCGCACTGAACTGGAACTGGGCATGATCGCCTGGAACGCTGACGTGACCGAAGGGATCGCCGCCTATGACGCCTTCCGGCGTGAAGCGGCAGCCGCATCAGAAGGCGATTTTGCGGAACTGCATGATCTGGCCGATGGCGGCATCTTTGCGCTGACACTCGACAGCATCACGCCGCCCAGCCTGCAGCCGCTTGAGGACGTGCGCGACGACGTGATCACCGCAGTCATGGCCCAGAAAGAGCAGGAGGCCGTCATGGCACGGGCGGAAGAGATCGCCGCGAATGTCCTGCCGCTGACAGATTTCGCGACACTGGATCTGACACCAATCGTGGACAGTGGCCTGAACCGTCGCAGCTTTGTCGAAGGCACCCCGCCAGATTTCAACGATACGATCTTTGGCATGAACCTAGGCGATGTTGCAGTTGTTGATGCAGTTAACCGCGCGATCATCGTACGGGTGGATGACATCAATGCGCCTGATATGGCTGACGAGGCCGTCATTGCCCAGCGAGAGGCCTTGGCCGAGAACGCCGGCGCCGGGATCGCTCAGGATATCTTTGAAGCCTATGCAGACCGGCTCCAGCAAGAGACTGATCAGAACCTCGATCAAAACACGATCAACGCCATCAACGCACAATTTCAATAGGTTATCCGATGGCGCTTCTGCCCGACTATGACAGCTTTGCCAGTGCATACGATGCAGGGCAAAACCAGATCGTCTATACCCGTATCGCGGCTGATCTCGACACGCCCGTCTCGCTGATGCTCAAACTGTCTGGCGCGGGCAAGAACGCCTTCATGCTGGAAAGCGTGACGGGTGGAGAGGTGCGCGGGCGCTATTCCATCATCGGGATGAACCCTGATCTGGTCTGGGAGTGCCGCGGCAACACGTCCCGCATCAACCGCAATGCACGCTTTGCTGACGATGATTTCGTGGATCAGGAGGCGGATCCGCTTACCGCGCTGCGCGCGTTGCTGGCCGAATCCCGTATTGACCTGCCATCCGACCTGCCAGCGGCGGCGGCGGGCCTCTTTGGCTATCTGGGCTATGACATGATCCGGCTGGTGGAGCATCTGCCAGACATCAACCCTGACCCGCTGGGCCTGCCGGATGCCGTGATGATGCGCCCTTCGGTCGTGGCGGTCCTCGACGGTGTAAAGGGGGATGTGATTCTTGTCGCGCCTGCCTATGTCACCGACGGCATGTCGGCCCGTGCCGCCTATGCCCAGGCCGCTGAACGTGTGATGGACGCACAACGCGCCCTTGACCGCCCCACCCCGGATGCCAGCCGCGATCTGGCCGCACCCGCAGAGGTGGCACCGCCTGTGTCGAATTTCACCCATCAAGGCTACCTTGCTGCAGTCGAGAAGGCGAAGGAATACATCCGCGCCGGTGACATCTTTCAGGTGGTCCCAGCACAGCGCTGGACGCAGGACTTTCGCGAACCGCCCTTCACGCTCTACCGGTCCTTGCGGCGCACGAACCCCTCGCCCTTCATGTTCTTTTTCAACTTCGGCGGCTTTCAGGTGATCGGGGCGAGCCCCGAGATTCTCGTGCGGGTCTTTGGCAGTGAGGTGACCATCCGGCCCATTGCAGGCACCCGCCCACGTGGCGCGACGCCCGCCGAGGACAACGCGAACGAGGCCGATCTGATGGCCGACAAGAAGGAACTGGCCGAGCATCTGATGCTGCTGGACCTCGGGCGCAACGACGTGGGCCGCGTGAGCAAGATCGGCACGGTGCGCCCGACCGAAGAGTTCATCGTCGAACGCTACAGCCACGTGATGCATATCGTCTCCAACGTGGTGGGCGAATTGGCTGACGATCAAGATGCGCTCAGCGCCTTCTTCGCAGGTATGCCCGCCGGGACGGTTTCTGGTGCGCCCAAGGTCCGCGCTATGGAGATCATTGACGAGTTGGAACCGGAAAAGCGCGGCGTCTATGGCGGCGGCTGCGGGTATTTCAGCGCCAACGGCGACATGGATATGTGCATCGCCCTGCGCACAGCCGTCTTGCAGGACGAAAAGCTATACATTCAGGCGGGTGGTGGCGTTGTGTACGACAGCGACCCGGAGGCCGAATACCAGGAAACGGTCCACAAATCGAACGCGATCCGCAAGGCCGCTGCCGATGCGCGGATGTTCCGTGGGACGGGAAACTAGGGGCTAATCTTCGGCGTCCTGCCCCAGCAGTAACGCCGACACTGGTGCTGGCCGCAGCGTTTCCGGATCAAGTTCTGCCAGCCACGCTGTGAGCGTTTCGATATTGTTGGCCGTCAAATCCGCCACCACGATGGCCCCGCCATCCTGCCGCGCGCGAAACGCGGCCTGATCCAGCGCACGCGTCACCGCACGCGCGTCCGTCCCACTGTCATCCAGGACTCGCAACACCGGGGCCGCGTTCACACCGGCATCGCCCGCCAATCTGACAGAACTATCGAGCCCACGCTGCACGGTGACAAACCCACGACCTTCTGCCGCCAGAACGTCCATCACCTGGGTCGTGACGGTCCGGCTGTTTTGCAGAACGCCGGTCCCATCCGAATAGAGCATCGCAGCCTCTGGCAGGATTTCAAACGCGGCTTCAAAAGCGACCTCTACATCCGCAGGGCGCGCCCCGGTGGGCAGGGCCACCTGCATGGCAACCTCTGCACCGGTCTCGCGATAGGCCGACATCCGTGTGCTGGCATTCGCGTCCAGCGCGTTCACCACGATGCTCGGCGGGAAACCAAGTGCGGCAAGTGCGGCGGAGAGCTCCGGTTGATCAGGTTGATCAACGAGCATCACTGCAAAGAGTGGCGCATCACCTTCTTGTTCAAAGGTAGCGGCGAATGCCTTAAGCGCAGGCAGGTCCTCCTCGACCGGTTCATCGGTGACGACTGTCGCGTCCTGGCCTGCTGGCAGGCTTGGGGTTTCGCTGGGACGATTGATGCGCACCGGGCCACCTGATGACGGTGGTGTGCTTTCCTGTACCGGCTCCGCGCTTTCTGGTTCTGCCAGCGGCGGCACTTCCACCTCACCCTCTGCAACGACAGGGGTATCTGTGTCTGGCGCGGGATTTTCAGCCGTCTCTACTTCTGGCGTTGCAGCGTCTGCCGTCGTTGTGTTGGCCTCGGGCGTCGCTGTTTCGGCCGTATCAGGCGTGGGCGTGGTGGGCTGTGCGGGTGCAAACGCGACCTGCGCATCTGCCGGCCCATCAACCTCTGGCGTGGTTGGCGCAGTCGGGTCTTCGGTCACGATGAAGGGCGTGAACTCTGCTGCGCTGTTTTCGATCAGTGGCCTGTTGTCATCGGTAGGTTGGTCAACCTCCGCCACAATGACCTCTGGCAATGGCGCTGCTTCTGTCTCTGACGGATCGAGTGTGAAATCAGGGGGTTCTGTGGCAACGGGCGCGGGGCGCGCGGGTGCGACGGGCTCATCCGCCGCCACATTGACCTCGGCCTGCGGCGTCTCTGCCGGAACGGTTGGCGCGGTCGCCTCTTGCTGCAGCGCTGGCGCGGGCTCTGGTGCGACAGGTGGGGCGATCGACGCGGTGTCGATTTCGGCGGTGTCGCTCGACGGCACGGTGGCTGGCGCATCAAGCTGCGGGATCGCAGCCTGCGGCACAATGGGCGTTGCACTAAGCGGTGCGATCTGCGTACCGGACTGCTCCGCGGTTGGGGATAGCTCTGGGACAGTTACAGGCACTGCGGCCACCCGCGGGGCGACCTCAACCGTCGGCGCGGGTGCTGTGACAGGTGCAACGGCAACGTTTGTTTCTTCGCCAACCGGTTCCGGGGTTTCTACACTGGCACCCGCGACCGCTTCAGGCGACGCATCGCTCTCGCTGATGATCGATGCAAAGCCAAGACCACCAATGCCCAGTATCAGCGCCCAGAGACTGCCTTGAATGCTGCCGCGCATGTTGCCCAATACCTCTGCCATTCGACCTTGACGCCACCCTGCATCCCGGCCCATTTATGACAGTCTATACCGCCCAACAA
>JBCBOD010000199.1:0-4006 GCA_039821425.1 Pseudomonadota bacterium
GTCATATCCGCGATCCCCGAGCAGCCAGTCAACATCGGGCAGGCTGCTGAGCAACGCCCGTGCCCCGATGTAGTCGCTGACCTGACCGGCGGTGACGAACAGGTTGAGAGGGCGTCCTTGGCTATCGCAGATCGCGTGCAGCTTGGTGTTCATCCCGCCCTTTGTGCGACCGATCAGGCGTCCACGCCCCCCTTTTTCACGCCCATGCTGGTCGCTGTGCGGTGGGCCTTCAGGTAGGTCGCGTCGATCATGACTGTCCTCTTCTCGCCGTGATCGGCAGCAAGACCGACCATCATACGCGCGAAGATGCCCTTGTCGCTCCAACGCTTCCAGCGATTGTAGAGTGTCTTGTGCAGGCCATAGGCAGCAGGTGCATCGCGCCACCGTAAGCCATTGCGATTAATAAAGATAATCCCACTCAACACACGCCGATCATCGACGCGTGGTTTGCCATGGGACTTAGGGAAGAAAGGCTCAAGTCGCGCCATCTGCGCATCCGTCAGCCAGAAAAGATCAGACATGTTCACCGCTCAGTTTTCGCAAGGTGAAGCACGCCCCTACATGGAGATCAATGGGTCCTGACCCTAATCAGGCAGACCCGCGCAAACCGTAAGGTGGATTTCAATCCACCCCTACATGTGGATGACGCGGTCATAAGCGTCGAGTACGCTTTCATGCATCATTTCTGACAAGGTCGGATGCGGGAAGACGGTGTTCATCAGGTCTTCTTCCGTCGTTTCCAACTGACGTCCGACAACATAGCCCTGAATAAGTTCCGTCACCTCGGCCCCCACCATATGGGCGCCCAGCAACTCACCGGTTTTGGCGTCAAAGATCGTCTTGATCATGCCCTCAGGCTCACCCAGGGCAATCGCCTTGCCGTTGCCAATAAAGGGGAAGCGGCCGACCTTGATGTCGTACCCGAGTTCCTTGGCCTTCGCCTCGGAATAGCCGACGCTGGCGACCTGCGGATGGCAGTAGGTGCAGCCGGCAATCGTTTCAGGCTTCACCGGGTGCGCATGCTTGCCAGCGATCAGGTCAGCGACCATGACACCTTCATGGCTGGCCTTATGCGCCAGCCAAGGCGCACCGGCGATATCGCCAATGGCATAGAGCCCTTCGACACCCGTCCGGCAGAATTCATCTGTCACGACATGGGTGCGGTCGATCTTTACGCCCAGGGCTTCTAGCCCCAGATTCTCGACATTTCCGACGATGCCAACGGCGGAAATCACGGTGTCGAATTCCATTTTTTCAACTTTGCCACCGGTCTCGATATGCGCAGTGACTTTACCCTTGGCGCGGTCCAGCTGCTTGACCATGGATTTCTCCATGATCTTCATGCCTTGCTTGACGAACTGTTTTTTGGCGAAGGCTGAAATTTCTGCGTCTTCGACGGGCAGGACGCGGTCCATCACCTCAACTACGGTCGTATCGGCGCCCAGCGTGTTGTAAAAGCTGGCAAATTCGATCCCAATGGCGCCGGACCCGATGACCAGCAGCTTTTTCGGCATTCGCTCGGGCTGCAGCGCGTGCTTGTAGGTCCAGACCAGATCGCCGTCCGCCTCAAGCCCCGGCAGCTCGCGGGCGCGGGCGCCGGTGGCGAGCACGATGTTCTTCGCCGTCAGCTCATCAGTGCCCTTTTCGCCCTTCACACTGACTTTGCCCTTGGCGGGGATCGTCGCCTCACCCATGAAGACTGTGACCTTGTTCTTCTTCATCAGGTGACCAATGCCGCCGGAGAGCTGGCCCGCGACGGCACGGCTGCGTTTCACCACCGCATCCAGATCGTAGTCAACGCCGGTGGCTTTTAGCCCGAATTCCTTCGCCCGGTGCATCAAGTGGAACACTTCCGATGAACGCAGCATCGCCTTTGTCGGGATACAGCCCCAGTTCAGACAGATACCGCCCAAATGCTCGCGTTCCACAATCGCAACCTTCATCCCCAATTGCGCACCGCGGATCGCCGCAACATAGCCACCCGGCCCGGCCCCAATGACAATCAGATCGAAATTTTGTGCAGCCATGGCACGGCCCTCCAGTTCCCGAATTTAGTTGAACGCTAAACTATCTGCCGGAAAATCGCCAGTGACCTTAGGGCATATCCGCTACCCGACAGGCGCAAGGGGCTTATTTTAGGGCCGACTGCTGGGCGCGAATTGCCGCACCATAGCCGCCGGCATCCAGAAAGGCCTGTTCTGCTGGTGTTGTTTTTCGCCCAAGTGCCGCGTTGCGATAGGGGAAGCGGCCAAAATCGCGAATGACAGCGCGGTGCGCGCAGGCGTGATCCCGGTTGTTAGCGCCATGTTCTGGCATCCGCGTATGTATCAGCCGCACGGCCCTGTCCTGATCGCTCAAATTCTCGGAATGCATCAGGGGCAGGTAAAAGAACTGCCGCGCCGGCTCGTCGATCTTGAGGTCCCAGTCACGGTCAATGGCCATCTTGGCCGCCGCCAGTGCCACATCATCTGTGGCGAACGCGTTTGCAGTGTCACGGAACATGTTCCGTGGATATTGATCCGTCAGGATGATGTAGGCCAGCGTGCCAGACGGGTATGTCAGCCAGAGCCCCAGTGCACCTTCCGTCGCGTGCACCCATGTCTCCTCGAACCTGTCGCGGATCAGTTGGTCAAAATCCGGATCGGATTTGTACCAGTCAGATGGGCTGCTCTCATCCAGCCAAAAGGCCAGAACATCCTGCGGACCTGCCATGCCACCCCTCCTCCCGGGTGTTTACAAATCTTTTACACACCGAAGCAGGGATTCGGGTTTCTCGCAAGGATTTCCTGACCTTGGCCGTCACAGAGTGGCTTTTTCAGCATCCTCTTCTGCCTCTGCAGCAGCCAGCGCATCTTCTTCAGCCTCGATGTAGTATTCCTGGGCAACCTCAGCGACGATGGGCGACGATGCGGCAGACACGGGCGCATAAGGGACCGTTTCTTCAGTGACGAAGGCATCGCGGCTTCGCTGTGTCGAACGGTATAGGCCGTAAACCCCAACCGACCCCATCAGGACCGCGGTAAAGAGCCAATAGCCGTTGTCCCCAATCGCATCCATCATGAAGCCAACAATAAGCGGCCCCGCAATCGCCCCCAAGCCGTTGATGAACAGCAAACCGCCAGAGGCCGCCGCCATGTCCTCTTTCTCAAGGTAGTCATTCACGTAGGCGATCGAGAGCGCATAAAGCGGGTTCGACATCCCACCAACAATGGCGCCACAGACGATGATCAGCACAAATGGGCCAGGGATCACAAAGGCGATCAGGGAACCCGCCGCACCAATCAGGGACACCCAGATGATCAAAACCCGGCGGTCCATCCGGTCCGACAGCCAGCCAATGGGATACTGCGCAACCAAAGCCGCGATGTAGATCGCGGAGACAAAGGTGGTGACCTGCCCGACCGTCAGCCCCACACGCGCACCATAGACGGCTGACATCCCGAATTGCGCCGCAAAAACACCGCCCAGCATGAACATCGCAACGCACGCCAGGGGCGACGCGTCAATCAACTGTCTGATCGTCATCGGCTTGGTCGTATCAAAGGCCGGCATCGGTTTGATCGACAAGAGCACCGGCGCGAAAGCCAGCGACACAAGGATCGACGGGATGATGAACAGGACATACCCCGTCACGTCTCCCTGGCTGACCACCCATTGCGCAAAGACCACACCGGCCATCTGCACGATCATGTAAAGAGAGAGCGATTTGCCCCTGTTTTCATTGCTTGACGCATCGTTCAGCCAGCTTTCTGCCGTAATATAGACGCCGCAGAAACAGAACCCCACGATCACACGCCCAATGGCCCAGGCCCAAGGCTCCACCAGCACAGGGTAAGAGATCAGAACCGCAGAGACGAGCGACCCTAGCGCCGCAAAGACCCGCACATGGCCCACGCGGCGGATCAGCTCTGGCGTGTAGCGCGAGCTGAAGAGGAACCCCAGAAAGTAGGCTGACATCACGATGGACAGCGACAACGTGCTGAACCCGTCACTTTCGCCCCGCAGA
>JBCBOD010000050.1:0-25347 GCA_039821425.1 Pseudomonadota bacterium
CCAAGGTGCGGGATGGCCAGGTCGTCCTGTGGCATTGGTTCGAAGACAGCTTTGCGCTGAGCCAAGCCTATCACGGCCGCAGCTAAGCCGGCCCCTTTCCCCATAAAACAAGGAGATTTATCATGACAAACCTCGTCTCACGCCGCCGTTTCGTTCAAGGGGCCGCGCTGTCGGCCGGTGCGGTCACACTCATTCGCGCGGGTTTCACGCCGACACCAGCGCGTGCTCAGGGCGCGATGCCCGCAGGCACGGTCTTTTCCTTTTCCAAGGCAGGGATGGATTTCCACACCTATGTCTCACCGGCACAGGCGGTGAACGTCACTGCCCATGTGATCGAGATGGGCGACCAATTGCTCGTCGTGGACTCCACGTTCCTGCCGCCTACGGCGATGGAACTGGCAGACGTCATTGCCGCAACCGGAAAGCCTGTTCACACGGCCTATGTCAGCCACGAACATCCCGATCATTGGGGTGGTGTTTCAACCCTGTCTGATCTGGCCTTTGTCACGCTGCCGGAAATCCGCGAAGGGTTGCGTGCAGAAGCAACCAACGGCGAAAACCCAAAGCCGACATCGCTTTTGACTGGGGCAGACTTGACGCTCGGAATGACAGATATCGGCGGGGTGCCAGTCGAGTTTCGGGCCTATGACAATGCCGAAGCACCAAAGGCCATTGTCGCAGTTCTGCCCGAGCAGAAGGTCGCCGTGGTGCAGGATCTTGTCTACAACGGCGTCTACTTTGCGCCTGGTGTTGACCGGAAAAACTGGATCGCGACGCTGGAAGCCTTCCGCGATGATGAAGCCTTTGAAACGCTGCTTGTCGGCCATGGTCTTCCCACAACCAGGGGCGAGTTGGACTCGGCCATCGCCTACCTCAAGACTTTCGACGCGGCATGGGACGCTGGTGCAACGCCCGACGATGTAAAGGCGGCGATGATGGCTGCCTACCCGGGCTATGACGGCGCGTTCCTGCTGGGTCTGATCGAGCCTTATTGGGACAAGTGATCCCAATGGAAGCAGCAACTGCATGGTGCTGCTTCCGCATCATTCGAAATCAACACCTCCAGGATAGAAACCACATGACGATCGCAGTCACAGCCGCGTCCGGCCAGCTTGGGACCGCCATCCTTCACGCGCTTCTGGCAAGACGCGACGCGCCAAAGGTGCTCGCACTGGCCCGAAGCCCCGACAAGGTGCGTGTGCAGGGCGTCGAGGTGCGCCAGGGAGAATACACCGATCAAGATGGTTTTGCCCGCGCATTGCAGGGCGTCGACACGATGGTCATGATCTCGCTGAACACGCCACCTGACGTGCGGACCGACCAACATCGCAAGGCACTACAAGCGGCCAAATCGGCAGGTGTGCGGCGGATCGTCTACACAAGCGTGCAAGGCGCCGAAGAAGGCACGGCCTTTTCACCCGTCATCCAAAGCAACCGCCAAACCGAGGCTGATCTTGGCGCATACGGCTTTGCCTGGACGGTCGGACGCAACGGGATCTACATCGAACCGGACGTTGAATACCTTGAGAGCTACAAGGCGACAGGCGTGATTGCCAACTCTGCCGGCGACGGCGTTTGCGGGTATACGACCCGGGGCGAACTGGCGCATGCCTACGCCAATATGGCGTTGGATGATGCGCACAATAGCAAGGTCTACAATCTGCACGGCGCGCCGATGACGCAGGCCGATCTTGCCGCATACCTGAACTATGCGTTTGACACCCAGTTGACCTATCGCCCGTTGTCGGTTGCCGACTATCGCGCTGATCGCCGCGCCGCCTTGGGCGATATGATGGGGACTATCATCGCCGGCATCTACGAGGGCATCCGCAGCGGTGTGTTTGACATCCCCAGTGATTTTGAGGCGGCTGCTGGGCGACCACACATCAGCTGGGACGCGTATTTTGCAGGCCTCCGTGTCACAACAGGAGCTTGACGGATGAGCACGTTTTTCCGGGCAGTTTCACCCTACTGGCTATGGGTGCTTCTGGCGTTGCCGGCGTTTGGCTTTGTGGCGGCCGTCACAGGGTCGGATGATCCGGACGTCTACGAACAGTTTCTGCACCCAACCGGAGAGTTTTCTGCGCGGTTCATGATCATCGCGATGCTGGCGTCACCGCTCACACTGATCTTCAAAGGATGGCGCGGGCCGCTTTGGCTGAAAAAGAACCGCCGCTACTTTGGAGTGGCCGCCTTCGGATACGCGGCGTTGCACACGCTCTACTATCTGTTTGATGCGGCAACGCTGGAACGCGTGATTGCAGCACTTCCGCGCCTCTACATCTGGACGGGTTGGGCAGCCTTTTTGATTTTCATCCCGTTGGCTGTAACGTCGATGGATTACTTCGTGCGTGTCATGGGGCAGAGATGGAAGCAGTTGCAACGCTGGACCTATGCCGCTGCTGTTCTGACGCTCGTGCACTGGGCGGCGCTGCATGACTGGGGCGGCATTGGCCCGGCTCTTGTGCATTTTCTGCCGCTTGGACTGCTTGAGGCCTATCGCGCCTGGTATTGGACGCGCCGCCGCGCGCAAAGAAAGAAAGTGACACCATGACCCAATACAACGTCCCACTGATCGCCGCCAAATCACCAGCTATGGTCGATCTGGAAGCGGGCAAGAACTACTTCTGGTGCGCGTGCGGACGCTCCAAGAACCAACCGTTTTGCGACGGATCGCACGCGGGCACGGGTTTGAACCCGGTGAAGTTCACGGCTGAAAAGGACGGCAAGGCTGCACTTTGTCGGTGCAAAGGCACCGCAAACAAACCTTTCTGTGACGGCACCCATGCGCAGCTGGGAGGCGCCGCAGTGGGCGATCCAGCGCCAGAGCCCGCATCGGACGTGCCGACAGCCAAGGCAACGCCGGAAGAACCAACCGTGGCGCGCATTCACGAGCTGGCCAGGGATGGGCTTTCTAAGCTTGGCCATCACGGCGAAATGGGTGCGATGGGTGTACCGCGCAAAGATCTGCCGCATTGGGATGACATACAAATCCTACCCGCACAGATGGCGCGCAAACCGCTACTGGACGACGCGCTGGTGGAAACCTCCGTTACGATTGGCCCGAAGGCCAAACGCCCGTTGACGCTGAGCATTCCGCTCTTTGTTTCGGACATGAGCTTTGGCGCACTCTCACTTGAGGCCAAAACGGCACTGGCCCGTGGTGCGCAAATGGCAGGAACGGGGATTTGTTCCGGTGAAGGCGGCATGCTGGCTGAAGAACACGCTGAAAATTCACGCTATTTCTACGAACTGGCTTCGGCCAAGTTTGGCTGGGATATCGAGAAGATCGCAGATGTGCAGGCCTTCCACTTCAAGGGTGGGCAAGGGGCCAAGACTGGGACGGGTGGGCACTTGCCCGGCGACAAGGTCGACGCAAAGATTGCCGAGGTGCGCGGGCTCAACGTGGGTGAAACCGCAGTGTCACCGGCGACCTTTCCAGACCTGCAGACCCCCGCAGATTTCAAACGCATCGCGGATCAAGTGCGTGAACGGACGGGTGGTATCCCGATCGGCTTCAAGCTCTCTGCAAATCATATCGAGGACGACATCGATTTCGCACTGGAGGCCAGCGCAGACTATGTGATCCTTGACGGTCGCGGCGGCGGCACGGGGGCGGCTCCGCTTTTGTTCCGCAACCATATCTCTGTTCCGACGATTCCTGCGCTGGCACGTGCGCGTCATCATCTTGATAAGCGGGCCGGCCGCGACGTGACGCTCGTCATCACGGGCGGGTTGCGGATGCCAGAGGACTTTGTGAAAGCCATGGCACTGGGCGCGGACGCGATTGCGGTCTCGAATTCCGCGATGCAGGCTGTCGGATGCATTGCCGCCCGGATGTGCAATTCAAACAACTGCCCGGTCGGTGTCGCAACCCAGAAACCGGAACTGCGCAAACGGCTTGATGTGCAGGTCGGCGCCGAAAAGCTCGCCCGGTTCTTCGGGGCATCTGTCGAACTGATGCAGGTTCTGGCCCGTGCCTGTGGCCGCAACGCGCTTTCGGATTTCGAGATCAGCGATCTTGGCACTTGGAAGCGCGAGATGGCCGAACTGAGTGGTGTGCGCTACGGCGGCGTGACGCCTATTGGGCGCGGCTAAGGCGCGGCGGCACAGTCGAAGGCTGCTTGTTCAGCTGCGCACCAAACCAGTACTGACGCCGAGAGGTTGGACGGCATCAATTCACGTGATCGCAGCACAATTGCCTAAATGTTGACAAATAGTTAAGTCATTCACCCAAGTGGTGGAGTAATGGTGACTTGAGTATCAATTCTGTGTGGCGCCGCAGGTGCTTGACGTCAATTCTGGCACTGTGCGCCGGGGCGAGTTCTGCCCTCGGCTGTACGGTTGACGCCAGCTACGGCCCCACAGGCGGTATACGCACGCTGAGCTGCACTGGCGATCAGTCGGGCGGCATTCAATACCCAACAAATCAGAGTTTGATAAACACCGGCCCGGGTCTCTATGCCCTGGCGAGCCAGGGTTTTAACGTCTACAACGACAACGGCGGCTACGCGACCGCATCGCTGTTTGACCTGACCCATGCGATCACAACGTCAAACCGCCCGGGTGTGCATTTTCAGACCTACGCCGCACTGCATCCGCCAGGTTCCAACCCCCTCGGCACAGAGCTTGAGGTTTACCTGCTTGCCAATGGCGGTGTGAATTCGATTTCAACGACCGGGAATTCTGCGCCGGGGGTCAGGGTGAACAACCGGCCGTTCTTTGCACTGCGTGAATTTGGCCTTGTGACGGTAGAGCCCAGCTTTGGCGGCAGCGACCTGCGGGTGCGCATCATGGATGCCAACGGCTTCGGTTTTAATCTGAATAGCGAATATCAGGATGCGCTCGCGGGGCTCAGGACGTTCTCGATCAACACATCCGGCAGCAACTCGCCCGGTGTCATTATCCGCAGCGAAGGCAGCCGGGGGATTGACGGATCATCGGACGTTTTTGAAGGCGGCAGCGGTGGCCCCGGCGGCTGGGCGGGTGAGATCGAGGGGATCTTTCAAGGCCGCATCACCACCACCGGCTTTCGCTCTCCTGGGGTCCTGGTGCAATCAATCGGTGCCGCTGGCGGCAATGGCGATGGTGCCACGGTTGTTGGGACCGGGGGCAATGGCGGCAGTGGTGGCGGCAGCAACTACGTCTCCGTCATCAACATGGCGAATATCACCACCTATGGCCAATATGCGTCCGGGATGGTTGTTCAATCGCTGGGCGGCAATGGTGGTGTTGGCGGCAACAGCGGGTTCTTTGGTGGTTCGGGTGGTTTTGGCGCGGGCAGCGGCCAAGGCGGCGACATCAACATCACCAACGCATTCTGGTCGACGATCCGCACACACGGCTCTGGCTCTGCGGGCATTCTGGCCCAGTCAATTGGGGGCTTTTCTGGCGCGGGTGGCAGTGCCAGTGGCCTGATCGCCTTTGGCGGCAACAGCACCTCGGCAGGCAACGGCGGCTTTGTGCAGATCACCAATTCCGGGACAATTGTCACCTCTGGCGCGCAAGATGCGAGCGCCATCGTCGCGCAGACGATTGGCGGCGGCGGCGGCGCAGGCGGCTATGCGGGCGGTGCCGCGGCGGTGGGCGGCTATGGATCCCGCGGCGGCGATGGCGGCGGTATCGGAATTGAAAACTACGGAACCCTGAATACCTCCACCGGTTTGCAGTCGCATGGGATCCTGGCGCAATCCATCGGCGGCGGCGGCGGGTCTGGCGGCAGTTCGGCGGGGATCACCGCGCTAGGCGGTGCGGGCGGTGTCGGTGGCCGGGGCGGATCGGTGTTCGTGCTGAACCGAGGAGCGATCACCACCGGTGGCGACGGCGCCTTTGGCATCTACGCCCAATCGATCGGTGGCGGTGGCGGCAATGGCGGCAACGCCGTTGGCGTTGTGTCCTTTGGGGCCACCGGCGGCTCTGGCGGCAGCAGCGGCGCAGCGCGGGTGCAGCACGATGGCACGATCGTCACCTCAGGACGTGATGCGATCGGGATCATGGCGCAATCCATCGGTGGCGGCGGTGGCACCGGCGGCTCTGGCACAGCCTTTGGTGCGAATATTTCCGCAGCCTTTGGGGGCTCTGGCGCGGGCGGCGGATTTGGCGCTACGGCGCGTGTTTCCAATACAATAAATCCTTCAGCCTCTTCATCGGTGACGACCTATGGCTTGCGATCCCACGGTATCATGGCCCAGTCGGTCGGCGGCGGGGGCGGCAAGGGCGGATCCGCACTGAGCGTCTCTGCGGGTGCCTTTGTCAGCGCCTCAGTCGCCATGGGCGGTGCGGGCGGCAACGGGGGCTATGGCGGCCCGGCGCTGGTCACCTACCGCGGCAACATCTCGACCGCCGGTGATGCGGCCAACGGTATCCTGGCACAGTCCGTCGGCGGCGGCGGTGGCAACGGCGGCTATGCGATCTCGGCATCTGCCTCGACCAATGTGTCAGCTGCATTCGGCTTTGGTGGCGCAGGCGGTGGCGGTGGTGGCGCGTTTCAGACCGAAGTGACCCACACTGGAAATATCACGACCACCGGTCAGAATTCTTCAGCCATCGTGGCGCAGTCTATCGGTGGCGGCGGCGGGAATGGCGGCTATGCGGTATCCGGAGCAATTGGCTTCACCTCGATGGGTGTTGCCTTCGGCTCTGGCGGGAGCGCGGGATCAGCCGGGACGGGCTTCGTCGTGGATGTCAGCACAAATGGGGCGATCAATACCTTCGGCAGCCTGTCGCATGGCGTTGTCGCCCAATCAATCGGTGGCGGGGGAGGCGACGGGGGCTATGCGATCGCCGCATCTGCAAGTGCGACAGGGGCAGGCAGCCTGTCGGTGGGGGGTGCAGGGGGTGCGGGTGCAACGTCCAACACCGTAACAGTGTCCACGGCGGGCAGCATCACCACACGCGGGGTACAATCATCAGGCGTGATTGCCCAGTCCATCGGCGGCGGGGGCGGCAATGGCGGGTTTGCCATCGGTGGCGCCTTCTCCGGCAACGCCGGAGCCGCAATCGGCTTGGGCGGTCGTGGCGCTGCGGGATCGGACAGTGACCGGGTCACGGTGATCAACGGCGCCACTGTGCAAACCGGCGCGGATGGTGCGGCCGGGATTATCGCGCAGTCCATTGGCGGCGGGGGTGGTAACGGTGGTTTCTCGGTCGCTGGCACTTTCACCGCAGGGTTTGGGGCCTCGGCCAGTTTTGGCGGCAATGGCGGATCAGGCGGGAACAGCGGCAAGGTGCCGGGCACGGCTGTGTCCGTGTCATCGACCGGTGACGTCACGACCTTTGGCCGCAATGCCGGGGGTATTCTGGCACAGTCGATTGGCGGCGGTGGCGGCAACGGTGGGTTTTCCGCCTCTGGCGCATTCAATGCAACGGGCGGCGCCGGGTTCTCACTGGGCGGAAGCGGCAGTGGCGGCGGTCTGGGCCGCGGCGTCATCGTCACTTCCGGCGGAGCGATCACCACATCAGGCGACAACAGCTATGGCGTGCTGGCCCAATCCATCGGCGGCGGTGGCGGCAATGGCGGGCTGGCCGCAGCGGCCTCTGGCGGGGGGCAGTTCGCGGGCACATTGACCGTTGGTGGGGCTGGCGGCACGGCTGCCTCTGGCGGGACGGTTTTTGTGGGCAATACCGGCGCAGTGTCGACGCAAGGCGCAAATGCGGACGCATTGGTTGCGCAGTCGATTGGCGGCGGTGGCGGCAATGGCGGGATGGCGCTGGGGGCCAGCGGATCAGGTGGCTTTGCCGCCAATGCCGGCTTTGGCGGCAGAGGCGGCGGTGGCGGTAACGCTGCTGCAGTCACTGTGTCAAACACAGCATCCTTGCAGACAGCCGGTGATTTGGCATCCGGGATCGTCGCACAATCCATCGGTGGCGGTGGTGGCAATGGGGGCGCCACCATCGGTGCAGGCGCCGCAGCGCGCGGCAGCGCCAATATGAGCTTTGGTGGATCCGGCGGCGCAGGCGGTGTGGGGTCGACCGTGACGGTCACCTCCTCCGATGACATCCGCACGGGTGGCATGGGCGCTTCGGCCATCCTTGCCCAATCTGTCGGCGGCGGCGGCGGCAACGGCGGATTTTCCATCGCAGCGGGGGCAGCGAGTTCTGCCAATCTGGGGCTCAGCTTTGGCGGGTTGGGCGGCGGCGGCAATAGCGCAGGTGCTGTAAGCGTCCGGCAGGACGGCACAACTGTCACCACAGGCGACAATGCAACAGCCGTGATCGCGCAATCCATCGGCGGCGGCGGCGGCAATGGCGGTGGGTCCATCGCTGCGGGCGGGGCGCAGAACAACGCTTTCCTCAGCTTTGGTGGCAATGGCGCCTTTGGCGCAAATGGCAGCACCGTCAATGCCACGGTGGACGGGATCGTTGAGACAGCGGGCGAGAACGCAGCGGGCGTTCTGGCACAATCAGTGGGCGGCGGCGGCGGCAATGGCGGTTTCTCTGTCGGCGCCAGCGGGGCAACCAATTCCGCAAGCCTGAGCCTTGGTGGATCCGGTGCCTCCGGTGGGGCAGGTAGCACCGTGACGGTCACCGCGACTGCCGACTTCATGACGCTGGGGGCCGGGGCCAACGGGATCACGGCGCAGTCAATCGGCGGCGGCGGTGGCAATGGCGGCTTTACTCTGTTGGGCGCGGCCACAGCCGGGCGACAACTCTCCGTCGGCTTGGGCAGTGGCGGCGGTGCTGGGGGCAGCGGTGGTGCCGTGACCCTGTCGTCGACGGGCAGCATTTCAACCGGTGCTGACGACTCAATCGGGCTTCTGGCCCAATCCATTGGTGGCGGTGGCGGACGTTCGGGCGCGACAGGGGTGCTGACGGGGTCTGGCGGGCCATCATTGCGGGCCAACATCGGCGCAAGGTCCGGGAGCGGTGGCAGCAGCGCTGGCGTGACTGTCAACGCAAGCGATATGATCACCACCTTCGGCAACGGATCCCACGGCATCCTGGCCCAATCAGTGGGCGGGGGCGGCGGCCACGCAGGCGGCAACTTTACCCTCGGCGGTGGACAGGGGGCGACTGGTGCACTGACCTTGGGCGCGAGCGGCGGCTCTGGCGGGGCGTCCGGCACCACAGCCGTGACGTTTGATGGTCAGGTGATGACCGCTGGCATCGGGGCGGCGGGCATTCTGGCGCAATCGGTCAGCGGGGGCGGCGGCAACGCGAACTACGTGGTTGGTGCCAGCGGTAGCAACGGGTTTGCAGGCGCAGTCACGCTTGGCGCCGCGGGTGGGGCCGCTGGCGACGCCGGCGCTGCAGAAGTGACGGTGACAGCCGGCTCATCCATCACCACGTTGGGTGACAGTGCCAACGCGGTGACCGCCCAGTCCCTGGGCGGGGGTGGCGGTAACGGCAGCTTTGTGCTTGGTGGTGCGGCGACGCGATCCAACGGCCTCTCCCTCTCGCTCGGGGGTGCAGGCAACAGCGGTGGCGCGGCGGGCGCTGCAACCGTGACAGCAGATGCGATGATCTTCACTTCGGGCAATGGCTCCGCTGGCGTTGTGGCGGAAAGCCTCGCAGGCGGCGGCGGCAATGCCGGGCTGAACATCTCGGGCGGGTTTGCAACGAACCGGGCATTTGCGCTGGCGCTGGGAGCATCAGGCGGGACGGGTGCAGCCGCTGGCACGGCAAATGCCACCGTGGCCGGACGGATTGTGACGCAAGGCGACAATGCGATCGCCATCAAAGCCCGCAGTGTCGGCGGCGGCGGCGGCAATGCGAGCGTGAACCTGGCGGCTGGCGTTTCGCTCCGCTCGAACGGCATTGCCGTCTCAATGGGCGGGCTGCGGGATGGGTCAGGCGCGGGCGGCACTGGCGGCGTTGGCGGTGCTGTCACCGTCGGATCGTCGACCCTGATTGATACTGCAGGGATTGGCGCAACGGGGGTTCTGGCACAATCCATCGGCGGCGGCGGCGGCACGGGCGCCTTTTCCGGTAGCTTCGTTGGTAGCTTGTCGGAAAGCGCCTCGGTCAACATCGCGCGCGGTGGCCAAGGTGGGAGCGGGAACAGATCTGGTGTTGTCACAGTCAGCAACACCGGAACAATCCTGACACGGGGCACCGATGCGCTCGGCATCGACGCGCTGAGCCTTGGCGGAGGCGGCGGGTCGGGCGGCGGTGCAATGGCACTGACCCTGAACCAGGACAACGAAGGCCACACGATTGCCATGTCCCAAGGGGGCGACGGCGGTATCGGAGGTGCGGCAGGTGAGGTAACGGTCACCAATGAAGCGGCGATCAGCACCGGCGGCACCCGCGCCGAAGCGATCCGGGTGCAGTCAATTGGTGGCGGTGGTGGCAATGGGGCCGTGGCGGCCACGGGCACCATTACCGCCTCCAAGAAGGGCGAGGGCGAAAAGCAGTTCAGCCTGTCTATTGGCGGCTCTGGTGGTCAGGGCGGCGCGGCAGGCGCTGCGACGCTGATCAACTCTGGCGATCTCTACACTTTGGCGGCGGACTCCAACGGTGCGACGGTGCAGTCGATTGGTGGCGGCGGCGGCAATGGCGCGATGGCAGTCTCGCTCGGATTCTCCGGGGCGGATAGTACCAATGCAGGCATATCCCTTGGCGGAACAGGCGAAATGGGCGGCACAGGCGCCCTAGCCCGCGTCGACAATGAAGGGGCCATCACAACGCTTGGCCTGCGCTCGCGCGGGATCTTTGCGCAATCGGTTGGCGGTGGCGGTGGAACCGGCGGGATGGCCGGGCAATTTGCCCTGGGGCGCGGTGGTGACACCTCGCAATACCAGATCAGCATTGGCGGCAACGGTGGATCGGGCAACATAGGCGGAGCAGTGGACGTCGATCATCGCGGTGCGATCCTGACCGGCGGTGCGATGGCCGAGGGCATCTTTGCCCAGTCCGTCGGCGGTGGTGGTGGCGCTGGCGGCACAGCGATTGCGCTGACCCGCGCAACGACACCGGCCACCAGCGCCTCGGGTGATCCGGCCCGCAATACGGCCGTGAACGTCGCACTCGGGGGTGATGGTGGCACCGGGAGTCACGGCGGTGCGGTCACCACGACGATCAACGGATCGGTTATCACGCTCGGCTATGCCTCGCACGGGGTTTTTGCCCAATCGGTGGGTGGCGGCGGCGGCGCTGGCGGTAATGCGCAGGCGATCGCGCTTTTCGCTGGAACCGAAGACACCAACGACCCGGAAGGCCCGCAAAACAAAGAGCGGAGCCTTGTGATTGGCGGCGACGGGGGTGCTGCGGGCGACGGCGGTGTAGTGATCGTCACCAACGATGGGTTGGTGCTGACGGCTGGCGCGGATGCCTTTGGCATCATTGCGCAATCAGTGGGCGGCGGCGGCGGTATCGGCGGCATGGGCGAGCATGGGCGTCCTTCGGTGGATGAACTGATCGCGATCGGGGGCGATCTGTCCGCCAGCCTGCCAGACCTGCCAAGTTTGCCGGGCGGTCCCGGGTTGCCAGATGTGCCGGGCCTGCCCGGGCTGCCGGGTTTCCCCGATATCATCTCTCTACCGGATTTGCCCGGGCTGCCCGGGTTACCAGGGCTGCCCAGTGTCGGCGACTTGCCTGATGCGCCAGACCTACCCGGGTTGCCCGATGGCCCTGATGCGCCAGAAGCGCCAGAGCCACCCGAAGTTGAGCAACAAGACGAGGAAGACGGAGTCAGCCGCATGAACCTGATTGTAGGTGGTGCAGGTGGCGCTGCGGGTGCGGGTGGCACTGTCACGATGACAAACACCGGTGAGGTGGTCACCTTGGGCGATGGGGCCATCGCAATTCTTGCCCAATCGGTTGGTGGCGGCGGCGGGATCGGCGGTTATGGGGCGCTGGGCGAAGGGGGAACCTTTGGCCTTGGCGGCTCTGGCGGTGCTGCCGGGGATGGCGGCGCGGTGAGCGTCCAACAGGATGGAACCATCGTGACGGCGGGCACGGCGGCCTTCGGGATCTTTGCCCAGTCCGTGGGTGGCGGTGGCGGGATCGCTGGCAATGTGGATCGCGGTGTCGCAGCCAATCGCGCCGATGCGGTTGCCTTTGGCGCCTCTGGCGGCGGTGGCGGCAATGGCGCAGATGTGACGGTCGACAGCACCGGGACAATCCTGACGTATGGCGATGGGGCCACGGCCATTGTCGCGCAATCTGTTGGCGGCGGTGGTGGTCTCTTGGGTGAGATCGGGGAAGGGCGCGGGCTGCTTGGCTCATCCGGGGCGATCGGTACCGCAGGACAGGTCACGGTGACCCATACCGGCAGCATTGTCACTTACGGCGCTCAGGCACATGGGATCTACGCGCAATCACTGGATGGCGACGGGCTCAGCACCGGGTTGGTAACAGTGGACTACACGGGCGATATCACAGTGCTGGGGGAAGGATCGCATGCCATCGTGGCACACGCCAAGGAAGGGCTGGGGGCTGCCGCGCTAGATGTGACGATCCAGTCAGGATCAACCATCACCGGATCAGCAGAAGGTGCAGCGCTGAACCTGATCGGCGGCGATGCCGCAACCGTGTTGAACCAGGGCACCTTGCAGACGATCGCAGGATTGCAGGGAAAGGCGATCATCGGGGGCGACGCCGCTGACGACGTAACCAACGCACACCTGATAATCGGAGAGGTGGATCTGGGCGGTGGCGCGAACGCACTGACCAATGGCGAAGAAGGCACGATCATCGCCGGTGAGCAGGTTTTGCTGGAGGGACCAGACGACGGCATGGGCTATCTGGAAAACCGTGGCACATTATCCGTCGATCAGTTCGGCATCCGCGGCGTCACAGAAGTTGCTGGTGCTTTTGCCCAGACCGACACGGGGCTCAACTATGTTGATCTGGATTTTGCCGACTACACGGCAGACCTGATCCGCTCTTCCAGCGCGGCAAGCTGGGACGGCACACTGATCCTGGGGCTGCACAATGTGCAAGACATCAGATCGGGCGCAAATGATGCGCTGTTCTCGGTCGTTGAGGATGAGGAAACAGGTGATATTGCCACCGACGAGGGGCTTGAACTGGATGTGGCGCCATCGCTGATCGCCTCTTATGCGGTGACAAATCCCACGGCCCGGTCACTTGCGGTCACTGCCACGGTGGATTTCACCCCGGATGAAGTCTCGCTGACCGACAATCAGGCGGAAATGGGCGACCATCTCAACAGCGCCCGCGCAACGGCGGGAAGCGAGGCCCTCGATCCGCTGGTGCTGGACCTCTTCGCCGAAACGAACCCTGAAAACTTCGTGGTCATCTACAATAGCCTCAGCCCTGAAATCTATGCCTTTGAAAAGCGGCGCGTGATGAACGGACTCTTTGCGTTCACCAGCGGCCTTGAGCGGTGTGACGCGACAGCGACGGACCGCTGCGGATGGGCGGAAACCGCGCAGGAAGAGACGGAGCGCACAGGCAATGCGGCCTTGAATGATACGGCAGCCAAGGCTGAGGGCCTCTCGCTGGGATATGGTCAGGCGGTTGACTTTGGCGGCCGCGTCACGTTCGGCCTCGAGCGTACGGAAGAGAGCGCAGAGCAGCTTGATGGCATGGGCCAGATCAGCGGAAACAGGTTTGAACTGGGCGCTGCCTATTCGGATGTGATCGCAGACTGGACATGGTCCGTCGGGCTGTCGGCCAGCAGCGGCGAATATGATGCAGAGCGCCAGCTCTATGATGGGTCCACTGCCGAAGGGCGCATGCGCACAACAGCCCTCGCAAGCCATGCCACGATTGGACGTGACTTTGATGTGGGTGCATTCTCTATCGCGCCCTCGGTCTCGGTCGGGTTGGGCGTTGTCAGCTCGGGCGCGTTTGAGGAAAGCGGCGCAAACCTCGGCCTTTCGCTGGAGGACAGCAGCGACGGCTTCGCCCTGATCGCACCGGGTGTTGCCGTTGGCTATGCTGCCACCTTGCCAAACATCGCTGGATTGAAGGCCCCGGTTGTTTCGCTCAGCATGGGCGTCAAGGAAACCATCTATCTTGGTGAGAATGCAGCAACGGCCGTTGGTGGCTTTACCGGGTCACGTGACGAGGCCGATCCCTTTGCTGTCGTGGACAGTGGTGCATCATCGACAACCCAGTTTGACGCCGCCATTGCGCTACAGACACAAGCCGGTGTCGATGTCGGTCTGACGGCCAGCCGCCAACAGGATGGCACAAGCCAGACTGACAATCTCAGCTTCTTTGTTGGATGGTCTTTCTAGGGGCGACCAGAGGCGCACCAATGCGCGTTTCAATGTGAACGCGGGGCGAGTTGTGCGCGATTAACGCGCGACCCGGATCTTGGGATAGGCTTCGGCAAACCCTTCGGTCAGGATGGTCAGCGTGGCTGGTTGGCGTTGATCGGTTTCAAAGGCCAGCTCCTGCGGCGCGCCCGAGGTCAGCACTTGCGCGATCTCATCCGTCATCACGCTGGATGCGATGCAGGTGTTGTTGGTGCAGGTTTCAATCGGAATCGAGAGTGCGCCGAAGCTAACCCCCGCCGGAATGTAGAGCCCGCTGGCGATTTGCACGATCAGCACTGGCGCGCTGAGGGCGGGCTGATCTTGCACTTGCACACTGAGGATCGGCTGGCCGGACTGGGCATCGACGATGGTTTGCGATGCACTGCAGACCAGCGGCGCATCACGCTCTGGCGCCACACATTGCACCGCCCAATTCGGTGTGTCTTGTGCCAGCGCTGGTGTGGCCATCGCCAAACAGATGATTGCGATCCACATTTTCATGCGATCTTTCTCCCCAAAGACACTGTGGCCCGTCCGGTTTTCATGCGGGCACCCCGGCCTGCTCATTTCGCCGCACTCTAGCGAGCGTTCCCCCGAAGGTCGAGCGATGGGAGTGCCCTCACGAGAACAATTTGCGCGCCGTGAAAGCAATGCTCCGTCATCGTTGTTTCGGTCTTAGGCTCATGACTCATAGCCAGTAAATTATGAGTGCAGCGAGGGCGCTAGCAGATAGAAAGACCTTTGGGCATCTATCGTAACGGGTTGCGACGCGCCGGCAATCCTGAAGTCTGCCGAACAAAATCTCTATCCGTTTACGCCGCTTGTACCGGCGCTTGTCATATCTGATGGTAGTCTTGCGCTGCTTTCAACCAGGGATACACGGGCGTATCCCCTTGTCTTTCAACGCGTCTCTGAACCAATCGGCGTCATAGCCGCGATCACCGAGAAGCCAATCGACGTCCGGCATGCTGCCCAGTAAGGCCCGGGCACCAATGTAGTCGCTGACCTGACCAGCGGTGACGAACAGGTTCAGCGGGCGGCCTTGGCTGTCACAGATTGCATGAAGCTTAGTATTCATGCCGCCCTCGGCTCGGCCGATCAGACGGCCGCGTCCCCCTTTTTGACGCCCAAACTGGACGCTGTACGGTGGGCGTTGAGGTAAGTCGCGTCAATCATCACGGTCTTCTCCTCACCATGATCAGCGGCCAATCCTATCAGCATCTGGGCGAAGATACCCTTATCGCTCCACCGCTTCCAACGGTTGTACAGCGTCTTGTGCGGTCCGTATTCCTTAGGTGCATCGCGCCGACGTAAGCCATTGCGATTAATGAAGATAATCCCACTCAACACACGCCAATCATCGACGCGAGGTTTGCCGTGGGATTTCGGGAAGAAAGGTTTGAGACGCGCCATCTGCGCATCTGTCAGGCAGAATAGATCAGACATGTGCACCACTCGTTTTTGAGCCGTGACTCACGACATCAAACCGAAATCAATGGGTCCTCAGCCTAGCGTAACGCTGGGGGGAGCGAGATGAGACTTAGGGACGTTGATCTCATCGTGACTACCCCACCCGAGGTAGTCTTGCCGCGCTGGTTTGGTTTAGCGGCTTGAATGCAATACGTTCGCCCGACGCGCGGTTAGTCCAGCGTCTCACACATCCAAACTGGCTGCTGCGAAAGCGGCGGTTCAGTCCACACGAGCCGAGTCTTTCTAAGTCAGGTTTTCTTGCAAGTATTTCAGCGCTGCAAATTCACTGTTGCAACTGCGAACATGCGCTTTGTTAGCGAAGATCGAACGACGAGTGAGCGGACAGTGCAGCACACTTCCGGCTCGGAACTATTTCAATTTTGCATCTACAGTGAATGGCCGCTACGCGGGCTGCGACCGCGGAATCTCGAACGGTCGCTGGATGGCAGGAATGGGCCGTCCTATTCGTCGGGATCTGAGCCCTCCAATTAGATGCCGCGGTTGCACCGATGGCGGCAACGAGCCCAAAAATGCCGGATGCCGCACGGTGATCGATAGTCCGCTCTTGGCAATGTGATAGCATTAATTGGCCGTCGAAGTGCAACCACTTGTTTAGCGGCGCATCTGCTTGTACTTTCGCGCCAAAAGCGGATTGAAGCGCGACGGGCATTGAACTCATGGAACACGCGAACGACATTGCCAGACGACTATTTACTGTGCTGACTTGCTCAGCATTCGTCGTCTGGTCCGTTTCGCCATCCTTAACCCATGCGCCGATTGTGTTTGAAACCATTCAAGATCATCTGGAAATGGTTGAGGATCATGGTTATTCTCACGGGTTAGAGGAAGACCTCTACTGGGCGATGCATAGCCACAGCCACGACGTGGCGGACCATGACCACAGCCAAGCCTTCCTTTCGGCAGGCCAACGCAGTGACCCACTGGCAGAGTTCAGCGAGGTCTTGCCGCGCATGGGGTCAAGCAGCGGCCCCTCGCGCCACTTCCGAATAGACCGACCTCCGCGTGCATGATCGAAGCGGCATTTGCCGCTCCGCAACGATCATTCCTATCTTACAGCGGAGTTATTCCATGAACATCCTCACTGAGGGTGTGAGACGCATGCCGATGCGTTTCGCGCTCCTCGTTCTATCGGCGCTCGCTCTATCAGCAAGCGCCGCCCTGGCCCATGACGTCACGCCCGGTGACGCAGGCTATATCCAAGAGATTTGGGGGGTGCATATCATCCCCTTCATCTACCTCGGCGCAAAGCACATGATCACGGGGTACGACCACATCCTGTTCCTCTTGGGCGTCGTGTTCTTCCTCTACCACATGAAGGACGTGGCGGTTTACGTCAGCCTTTTCGCAATTGGTCACTCGGTGACGATGCTTTTGGGCGTGTGGTTCGGATGGGGCATCAATGCCTACATCATCGACGCGATCATTGGCTTGTCGGTCGTCTACAAAGCCGTCGATAACCTTGGCCTGTTCCAAAAGTGGTTAGGTTTCCAGCCCAATACAAAGTGGGCAACGCTGATCTTCGGCCTGTTCCACGGCACGGGTTTGGCGACTAAAATCCTCGAATATGAAATCGCAGAAGATGGCCTGTTGGCGAACCTGCTCGCCTTCAATGTGGGGGTTGAGGTGGGCCAGCTTCTGGCGCTCTTCGTCATTCTAATAGTCATGGGATACTGGCGGCGCAGCCCGAATTTCATGACCCAAGCCACCTATGCCAACTGGATCATGGTCCTTCTTGGTATCATGCTGACCTATGTTCAGGTCGCAGGGTACTTGGCCAGCACATAAGGAATAAGAACATGCACAATACACCAAAACCCAAGCTCGAAGACCTGCCCACTAAGGCACAGCTGCGTCGGTCGTCCATCATTGCTGGCATCGGCGCGGTCTTCATCGGCGTGGCCGTTTACATGCCTGCCGAACTGGGCCAGGACCCGACGGGTGTCGGCTCGCTTCTGGGCCTGACTGAAATGGGCGAGATCAAGCAGCAGCTAAAGGCAGAAGCGGAAGCCGATGCCGAACTGCATGGCGGTGATCAGTCTTCCTCACTGATGAACGACATCCTTGGGCTATTCGTCTCAGCGGCCCACGCGCAGGAGGCATGGCAGGACACGATCACATTCACCTTGGAACCCGGCGCATACACCGAGATGAAGGCCACCATGGAAGAAGGGGCAACGCTCTTCTATGCGTGGACGTCTGAGGGCGGTCGGATCAACTTCGACCTTCATGCCCACGCTGGGGGGCAAGATGTCACCTACGAGAAGGGACGCGGTCAGACCGAAGGTGCAGGCAGTTTCGAAACACCCTTTGCCGGTGACCATGGCTGGTTCTGGCGCAACCGCGACGACGAAGTCGTGACCGTCACCTTGCAACTGCGCGGTGACTACAGCGCCATCGTTCGGAACGAGTAACTCTCGGTCCTCGTCTTTACGGTTGATGCGTGGAGCGGCGAACTCACCGAGAAACCCATAGCTGCGGATGCTACGCAGCGAGCCAATGTCGGTTTGCGACTGACACCAAAAAAGTAACGACGCTAAAAAGCTAGGCAGGCATTCCATCAGCTTTCGGGAGACTGGGGTCCATTTGATCCCAAGGCTGTGCGCTCTTCACGTAAATGTCGCGGCTTGGCTGGTACCAACTCGGATCATCCAAACTACCCGCGAACAAGATCATTGCTCCTTGGCTTGCCTTGTTGATCAGAAACAGCGGTGATCCACATTCGGCGCAGAAACCGCGAAGCATTGCATGGCCGCGATCAGCTTGGCGCTCGAACCACTTTGGTTCCCCTTTCTTAAGCTTGAAATCAGTCTGTTTGACCAGCACAGCTGGAAAATAGGCACTTCCAGTGGCCTGCTGGCAATCGCGGCAATGGCAGTTACCCATGTAGCGGGAACACCTTTGGATTTGTATCGGACTGCTCCACACGCGCACCCACCGGAAAACTGCTCAGGCAACATGATCTTTCCTCTCCAGTTCATTTTAGGAAGGAGAACCAACTTCGCAACAATTTATGGTCCTTTCCTACCTGGTTCCTGCCGAGCAACGAAAGTCCGCTATCTGAAAATGGGTATTTGCGTCTAGGTTCATGCCGGATCGTCCCGTCGACGTTTCGCAAGTTCGCGATAAAGAGCGGGTGGCGTCACCCCAATCCAATCGGCGACGTGCACCCACCGGCCTTCTTTAGGAGGTCCATTAAGTTCGAGATAGGCATCCAACCGATCTGTTACCTTTCGCAAACGCATGATCTCAATGCGCGTCCGGAGTGCCTGAAGTTCTCTGGTCGTTCGCTCCAATGCTCTTAACGAAAGATGTTTCCCCGAAGAACGTTTCCCAAAGATTTCGAGAAGCTTCGCCTTGGGTAGGCCCGAGACCTTTGTCGGCCGATCCGTCACTGCATCGCAGTGGTAATGATCTGCAAACAAGGACGCTTCGGCGACCAGATCGCCCGCGTTGGCAGTGTGTAACGTGAGAAGCCCGCCATCTTTCAGAGCCCGCTGAAGAAGCACCTGGCCCTCTTTTACAAGGAAAGCCATTTCAACCTTATCGTCACGCCGAAACAGAAGCTCGCCTGCTTCCAGTGTTCGAACAGATGCGCCTTCGAATGATGTGAGCCAATGATCTAACATGATTTATATCATGTTTCATGTTGCTCATCATATGCAATGTCTTTGCGCAAATCTCGGATCATACAAGGATATCAAACATGACAATCAAGCGCTTCGCATTTCTCATGCTGTTCTTGCCCACCTTTGCCTTTGCTCAAAACCACGGCTCAGCCCCATCGGTCTATGCAGGGCAAGAAACGCGCCTTATCAAATCCCTTTCCGAGGACGACTTGGAAGAGATCGCACGTGGCGGCGGATGGGGTCTTGCACGCGCCGCCGAGCTAAATGGCGTTCCCGGGCCAACGCATCTCCTTGAGCTTGCCGATGAAATCGGTCTGACCGAACAGCAGCGCGACGACATAGAGGTGATCCAGGCGCAGATGCGGGCAGACGCCATAACTGCTGGGGAGCGGTTCGTCGCGGCGGAACAATCGCTGGACGAAGCTTTTCGACTTGGTGCGCCGGATGCGGGGACACTTGAGCGGTTGGTGGCGGAAGCAGGTGAGGCGCGGGCAGATTTGCGCCTTGTTCACCTCAACGCGCACCTGCTGACTTTGCCATTGCTGACCGACACTCAGGTGACCCAGTATTCAGTGCTGCGTGGCTACTCAGATGATCCATGTGACGCCGTTCCTGACGGGCATGATCCGGAGATGTGGCGCAACCATAATGGGTGCAACTAGGATGTCCAACGGCGACACATCCTCGTGACTTGTCAAAACCATATACCCCCAGTAGGTATTTGGTATGTTTCGCTTAGTGCTGTCGATCATTCTTGTTGTTGCGTTCGCCGGTGCGTCCACCGCGTCAGTAATGCATGGATTGAACCATGGACCCGATCACGCTGACCACCACGCTGAAATGATAGAACATGATGTGTTGGCTGATGCCGAGAAGGCGCTTGCGGACTGCTGTGATACGACGGGCGGCATGGGATCAACGCCATGTTTTGGTGATCTCGTAGCCACATCTGCGATTTCGCCGGTAGATCTCGCAAACAGAATTGCCATTGGGGTGCTGTATGCTGACTTCGAGTTTTCGAACTTGATACTGGCTGTCCCAACCGGTCCTCCGAAAGTCTGACGGGCAACGGGCGCTCGCCCGCAATCCGTTCAACTTTCAAATCAAAGGACCGACAGACATGATCACACGTCGTCACTTCACTAATCTTTCCGCAACGGCCCTTGTCGTGGCCGCTCTTCCTGCGCGCGCAGGTACGCCTATACACGTTCTCGCCTCACCCGGTTGCGGATGCTGTCACGCATGGGCCGATTTGGCCCGCGCGCGCGGCTACGCTGTCACTGTCGCGGAGCTGACCGACCCCGAGGCGCAGAAGTCAGAACGCGGCATACCGCTTGAACTGGCATCCTGTCACACCATTGAAGCGGATGGATATGTCTTCGAAGGGCATGTTCCGTTTGAAGCATTGGAAGCAGTCTTGCAGGATCGCCCAGACGTCACTGGGCTTGCCGTTCCGGGCATGCCGATGGGTTCCCCCGGCATGGGAGATGATCCGTCCGCCCGTTACGACGTCATTGCATTTGGCGGAGAGGCGGGCACCGGAACGGTGTACTACCGAGCTGGTACAGCACAGCCCTTCGACACGTGATGGCAAGTCGCAAGGCAGTTCTGATGACCGGCGGGCTCGCGCTCGCCGGTTTCGCCGCCGCCTTTGTCATGGCCCAACCCTCCGATGGGGTCGGTCTGTTGTCACCCGATGACGCTGAAGTGGTCGCCCTTGGTCAGGGCATCTATGTGGCTCAATGTGCTGCGTGCCACGGGGCGCGCCTCGAAGGGCAACCGAACTGGCGGACGCGGGGCGAAGATGGTTTGCTACCAGCACCGCCGCATGACGCGACCGGGCACACGTGGCACCACGACGATGAAACGCTCTTCACCCTAACCAAATATGGGCTTGCCGGACTGATGGAGAATGCACCCCCATCCGGTATGCCTGTCTATGAAGAAGTGCTCAGCGATGAAGAGATCATTGCCGTGCTATCCTTCATTAAATTAACCTGGCCCAGTGATATTCGAGAGCATCATGACAGACTCAATTCCCAGTCCGAATAAAGGAAAATTCAGATGATCAAACAATTTCTTCTTGGCTTGGCCGTCGCAATTGCTCCAATGGTTGCTGCGGCGCATTCCAAGTCCGAAGCAACGACACCTGCTGATGGTGCGACTGTCACAGAAGTTTCAGAGCTTTCGATGCGGTTCGATGATCCGATGCGCATCATTTCAGTCACGCTGACTGCAACCGATGATGACATAGAAATCGAACGCGAGACCGGTATGGAACCAGCAACGGAATTCCGAGCAGTGCCATTGGAAGCGCTTGCGCCTGGAAGCTACCGTTTCGACTGGCGTGGTATGGCCTCGGACGGTCACCCGATGCAGGGTAGCTTCTCTTTTACCGTCGCGGAGTGACTGGACTGGCCCCCATCGACGGTCTTGCCGCTTTGGCCATTGTAGCCAAAGCAATTGGCTATGGCGCGGCGCTGCTCGCGATGGGGGGCGTGCTATTTTCCTCCATCTTTGCCAAGCACGCTGAGCCATCTGTCCTACGGCTTGCTAGGCAGCTTGCGGTCGGTGCGGTACTGGTTAGCCTGGCTGTGTTGGCTTTACGTTTTGGCATTCGTGCGGCACGCATATCTGGGATGGGCTTTGAGGGCGCAACAGACCCGATGATGCTCGGGTTTGTTTGGGAAAGCCCACTTGGCACGGCTGCGATTTGGCGTGGAGTTGGCGAACTTGCGATACTGGCGGTTTTGGTCCCCCGTGTAGGGCAGTGGATTGCTTTGGTGGGCAGCCTTGCCGTAGCCATATCTTTTGCTCAGGTGGGCCACGCCCTGGGTGATCCCAGGTTGGCTCTTGCTGTCTTGCTCGTTCTTCACCTTCTGACCGCAGCTTTTTGGGTTGGTGCGCTTGTGCCTTTGCGCCGCGCGGCGCTTACTCCCTCGGGCGTTGACGTGTTGCACCACTTTGGCAATGTCGCGGCTTTCGGAGTGGCTGTCCTGATCCTTGCAGGCACAGCGCTCGCGTGGCTCCTTTCAGGCTCCGTCACTGCCTTATTTGGAACGGCCTATGGCCTGGGGCTTTTGCTCAAAGTCGCGATTGTTGCGGTACTTCTGGGCTTTGCGGCCTTCAATAAGATTAGGCTCGTTCCTGCGTTGCGCGCCGAGAAACCTGGCGCAACACATGCGCTTCGACGGTCAATTTCAATAGAAATGCTAGCTGTGGTCCTGATCCTGTTGGCAACCGCAACGATCACCAGTGTAACGACGCCGCCCGTCAATCTCTAACGACTTAGCCGCGCGCCTTGTCGAGCAATTCGAGCAATTCAGTGAATTTGGCTCGCTGATCCTCTCGGTCCCCCGAGGCAAGCGCATCTTCGATGCAGTGTGACGCGTGATCATCTATCACGAGCTTCTCGACGCCCTTGAGTGCTGCGCGTACTGCCGCAATCTGCGTTAATACATCAACGCAATAACGATCCTCTTCGACCATCCGGGCGATCCCGCGGACCTGCCCTTCAAGGCGATTGAGACGTTTTAGAGTGGCTTCGCGATTGTTGTGCATGGCCTTCTTTTCGCATGGTGGCGGAGAAAAAGTCGAGAGAGTACGGGATCAAATCTCTCGCTCTTGATTGTATACCCTAGGGGGGTATATAAAGCTAGGCAGTTCAAACGCATGCACCGCCCCCGCATGCGAAGCACAGAAACGGAGAAGCCAATGCCTAAAGACGCACGCGATGTTGCTGAAATTGATACAAATCCGGCTGAAGAAGCGGTCGGCAAGACTGCTGTGCTTTACCGAATGGCCTTGCCAGATCATCTGTGCCCATCTGGTCAAAAGGCGCGTTGGCTTCTTGAACGCCAGGGCTATGACGTCGATGATCGGTTGTTCCGAACCCGCGCCGAAGTGGATGCCTTCAAGGCCGAGCATAACGTCAAAACGACACCGCAAGTGTGGATTGAAGGAGAACGCGTTGGCGGCTATACCGACTTGCGCGAAAAGCTCACCGGCTGGGATCCCACAGTAAAAACCTATCGACCTGTCTTGTATCTGTTCGCTGTTGCAGCGCTTACCGCAGTGGCACTTTCTGTTGGATTTCTCGGCGCAATTACATGGCAGACACTTGGCTGGTTCATCTCGGTGTCGATGATCCTTCTCGGTATGCAGAAACTGCGCGACGTCGAGGGCTTCTCTACGATGTTCCTCAACTACGACCTTCTCGCGCGGAAGTGGGTCCCATACGCATATATCTATCCGTTTGTGGAAACGGGCGCGGGTATCCTCATGACCGGGATGATCCTGACCTGGGTGTCCGCTCCCGCAGCGCTCCTGGTTGCGAGCATCGGAGCCATCAGCGTCTTCAAAGCCGTCTACATCGACAAACGCGAGCTGAAATGCGCGTGCGTCGGAGGAAACTCCAACGTCCCGCTAGGGTTTGTCAGCCTCACCGAAAACCTGATGATGGTGGCTATGGCAATCGTGATGCTTTGGTTGATGATTTGACATCAGGAGTCTTCAATCTCTTCATCTAAATTAAAGCGGACCTCTGGGAGCAGATTTCGAACGGCGGTTTTGTCCGCGGTCCGTTAGGTCGACCCTGTCACGATTTTGCGCTTGCAGCGAATGGCAGAAAAGTGGGCTGCAGCCGCAGAAACTCGAAGGCGCGGTGAAAGGCAACTTTGGGCCGTCCTCGAAGGCCCTCATACAGCTCGTCTCATAGATGCTGCGATCGATCGAAGGGCGGCAGTGAGCCCATTTTGCCGACTTTCTGCAACGCCGCCAATGTCTGCAACACCAACGCGGAAGAAAACGAGAAGTCTCGGGGACGTTTTGAAGCGCGCCGGGCGGCGGCGAACGCCCCCAGTTATCAGGTGCAGGTGTAGTCGCCGCGACGGCTTTCTCGTGTGCTGTTGTCGGGCTGAATCAGGTCAACACCGGCTCTAACACGAAGGGGGCTTGCTGACTGAAATCCATTGGCGGCGCAATACCGCTGGACCCTTGTCAGGACCACGGCGTCAGAAACTAGATCGGGGTAGTGAACAACGAAAATGTCTGGACCATCGCGATCAAACACCACAGCAATCCCTGCGCGATCCTGAGGATCGGGGAACGCTGCAGCAATTGAATCTTCTACGGATGTGCTCGTTGCTGTTTCCATGCAACCTGCCAAAACCAGTGTCACTGCCATACACGCGAAATTGCATTTCAAAACGATGTTTCCTCCGAAGACTATACAAGTATCCCGCGAGGCTAGTGGTAGCGTGCATTTCTTTCAACCGATGTTACCCAAGCAACTTCGGGTTGCGACGATTCTGACCGTTTTCGTAGGTGTTTCCAGATCCATCGGTGGTTCGGCTAACCACGCAGGCCTTCTATAGCTCCTAGTTGGTGAGCCAACGGAATCAAAGCCTACCTGGCGCTTGATTGCCAAAGCAGTCATTGACGCAATTGCAGCGAAATGGCGCTCCGTCCGCAAAGCTGCCTTCGAGGCTTGCCATCCTGAGAGACTGATCCCACCGCGCTGCCATAAGTCAGCAACGAGCCCAAACCGTAACTTGGATTTTTTCTCCGTATGAGCTCGTGGCGTTAAAAATGCGGCATAAGCAAAAAACTTCGCGCTGCTGCGCAGCGGGACCGGCGGTAGTTCGTGCACATTGCAGCATATATTCAGCAGCGAATTTACTAGTTTCGGACCAAAGGCTCGAAGAGTTCGAAAGACACTTTATCACCATGGAGCCAACAATCCTTACCCCCAAGTCTACACTACGTTGGACATTCAGATATTGCCGTACCCTAAGTTGCGGCCTTAGGAGTATTGACCTGCTTTACTGGCCCGACCACACTACTCAATTGCTTCGCGTGCTATAGCTTTCAGCTTTTGCATTAGTCTTCCTTACCGTATCAGCCAATAACCTAGCGAACTGACCTGCTCCCCTGAAAAGTCCGGTGTTTTGAGTTAGCCTGTTCTCCCAAAAGGAGACAAACGATGAAGAGAAGCCGTTTCAGCGAAGAGCAGATAATCGGGATATTGAAGGAGCATCAGGCTGGGCTTGGCGCGAAGG
>JBCBOD010000113.1:0-13462 GCA_039821425.1 Pseudomonadota bacterium
CCTTCGCGCCAAGCCCAGCCTGATGCTCCTTCAATATCCCGATTATCTGCTCTTCGCTGAAACGGCTTCTCTTCATCGTTTGTCTCCTTTTGGGAGAACAGGCTAACTCAAAACACCGGACTTTTCAGGGGAGCAGGTCAGGTTGGTTGCGACGGTCGTGATCCTTTTTGGTTTGCAGGGTCAGGTCATTCTGGATCGGCCACAGGTTATTGCTTTGATCGCCGTGCCAATCCTGCTGCAATCCTACGGCATTTTCGCGCTCGCCTATGCGGCCGCATATGCCCTCAAAGTCCCGCACCGGATTGCGGCCCCCTGTGCTTTGATCGGAACATCGAACTTCTTTGAGTTGGCCGTAGCGGTTGCGATCAGTCTGTTTGGCCTGAATTCCGGAGCGGCACTGGCCACGGTTGTCGGTGTTCTCGTTGAAGTGCCTGTCATGCTTTCACTGGTCGCCTTTGCCAATCGCACACGGTCACGCTTCGGATCAGAATCAGGCGCGAAGCCTGAAACAACTTAGGTGGAAATGCTTAAGCCCGTGGACCCAGCAGCAATGCGGAGCAGGAATTGGTTAGAATGGGCCGAACAAAACAAAGGTGAGTTTTCATGACGACACATAAAGACTGCTACGGAATGATGTTTCCTGACGTGTTGCCGAAAGACATTACCGGTGAACACACCGGGAAGGTATTTTCCTACCGCATTGAGAATATCGGACTCTCACGCGGCCAACGTCGTGTTGATGCTGATATGGCCGCTTGGGACGATTGCCTGCAATGCTCTGAGTTTGAACATTGCTACAAACTCTCCATGGGCAAGCTGACGCTGCAGAGTGCAATTCGTGATGCGTGATGGCGCAGTATGCCTGAGGCCGTCACGGGAAGACCTGATACCGTTGCACAAAACGCCGTCTCGACACTAGACTTCGACGTGGGAGGAAAAATGAAAAGGCGTCGATTTCTTAAGTCAGTCGCAGCTATAACGGTGTTTGGAGCGCCGCATCTGGCGCGTGCGGCCTCTGCGTTTCGTCTTGGGTTGACGCCGGTTTTTCTGGACAACGACGCAGTTGTGATCGACCGGTTGCGAACTGCAATTTCGGCGGCCATGGGCGAACCAATCGAGCTCATCCAGCGCCGGACCTACCAGGAAATCACGGCGATGTTGCTCGACGGATCCGTTGATGCCGCCTGGATCTGTGGATATCCGTTCCTGCAGCATCGGGAACGGTTGGCGTTGATTGGCGTGCCGCAATGGCGGGGACGTCCGCTCTATCAATCCTATCTGATTGCGGGTGCAGACGATTCCGCAGCGAAACTTGCCGACTTCGAAGGCGGCACACATGCTTTCTCTGACCCCGACAGCAATTCCGGCTATCTCGTAACCGCCTCTGATCTCGCCCGCGCAGGACATGCACCCGAGGCCTTCTTCTCCCGGACGATTTTCACCTACGGGCATCGCAACGTGGTTCGATCGGTGGCGAGCGGGCTGACGCGCTCGGGCAGCGTCGATGGATATGTTTGGGAGTCTCTGGCGCAAGGCGAACCGGATCTGACCCGAAACACGCGCGTTGTTGCCAAATCGGAATGGATGGGGTTTCCACCCTTCGCAGTGCGGTCCGACCGCGCCGATGCGCCGGAGGTCCGGCGGTTTGAGGAAATACTGAAAACGCTCCATTCCTCTGACGCTGGTCAAGAGGTTTTGCGTTTGCTGTACTTGGATAAGGTCGGGGCTGGTGATGCATCTCTCTTCGAGAGCATTGCACGCCGCATGGCGGACGTGCCGGAGCGGCGATGAAAGCGGTTTGGCGGGCCTGGCCGGTCACACTCCGTGTGGCGCTCGCAACAGGTGTGATGATGGTCCTTCTTGGTCTCATCGCGTCGCAACAGGTTCTCTCAACCTTGACGACGCTGCAGAACGACAGACTGCGCGAAGTAGCGCAATCCCACGTCGATGGGCTTGGCGTTGCTTTGAGCCCATTCGTTCTGCACCGCGATGTCTGGGAGGTCTACGACGCGCTCGACCGTGCCCAGAAAGCAAATGCAGGCGCTCGCATTCTATTCACAGCTGTCGCCGACGACAGTGGACGCGTCCTCGCCTCGACGGACCCATCCCGTGCGCCGATCGACATGGAAATCGAGTCCCTCTTTGACGACGCTGTCCCGGTTCAGAACGTCATCGCCGGAGACAGCGGTAGTATCGTCCGCATCCGAGAGCCCCTGCATGTGCAAGGGCGCGAGGTCGGGGCGGTGCTGACAGAGCTTGATGTCAGCGATTTGGTTGCGCAGCGTCGGAACACATCCCTGGCGTTACTTGCGGCAAACACGTTGGCCACGCTTGTATTGGGACTGGCCGGATACTGGATAGTGGCGCGGCTGTTGAAACCCGTGGAGTTGTTAACCAGCCATATGGGAGCGTTGGGCGGCACGCCGCATCCCATTTCGGACCGTGACATCCCGAAATCGGACTCCACGCTTAAGCAACTGCTGCACAAGTTCAATGACATGGTTGGGGCAATTGAAGCGCGCACTGAGGTGGACAAACGACTGGCAGAACGCGAGCGCTTTGTCAGCCTCGGACGCTTGTCCTCCTCGCTGGCCCACGAAGTAAACAACCCTTTGGGCGGCTTGTTGAATGCGACAGACACTCTACGAACCTATCCCGACCGGCCCGAGGTCGTTCGCGATGCCGCCGACATTCTAGACCGCGGCTTGAACCATCTTCGGGATGTCGCCCAAGCCATCCTCGATGAAAACCGCCGCGATCGATCAGAGCGACCTCTTGAGCAGGCGGATTTTGACGATCTGAAGCTCTTGTTTGAGCCGGAGATAAAACGCCTGTCGCAATCGCTCGACTGGCATATCAATGGATCGGACGCGGATTTCAAGGCATGGCCGTCCGCACCGATACGTCAAATCTCGTTGAACCTCTTGTTGAATGCCTCTGCAGCAGCAGGGCAAGGGGGGAATGTTGCGCTCGTTGTTGACATCGGCAGTGATACCTTCAGCCTAATCGTGACGGACGACGGCCCCGGCCTGTCACGACAGGCGGAGGACCGTCTTCTATCCACCACACCCTTAGAGCCAGGTGGCGGAGTGGGCTTGCGGCTTGTGAGGGATCTTGTCGCCGAGTTGGGCGGAGAGATTGCAGTTTCGCGAGCCAATGCACAAACCAGCATTTTAGTGCGGTGCTCAGCCAGGGAAGCGGACGCTTGATCTGTGCAGGCCGTCATGTTGTTCTGGTTGAAGATGATGCGACCATGGGACAGTCGCTTGTCCAGCGATTGGAGTTGGAAGGCGCACGGGTCACTTGGGTCAAGCAAATGGTCCGTGGCATCTCAGCCGTCCGTACGCCGCATCATCCGGTCGACGCTGTTGTTTGTGACATTCGCTTGCCGGACGGGACCGGCGAAGACCTGTTCGAAACCGTCTCGCAAACCACGATCCCGCCTCCATTTCTATTCATCACTGGGCAGGGGGATATTGATCAAGCGGTCCGCCTCCTCCGGTCCGGCGCAGCCGATTACCTTACCAAACCATTTGAGATGCCCGCGTTTCTGGATCGGCTCGGTATGGTCTTCCGCGCGGATGCCGAAGACGACGCATTTCTGGAACTGACCGGCGTGTCAGCCATGGCGCGGCAGCTTGATGGACAGATTGCCGACATCGCCGCGTCGAATCGCCATGTTCTGATCAAGGGGCAGCGCGGACTCGGCAAGGCCCGGATCGCCCGGCGATTGCATGACAACTCCGATCGGCGGTCGAGCGCGCTGATTGTCCTCAACGGTTTCGAGCCGCTGAATCTGGCATCTGAGATCAAGAAGACCGCTGACGGCACACTTGCGATAGCCGCCATTGATCAACTGTCCTGTGAAAACCAAGATTTGCTCTTTTCCGCTTTGAGGGAATGTGGGTTCCGTCTGATTGGTTCGGCATCGCTAGATATCGAAGTCAAAGTCGCGCGGGGCGAGTTTCGCGAAGATCTCTACTTTCCGCTGATGGCCTGCGAAATCGTGGTCACACCTTTGCGGCAGCGACCCGAGGATGCGGTTTGGCTGGCACAGCAATTCTTTTCGGTTCTGAATAAGCGGCGGCCAACCCCACTCAAGGGGTTGTCTGACCTTTCGATTGCGGTCTTGCGAGAACATGACTGGCCGGGAAACGGTCGGGAAGTTCGAGCCCGGATGGTACGCGCTCTGGGCTCTGCGCAACGCGACTGGGTTTTCCCCGTGGACCTGTTTCCAGAATTGAGCGAAATCCCGAATGCGTTCGAGACTTTGGCAGAGACACGGAATGCGGCCGAACGGCGCCAAATCCTGCGCGCTCTCGAACTGACAGAAGGACAGATGATTGAGGCTGCACGCCTTCTGGGCGTTTCCCGCACGACGCTCTGGGAAAAGATGCAAAAGCACGACTTGTAACGGTGCCGGACGTTCGGAAAAGCGAACACTCAGTATTTTCATTTTTTATCAGAGATTTACGGCGAACTAGGTCAGCGGTTTCCGCGCCCCAGTTCAATCTCCCATCCGCTATCCTAGCCGTAAGCAAGCATAGCAAGGGAGGAAGCTAGCCATGAAATGTAACCGGATGGTCGACTCAGGCCGCCGCCAGTTTTTGCGTGGCGGGATCGTCGGCGCGGCAGGGGCTGCTGCAGCGACGGTACTGCCAGCAGGACAGGCGAAAGCGCAGGGGCTCGCACGGGTAGACTACCCGTCCAACCGCCTCGCAAATATTGCGGATCTCGTTGTCAACGAGCCGATGGACATTGAATTCCCGGATGCGGATAGCCCGGGCATTCTTATCAAATTGGGTGAAGCCGTTGAAGGCGGTGCTGGACCGGATGGCGATATCGTCGCGTATTCAGTGCTGTGTCCGCACAAAGGTTGGATGCTCTCCTACAATTCTGGCGACAAGACACTGAACTGCCCGGGCCATCATTCGCGCTTCGACTGCGAGGCCGGCGGTCAGCAAACCTGGGGTCACGCCACCAACAACCTGCCGCAGTTCGCGCTTCGGGTCGATGACCAGGGCGACATCCATGCCGAAGGCGTGGACGAGCTGATCTATGGCCGCCTGTCGAACGTTCTGGAAAGCTGAGGAGGGATCATCATGGCATATAAGCGACATACTGACCGTCTTCCGATCATTCCGGCGGACGCCAAAGAGCAAAACGTTACCTGTCACTACTGCATCGTGGGGTGCGGGTACAAAGCCTACTCCTGGCCACTGAACAAGCAGGGTGGAACAGCGCCGAGTGAGAACAAGTTTGGCGAGGACCTGAGCCAACAGCAGTTTCAGGATACCGATGCTTGGTATTCCGCGTCGATGTACAACATCGTCAAGCAAGATGGCAAAGACGTGCATTTGGTGGTCAAACCGGATGTGGATTGCGTCGTGAACTCGGGCCTTGGTTCGATCCGCGGGGCGCGTATGGCTGAAAACCGCCCCTCGAAGGTGACCGGTACGCAGCAGCAACGCCTGACAGACCCAATGGTCTGGCGCAACGGCGTCTGGCAGCCCACCTCATGGGATGACGCAATGGATCTCGTTGCCCAGGTCACCGCCCGCGTCGTGACCGAGGGCTCTGAAGATGATCTGGTTGTGTCCATGTTCGACCACGGCGGGTCCGCCGGCGGCTACGAGAACACCTGGGGCACCGGCAAGCTTTACTTCGACAGTATGAAGGTCAAAAACTGCCGCATCCACAACCGCCCGGCCTACAACTCCGAGGTCCATTCGACCCGTGATATGGGCGTTGGCGAGTTGAACTACGCCTACGAGGACTACACGCTGACCGACACCATCTTCATGGTCGGCGCCAACTCGATGGAGACGCAGACAAACCTTTACCTCAACCACATGGTGCCGGGCCTGCAAGGTGGCGCGAAGATGGTCGTCGTCGATCCGCGCAGGACTCTGACGGTGCATTCGTCTGAGCAATTTGCCGGTGCAGAAAACGTACTGCACCTTGCGATCAACGAAGGCACGGACATGGCGCTCTTCAACGCCATCCTGACCCACGTCGTTGACCATGGCTGGGTCGATGCGGACTTCATCGCGAACTCCACGTTCCAGGATGGCGAAGCGGTGGCGCAAGACAGCGCTGTTCCCGCGGGACTGGGTAGCCTGGACTATGCCATGCAGACCTGCCGTACATCGCTTGACGAGGCAGCGGACATCTGCGGTGTTTCGTCAGCTGACATCCAGAAGGCCGCCGAGTGGATTGCCGAGCCACATGACGATGGCAGCCGTCGCAAATGCGTGACCTGCTACGAGAAGGGCATCATCTGGGGCAATGACAATTACCGCACCATAGGTGCGTTGGTGAACATCGCCTTGGCCACTGGCAATGTGGGCCGCGAAGGCGGTGGTATCTGCCGTCTTGGTGGTCACCAGGAAGGCTATTACCGTCCAAACGAAGGCCATGTGGGACGTCCGGCCGAATATGTTGACCAGTTCCTGATCCGCGGTCTAGGCGCTGTGCATCACATCTGGGCTTGCGACCACTACAAGACCACGCTGAATGCAGCTGAGTTCAAGCGGGTGCACAAGCGCCGGTCGGATATGGTCAAGGACGCGATCGATGCTGCTGCCGGTGGAACCCGGGAGCAGGTCGTCGATGCCATCGTTGGTGCGATCAACGCCGGTGGCTTGTTCGTAGTGGACGTGGATATCATCCACAGCCAGATCGGTCAGAACGCGCATGTGATCCTGCCTGCCTGCGAGTCCAACGAGATGAACCTCACCTCGATGAACGGCGAGCGGCGTATGCGTCTGTCCGAAAAATATATGGACCCTTACGGCAATTCCAAGCCAGACTGCCTGATCGCGGCAGAAATGGCTCAGAACATGGAGCGTGTGCTGCGCGACATGGGCGATGACGCCTATGCCGACCAGTTCAAGGGCTATGACTGGGAGACCGAGGAAGATGCCTTCATGGATGGCTACAATGCTGGCAATCCTGAAGTGACCTATGACCGCTTGCGCGACATGGGCAACAACGGCGTCCAGGAACCTGTGGTAGGCTTCGAAAACGGTGAACTTGTAGGGACCAAGCGGCTCTATGCTGATGGTTCATTCGACCGGCATGGCCGGGACGACAAGAAGGCGCTGTTCTGCGCCGCCGGTTGGCGTGGGTGGCAGGCCGCGGGTAAGGCCCGCGAACAGGCCGCGCACAAGTTCTGGATTAACAACGTCCGGGCCAACATCTTCTGGCAGAATCAGTTCCTCGATCAGAAGAACGAGTTCGTCCAGGATCGCTTCCCCTATCCGTTCATCGAGATGAATCCCGACGACATGGTCGATCTTGACCTCAATCCGGGCGACCTGATCGAGATCATCAATGACAATGGGGTGACCCAAGGTATGGCTTATCCGGTATCGACGGCAAAGCCGGGGCAAGTCGCCATGGTCTTCGGCTCTCCTGCGGGCAGCCAAGGTAATGTCGTAAACCCCGGTGTGAACGAGCTAGTTCTTCCGGACTATAAGCACTGTTGGGGCGACATTCGGAAGATCTCAAATGCCACGGCCGAGACCGCAGCGATTTCCTTCAAGGCAAAGGAAGTGCAGTTCTGATCAAACTAGCGCTGCCCGATACCTTGTGGATCGGGCAGCTCAAAGACCATAAGAAACAGTAACTGGCAGTGCTCAGGTATCTTCGACTTGGGCGCTGTTCATGAGTCGGGAGACCAACTTGGAGATTGCGTACACGCTTGTCACCGGCCGTGGCCAAACAGATCCACTGCTCGCACAGATCGCTGAAAGCGCTCTGGAGCGCGGTATCAAATGTATCGGGTGTGTTCAATACAACTCAATGCCCGAAAACCTGCGGCTCTGCGATATGGACGTCAAAGTTCTGCCAGACGGCCCCACGCTTCGCATATCTGAAACGCGCGGCCCCGAAGCACGTGGATGCCGCCTCGACCCAAATGCGCTCGAAACCGCGGTTGCCCTGACTGCCAATGCATTGGGCACCAAGCCCGATCTCCTGATCGTGAATAAGTTCGGCAAACATGAGGCTTCCGGTCGGGGCTTCCGACCGATCATTGCTGACGCGTTGGAAACAGGTATTCCCGTCCTTGTGGGCGTGAACGCTCTTAACGAGGATGCCTTTTCAGAATTCGCATCCGGCTGTGCAGAACTGCTTCATGCTGACGTGAATGCCGTGCTGAATTGGGTTTCGACCGTTACCGGCAAACGGGCAGATGCTGCATGACACGGCGTGAGTAGCCGGTTGGCTTTGGGGTTCATGGAGTTCGAGACCGTCTTTCTGGTCGGTGCCCTACTCTGCGTCGTAGCGAGCCTCTATTCTTCGGTCGGCCACGGCAGAGCATCGCTGATATTTAGCGGTCCTCCCGCTTTTGGGTTTTGCCCATCACATTATTCGTCCGGTGCCGCTCTCATTTCCGGTCCGAGCAGCGTCAGAGGTGGCGTAGCGATCGGTCGGTTTTTTTGGTGAGGGTTTGCGCTAGGTCATTCATTGATGACTAGTTTCTTCGCTGTATCGCAACATCAATTCTTTGCAGTTGCCGCATTTCTTGTTCTGCGAGCGCACGCAGCAAGAGAATCTAATGTACAAGTTGGGCTCTTTGCCACCGTTAGCCGCTTTGTGGCATCGCCAACGTCAGACTAGTACGACACCGTTATTCACGGCCCAAACCGGCCATTGGTCATGCGTAACCGTCGCTGCGGTGCGGCCCGTCAGATCGGACTTTCGCCGCACCGCCGAAATCCTGATCCGCTCGAACTCACAATCAGCGGGCTGAGCCGTCATTTAGTTTGCGCCATGCCATCGCTTGTGGTGTCGTGCTCAATGGCGCTAAGCTATTGGCATTTAAGACAGGCATTTTTGGAGGCCAGTATGAGTATTCTTTCGCGTGTTCGGACCGTTGACTCCGCTTACATTGCCTTGTCTGATCAGGATCAGCGATCCCGGCAACGTAAACTTGCTTTTTGGATTGGGATCATGGCTATCGGGCTCGCGCCCGCAGTTTTGTGGATCGACAGCCTGTTTCCGCCCGATTGTTATCGCAAAAGCATCAGTGCTTACTTTTACGAACCACGCTCAGGCCCCATATTCGTGTTCATTCTTGCCTTTGTTTCGGCGTTTATGTTTCGCTACCGCGGTGAAAACAAATGGGACGGCAAACTTGCAACCGCCGCCGCTGCTTTCGCGATTGTTGTCGCGGTTGTGCCAACTGAGTTAGACGTATTCTGTACCGATAGCGGGCAACAGGTCGATTTGCGGGGAAATATCACCTATGCGCTCGAGGCGCCGACTGCGCTAGCAATGGATGCGACCGTTTTTGAATCTGTCTCTGACGGAGCAGAGCGATTGAGCATTGAGACACCGCAAGAGCTGTTCGCAAGCGCGGTTGAATTGCACGTCGGTGCGGCCATCCTGTTGTTGTTAATCCTTCTTTACTTTACCGCCATCGCGTTTCGCCGAAAACGGCCCGAGGACTATATCGACGGTAGCCTTCGTTGGCAGAAACAACTTCGTAATGGCATCTATGATTTTTGCAGTGTTCTGATGATCGTCAGCCTAGCGCTAGCAGGCGCCGGTTTTTTTGGAATAGGTGCCGACTGGCCCTTACACCCGATCTTCCTTGGCGAAGCAGGTGCGCTAGCCGGGTTCGGCATCGCGTGGCTTGTGAAAGGCCGGTTCTGGTTCGGCTGGCTCGACAGCGCTTGAGTTAGTGGCAATAGGGTATCGATGATTTCCATAGAAGCAGTTCTCGAAATCGGCAAGATTAACGGCAGCACAGATCGATTCCTGATCCTTGCTAACAACTTCGTCGACGCGCGACGCATCGTTGTGGACGGCCGGAAGCGGACTCGTTCTGTGTGACAAATGGCTCGAAACAATAGTATATGTTACCGTCGGCAGAGTTAGAATCTTAAACCTGGAGTTTTTCATTGTCCGCGGAAACAAAAACTCGATTGGAAATATGGGGATTGCGGCTCGATCTGTTAGTGAAGCTGGCTGTGTCTATCCTGATAGTCATCTTGATCTTCTTTCCTGGGAAGATTCTTTCATCGCTTAACAGCGGTGAAGTGAAGGTTAGCGACGTAGAGATATTTGGCGTTAAGATTAAGATTGACAGTGAAGCTGGCGAACAAGTTGAAGCTTTGCGTCAACGACTTGCAGACACACTAGACGAAGCTGGTACGCTTCGCTTGAACGCTGAGAATTTGAATGTTCTTCTTGGTTGTTCGGTGAGCCAAAACTGTTCAGAACAACAGCAGTCAGAAATCGCCAGCCTTGTTGTTTTGCCGGTCAAACGCTCGGCTGAGGGCTCAGCGCTTTCAGATTTGCAAGAAGCGGTAGTTTCCGCGGAAAGCCCTTCGGAGGCTTGGATCATTGTCGTCGGAGCAGACAAAACATTAGATAGCGCAGAATTCGAACGATCTAAGCTCAACCAAGCCGGCTTTGAGGGGCAAATAGTGAAGCGCGGCAATTGGTTTAGGACGATCGCCCGTTTCAGCGATGGTGCCTCAGCCCAAGTTGCAGAGCAACAAATTCAAGCCATTATGAACCGTGATGTGTATGTCCTTCCGTTCTCGAACTGGTGCAAAGCCCCTAGCAGTGGAGATGATGGCCTAGTCGTGTGTCAATCCTAGGCTCTATTGGGTTTTAAACGAGGTCGGTTGCTGCTTTAGAAGGAAGCGGCCCTTAACGGACATTTGCCACACAAGCGTTTTTGCATTGCGTCGTTCCCATAGCAGCCATCCACATGTCAGCCCGGAGACAAAGCAATCGCCCGTGCAGTTGCGGGTCGTGATACGTTACGGTCAATCCAGCCCATCACGTTGCCGCAAGCAGTCAACCGATCATCTTCCATCATCGGCGCCATTCCGGCCCAGGCGACAGCGGCCATGTCGGCAATGGAGTAGTCACCGGCAAGGTAGTCGCGACCTTCCAGCTGCTTCTCAAGAACAGCAAACAAGCGCGCGACCTCGTTCTTGTAGCGCGTCTCGGCGTAAGGAACCTTCTCTTTCAGTCCGCGGAAATGGTTGGACTGGCCCATCATCGGGCCAAGGCCACCCATTTGCCAGTGCAGCCACTGTGACACGGTCCAGCGGTCCTGCGGGGTTTCGCCGCCGAATTTCCCCGTCTTTTCGGATAGGTATTGCAGGATCGCGCCAGACTCCATCAGGCTGATCCCCGTTTCACCATCAACAATCGCGGGAATTTTTCCGTTGGGCGAGATTTTCAGATAATCAGGCTCGTGCTGTTCGCCAGTGCCGATGTTCACCCAAGTGATCTGATAGTCGAGACCCATTTCCTCAAGTGCGATGGCGACCTTATAGCCGTTGGGTGTGCCCCATAGATGTGCGGTAATCATTTGGATATCTCTTTCAGTTTGTAGGTCCGGACGGCTTCGGCCGAGGCGACCAGCGCGTCTTTGATCGGAATGAACTTGAACCCGAAAGTTTGCTCGGCCTTGGCACCCGAAACGGCGAGGGTGCGACCAACATTTTCGAGGACCCCTTTCACGTCCTTGGAAAACAGCCCCATTATCCGCAGCAGCCAGACGGGAGCCTCCCGTCCCGGTGTCTTCAGGCTCGCATCCCAGCTTTTCAGCATGTTGCCAAATTCGAGCAGGGAATAGGTTCCGCTGGCGGCGGCAAAGCGTTCGCCTTTGGCAGCCTCAAGGTCGATCGCAGCAACATGCATCCGCGCCACGTCCCGCACATCGACAGCGACCATGTCGACGGGTGGGGCCATCGGAACCTTGCCGGTCATCAACTGTTCAACCAGTTCAAGCGATGCGCCATAGCGGGCGTCCATTGGCGGACCGAAGACTGCACCGGGATTGATGGTCGTCAGGGCAATATCGGGGTTTTCTGCCACAAAGTCCCAAGCCGCTTTTTCGGCCAGCGTCTTGGAGGCTTCATAGGATCCGACAGAACGATCTTCGGGCGTTGTCCAGTTGGTTTCGTCAGAAGGCTGCATCTTGGGCTTGTCCGCCTGTTTGTAGATCGCCGCACAGGACGACGTCAGAATAACCCGCGTGATGCTTGCCTCCTTTGCCGCGCGCATCGCCCGCAAAGTCCCGTCCACAGCGGGTCGGATCAGGTCCTGGGGGTCTTTGGGTTCCGTGAGCGGAAATGGCGAGGCCGTGTGCATCAGGACATCACAACCTTGCAGCGCCTCTTGCCAGCCCTCGTCCTTTGTCAGGTCCAGCGTGGCAAACTCCAGTGCCGCGTCTGGGAACAACCCCTGCAATTCGGCCTTGCGTTTGTCAGAGCGGATCGAGGCGCAGACCTGATAACCCTGTTCCAGCAGCTCGCGCAGGATGTGTTTGGCGATGAAACCGGACGCACCGGTCAAGAAGACTTTGGTCATTTCAATTTTCCTTTTTTCTTGTGAGGCGCTGTCAGGGCTGTTGAATGGCCCGTCGGGTCCGCGGGCTGAAACGTTTCATACGTTGCGTGCCATGTAGGTGGCCCAAAGAGACAGCAAACCGATTGGCAAAAGCATCACGATCTGGGGGAAGAACTGGCCGTACATCACACTTGTCACGACGAAGACCATGGCCAAGGCGACGTATTGGGCACCGATGTAGCCTGGCAACAGCGTCAGGGCTGGGTCGCCCGCTTCCTTCCGGCTGACGTAAAACAAGGTCAGCGCCGAGAGGTAGAGCATGACGGAGATCATGTGCCATGCCGAATGGAGTGTTGCCTTCACCAGTTCAGGCGCATCCGACATCATCAGGGGGGCAATGATACTTGCCTCCCCGATAAAAGTGTGAACGACAGCGACCGCAAGATTGATTAGTGCCGCAATGATCAGTGTAATCTTCATCTCTTAGTCCTCGTGATGTGTGTCCTGCGCGGGCTTTTCGTGAGAAGCCAGTCGCTGATGGCACGAGCATGTTTCGCCCCTGCCATACGTGTGGTAGTGCGATTTGGTGGTCCGAACTGGCGCATAACCACGCTATTCGGACAACGCTTCGATCAACAGATCAGAGAACAGCCGCGTGCTGTGCTGCTGCTGGCCGGTGATGATCTGCCCGTCGCGGATCGCGAAAGGTGCAAGGGGCGCGGCGGATTCGAAAGTGGTGTTGGGGTTTTTCTTGGCCTCAGTCTCGATGGTGTATTCGTTCACCTTGGTCCCCAATGCCGCATCCATCATCTGCTCTTCGCTGTCAGGATAACCGGTCCAGGTCTTGCCGTCCGCCATCAGCGTTCCGTCGCTGAGCGTCGTCCAAAGCATCAGACAGGTGCCGTGGCAGATCAGCCCGATGATCTTGTCGGCCTCATAGAAATCAGCGATCAGCTTGTGCAGGGCAATGTCGTCCTTGAACGTGACCAGCGGGCCACCGCCACCTGCAACACAGACGGCATCATACTGGCTAATGTCCACGTCTGTGATGGATGCCGTATTTTCCAACAGCGCGGCAAAGGTTGCGTGGTGTTTGAACCCGAGCGTGATCAGGTCGTTGGGATACTGCGTCGCCTCG
>JBCBOD010000174.1:0-5155 GCA_039821425.1 Pseudomonadota bacterium
ACACGCCAACGCTTGACCGCGTGACAACGCCAAGTGATCTGAAAGGCATGTCAGACGCAGAGCTGTCCCGTGTGGCGGATGAACTGCGGGCCGAGACGATTTCTGCCGTTTCCGTCACTGGCGGGCATCTGGGTGCGGGCCTTGGCGTTGTCGAGCTGACCGTTGCATTGCACGCTGTGTTTGATGCCCCGAAGGACAAGATCATCTGGGATGTCAGCCACCAGTGTTATCCGCACAAAATCCTGACAGGGCGCCGCGACCGTATCCGTACATTGCGCACCGAAGGTGGGCTGTCGGGGTTCACGAAACGATCTGAAAGCGCCTACGATCCCTTTGGCGCGGCCCATTCCAGCACGTCGATTTCCGCCGCACTCGGCTTTGCCGTCGCCCGCGATCTGGGCGGTGAAGGCGGTGACGCGATAGCCGTGATCGGTGATGGCGCAATGTCCGCTGGCATGGCCTACGAGGCGATGAACAACGCGGGTCACCTGGGCAAGCGCCTGATCGTGATCCTCAACGACAATGAGATGTCCATCGCCCCACCCACCGGCGCGATGTCATCCTACCTGTCGCGCCTTTATGCCGGTGCACCGTTTCAGGAATTCAAGGCGGCGGCGAAGGGGGCTGTATCCTTGCTGCCCGAACCCTTCCGCGAAGGGGCGAAGCGCGCCAAGGATATGCTCAAGCATATGACGGTAGGTGGCACGCTCTTTGAAGAGCTTGGTTTTGACTACGTCGGTCCCATCGATGGGCACGATATGGAGCAATTGCTGGCCGTGCTGCGGACGGTGAAAGAGCGGGCTGACGGCCCGATCCTGATCCACGCGATCACCAAGAAGGGCAAGGGCTATGCCCCCGCCGAAGGTGCGCGCGACAAGGGCCATGCGACGGCGAAGTTTGACGTGGTGTCGGGTGAGCAGAAGAAGGCGCCCAGCAACGCCCCCAGCTACACATCCGTTTTTGCCGAAACGCTGTGCGATCTGGCGGCGGAGGATAGCAAGATCTGCGCCATCACCGCGGCGATGCCGGATGGGACGGGCCTGTCGAAATTCATGGAGCGCTACGCGAGCCGGTGCTTTGATGTGGGGATTGCCGAACAACACGCCGTGACCTTCAGTGCGGGCCTTGCTGCCGGTGGCATGCGCCCCTTCTGCGCGCTTTATTCGACCTTCCTGCAGCGTGGCTACGATCAGGTCGTGCATGACGTGGCGATCCAGCGTCTGCCAGTGCGCTTTGCCATCGACCGTGCCGGCCTGGTGGGGGCGGATGGGGCGACCCATGCCGGGTCTTTCGATGTTTCTTACCTCGCCAACCTGCCGGGTTTCGTGGTGATGGCTGCGGCAGATGAGGCGGAGCTTGTGCGGATGGTTGCAACTGCCGCCGCGCATGACGACGGGCCCATCGCCTTCCGCTTCCCGCGCGGTGAAGGCGTGGGGGTGGAGATGCCGGAAAACCCCGAGGTCCTTGAGATCGGCAAGGGCCGGATCGTGCAGGAGGGCAAGGATGTCGCGATCCTGTCGTTTGGGACGCGCCTGTCAGAGGTTACGAAGGCCTGCGAAGCACTCGGGGCGAAAGGCATCACACCGACCGTGGCTGATGCCCGTTTTGCCAAGCCGCTGGATGCCGAGATGATCCTGAAACTTGCCGCAGACCACGACGCGCTGATCACGGTGGAGGAAGGCGCAGTTGGTGGTTTCGGCTCACATGTCGGGCAGCTTCTGAGCGATGAGGGCGTTTTTGATGCCGGGCTGAAATACCGGTCGATGGTGCTGCCGGATATCTTCATCGATCAGGCGAGCCCGGCTGCGATGTATGATGTTGCGGGCATGAACGCAGAACATATCGAAGCGAAAGTGCTTGAGGTGATGGGCGTGGCCACGCTGAAAAAGCGGGCCTGAGGCGGGCTACTTCAACGCCCGCGCCAGAAACGCCTTCGTCTCTTCCTGTTGCGGTGTCTCGAAGACTTCCGCTGCCGTGCCCTGCTCGATGATCCGCCCGTCTTTCAGGAAACAGACCTTGTCCGCCGCCTGCCGCGCAAAACCCATTTCATGGGTGGCGAGCACCATTGTCATCCCTTCGCGCTTCAAGGCCAGCAGCACGTCCAGCACCTCACCCACAAGCTGCGGGTCGAGGGCCGAGGTGATTTCATCAAACAGCATCACCTCTGGCTGCATAGCCAGCGCGCGGACGATGGCGACCCGTTGCTGCTGCCCGCCAGAGAGCTGATCGGGATAGTTCTGCATTCGGTCGGCGAGGCCGAACCGTTCAAACAAGCCTGCCACACGCGGCTCCAGCTCTGCACGGGCCAAGCCATGCACGCGACGCGGCGCCAGCATCGCGTTTTCCAGTGCGGTCATATGCGGGAAGAGGTTGAAGGATTGAAACACCATCCCGATCCGTGCCCGTACCCCCTGCGAGTCGAGACCGGGGACAGAGATATCCTCGCCGTCCAGATAGATCGCGCCATCCTCGATCGGCTCCAGCAGGTTGATGCAGCGCAAAAGCGTCGACTTGCCCCCGCCGGACGCGCCGATGAGGCAGACCATCTGCCCTTCTTCTACATCCAGGTCGACCCCGTTGCAGACCGTCACCTCGCCAAAGCGTTTGACGACACCGCGCAGTTCCAGTTTCGCCATCAGCTGCGCGCCTGCCGTTGCTTTGCCATCAGGTGATCGGCGTAGCGGGTCGCGGGGATCGTGACGATCAGAAAGATGATCGCGGCCCCCACATAGGGCGTGAAATTCGCGGTCAGGGATTTGAACACGCCCGCTTGCCGGAAGATCTCCACCGGGCCTATGAAGGATAGAAGCGACACGTCCTTTTGCAGCGCGATCAGCATGTTCATCTGCGCGGGCACTACGTTGCGCACGGCCTGCGGCAGGACAACATCGCGCATCACCTGCCGCTCTGTGAGCCCGAGCGACCGGGCGGCGGCGCGTTGGCTGTCGTGCACGCTGTCGATGCCAGACCGGAAAATCTCAGCCACATAGGCGGCATAGGTCAGGATCAGCGCGAGTGACCCCCAGATGTAAGGGGAGTTCCACGGGCGCGGCAGGCCGAGGCCGGGGATCCCAAAGCCGATCAGATAGACCGTCAGGATCACGGGCACGCCCCGAAAAACATCCGTGAAGGTCGCGCCAAAGATGCGCAGCGGGAACAAGGCGGGGGATTTTGCATCACGGGCGAGCGCGATCAAGAGCCCAAGGATCGCGATCAGCGGCGCGCACCAGGCGAAGATCATGACGTTGATGAAAAACGCTTCAACCAGTTTTGGAAAGGTGTCCGCCAGCACGCCGCCGTTGAAGAAGCTGCGCTGCACCTTCTCCCACCCCGGTGTCATAGGAACGAGGATCACCACCGCAAGCACAGCAAGCACCGTGCTCGTCCCCGCAATCAGGAGCGAGCGCCGCCGTTGCTGCGCTTCATACTGTTGGCGGCGGGTCATCCCCGCCGCGTTGTACTTGGCCATGTTACTCGATCAGTGGCACGCCGGTGGTGTCTTGCAGCCATGTCGCCTCAATCGCCGCAAGCTCACCGCTTTCGGTCAGGGCGGCGAGCGCTGCATCCACACATTCCTTCAATGCGCTGCCTTCTTCCATCAGCATACCGAATTGGTCGGGGTTGTCGCTGGCGTCGGGCGCGAACTGTCCGATCACCTTTGACCCTTCGATCATCACCGCGCTCAGGAACAGGGCGGTGGGCAAGTCAAAGAGGGCCGCGTCAATCTGGTTGGCGGACATGGCGGCGTTCACATCGGCGTTGTCACCGTAAAGCAGCGGGTCGGATGACGGCTGGATGACATCCGCCAGCTTTGGCACCGCCGTGGTGGAGCCGACCGCCCCCCATTTCAGCTCTTTCAGTGCGTCCAAGGTAGCGGGTGTCTCGGTGGCACCCGGGCTGACCAGAACGGCCATGGGTGCGGTGTAGTAGGGGGCAGAGAAATCGACCATTTCGTCCCGCGCGGCCGTGATCGAATACTGCTGCATGTTCATGTCGAAATTCTTCGCGCCCGGCTGGATCGCCTCGTCAAAAGACGTGCGGACCCAGACGACATCCTCGGCTGCAAAGCCCATCTCGGCCGCCACGGCATAGGCAACGGCGGCCTCAAACCCTTCACCGCTTTCCGGCGCGTCGTTCAGCACCCACGGGTAGTAGGCGGGGTTGCCGGTGGCGATGGTCAGCTTGCCATCGGTCAGCGTCTTGCCAGCGGCGCAGTGGCCCCCGGCCAGCGCGGTCGTGGCGGTCAGTGACAGGGAAACGGCAACAAGGGAAAGCAGTCGTGGCATAGGAAGGCACCTTTGGCTTTGAACAGATTTCAGAAAGGTAAATTGGTCAGGGGGGTGAGTCCAGCGATGGCGCCACATTGAAGGGCGCTTGCCCCTTTTCTGATCATTGCCTAAGCGGGATGATGAAAGGGGCTGCAATGGATTTCCGCGCCATCATCATGGGTCTGGCCTTTGCGCTGATGTGGTCCTCGGCCTTTACCTCGGCGCGTGTGATCGTGGAATTTGCCCCGCCGCTGACAGCGCTGGCCCTGCGGTTCCTGATCTCTGGCCTGATCGGGGTGGGGATTGCGTGGTGGCTGGGCCAATCGGCGCGCCTGACACGCACCCAATGGCTGGGTGTCGTGATCTTTGGCCTGTGCCAGAACGCGCTTTACCTGGGGCTGAATTTCGTGGCGATGCAGACGGTGCCGGCCTCGCTCGCCGCGATCATCGCATCCACCATGCCGTTGCTGGTCGCCGTCGCGGGGTGGGTCGTGTTTGGCAACCGCGTGCGACCCTTGGGCATCGCGGGGCTGACCGCCGGGCTGGTGGGCGTGGTCCTGATCATGGGCGCGCGGATCGAAGGGGGCGTGGATATCTACGGCCTGATCCTGTGCGTGATCGGGGTGATCTCACTCACTGTGGCAACGCTCGCGGTGCTTGGCGCGTCCTCGGGCGGGAACGTGTTGATGATCGTCGGGCTGCAGATGCTGGTGGGGTCCGCGATCCTCTGGGTGCCTGCAGTGGCGCTGGAAACGTGGGCGGTCACATGGAACTGGCAGCTGGTTGTCGCCTTTGTCTACACGACGCTGGTGCCCGGTCTTGCCGCCACTTTGGTGTGGTTCCTTTTGGTCAGGCGGATCGGGGCCGTGAAGGCGGCGACCTTCCAC
>JBCBOD010000046.1:0-26187 GCA_039821425.1 Pseudomonadota bacterium
ATTTGTCAGCATAGGCCCGGACCATTTGTGCCAGCGCAGCCTCTCCCGGGCAAGCAGGGATTGAGGCGATGGCACCGCCGAGGATGTCATCGAACCGTTTGATGGCGCCGTTGACCCCAAGGGCCGCCACGGCATTGGGCCGCCCGTGCAGGTCATCCTGCCCGGCAGGCTTGCCAAGTGTTTCTTCATCACAGAGCGCATCGCGCAGATCATCGGCCACCTGAAACGCCTCGCCAATCCGGGCGCCAAGCTCTTGCCAAGGCTCTGCTTCCTGCCCGGCAGCGACAGCGCCCATTTGCGTCGCGGCGATGAAGAGCGCGCCGGTCTTCGCCTGATGATAAGCGGAAAGATCAATCGTCTCTTCGCTTTCCCAACCCTGCCCGGCACAGATGCCAAAGGGCATCCCCGTGCGGGTTCCGAGGATATCAATCAGCTTCAGCGCCCTGTCGGGGGTATCCGCCGCTGCGCGGGACAGCATGTGAAACGCCATGATGATCAGGCTGTCACCCGCCAGAACCGCCAGCGGTTCCGACGCGGCCAGATGCAGTGCCGGTTTGCCCCGTCGCAAATCGGCGTCATCAAAACAGGGCAGATCATCATGCACGAGGCTCGCACAATGGATGATCTCTAACGCCGCGGCAGCCGCATCCGTGAGGGCGGGGCGATCATCACCACAGGCCATGGCGACGGATGTCAGAATTGTGGGCCGGATGCGTGCGCCACCGGGTGTCACGGCATACTCAAGTGCAGCAGCCAGCCGCCCGGGGGCAGCAGGCCCCTGACCACTTGCGATTGCTGCGGTGATTGTCGCCTCAATCCGCTCTGCGATTCGCATGGGCGTCTCCTTTGCAATCTATAGTGTCAATTTTGCCTGACATCTGTCAATGTAAATCCAAATAAACGGTGTAAGGTCAGACGGATGGCGCAAGAGATGCCCAAAATCGTGGTGATTGGCGCAGGAATCGCCGGGCTCGCCGCTGCGTTGCGGCTTGCGCACCAAGGGTGCGATGTCACGGTTGTCGAAGCGCATGGCACCCCCGGCGGCAAGATGCGCACCCTGCCTTCTGAAGCAGGACCCGTGGATGCCGGACCCACCGTGCTGACAATGCGCTCGGTGTTTGAGGCGCTGTTCGCTGACGTGGGTGAGGCACTGAATGATTATCTGCAATTGCAAACACTGCAAACACTGGCGCGGCATTATTGGGACGACGGCACGCGGCTTGATCTTGTCCCCAACGCCGCGCAAAGCGCCGCCAATGTGAAAGCCGCATTCGGGGCAAAGGCTGCGCGCGAATTCACCGCTTTCTCGGATCGGGCCAGACGCCTCTTTGCGGCTTTTGACGGGCCGATGATGCAGGCGGCGGCACCCGATCAGCTTGGCGCCACGCGCGCAGTCATCCGCAACCCGCGCCTTCTGGCGGATATGGCACCACACCGCACGCTTGCGGGGACGCTGAAAGGGACCTTCTCAGACCCGAAGCTGGCCCAGCTTTTCGGGCGTTATGCCACATATGTTGGTGGCTCCCCCTATGGCTCGCCCGCAATCCTTGCCCTGATCTGGGAGGCCGAGGCGCAGGGCGTCTGGTCTGTCCGAGGCGGGATGCATGCCTTGGCGCAGGCGATTGAAGGGCTCGCAACCGCGCGCGGCGCGCGTTTTCACTACAACACGCCCGCGGTACGGATCACGCAGCAAAGCGGCCGGGTGTCGGGGGTTGAGACGGCGGGGGCGCATTATCCAGCCGATGTGGTTCTGTTCAACGGCGATCCGCGCGCGTTGACCACCGGGCTTTTGGGGGAACGCGCCCGCACCGCCGTCCCGAAAGCGGCAACGGAGCCACGCAGCCTCTCGGCCTATGTGCACGCTTTTGCAGCCGCGCCGTCAGGCGTCGAGCTCGCGCATCACACGGTTTTCTTTGGCCATGATCCCAAGGCCGAATTTGCAGCACTCGCCAAAGGGCAGATGCCCGCGGACGCCACGCTTTACCTTTGTGCCCAGGATCACGGGCAGGTCGCCCCTACTGTCATGCAGCGGTTTGAGGTGATCATGAACGGCCCACCCGGCGTGCCAGATGACAAGAAGGAAGTCGAAAGATGTCAGACACAAGTGTTCAACCGGTTTCGCGACTTCGGCCTGATCTTCAGCCCGAGGCCGGGGCCAGAGGCGCTGACAACACCGGCCGGCTTCGACGCGCTGTTTCCGGCGAGCCAAGGATCCCTTTACGGGCGCAGCCCGCAGGGGATGACGGCAGCCTTCAAGCGCTCGACGGCGCGGACGCAGGTACCGGGCCTATACCTCTGCGGGGGCGGGGCACATCCTGGGGCCGGGGTGCCGATGGCGACACTCTCCGCCCGGCACGCGGCCGCGGCGATCATGACGGACCATGCTTCCACCTCGACGTCCCGCCAAATGGCTACGCCTGGTGGTACATTGACGGGATCAGCGACTGCGGGACCAAAGCGGTCTCTGTCATAGCGTTTATCGGGTCGGTTTTTTCGCCCTGGTACGCGTGGTCGGGGCGCAAAGACCCGGCCAACCACTGCTGTATCAACGTGGCGACCTATGGCCCCGGCGGTCGTTTCACGATGACAGACCGCGGTCGGCAGGCGCTGCGCACCACGGCGGATACGTTTCAGGTGGGCCCATCCTCCCTGCACTGGACGGGCAAAGACCTGATCATCGACATCAACGAGATCAGCAGCCCGCCCCTGATCAGCCGGGTGCGCGGGCAGATTACGATCACACCGCAGGCGGTGACGAACGTCGAACTGCCACTCACCCCCGACGGCACACACATCTGGCGGCCCTTTGCGCCCTCATCTGACATCAAGGTGGAGCTGGACGCCCCGGGCTGGCAATGGTCCGGTCACGGGTATTTCGACGCCAATTTCGGCACCCGCGCGTTAGAGCAGGATTTCAGTTTCTGGACCTGGGGGCGGTATCCGACGAAGGATGGAGCGACCTGCATCTACGATGCGGTCAGGCGGGATGGAACCACGCTCGATACCGCCATCGCGTTTGACGCGGAGGGCGGGGCCAAGATCACCGACGCCCCGCCGCGGACGCGGTTCAAACGCTCGCTCTGGCAGGTCATGCGCGAAACACGGGCTGATCCCGGTGTGATGCCAAAGCAGGTTTTGCCGATGCTCGACGCACCCTTCTATTCCCGCTCTGCCGTGCAGACGCAGCTGAATGGCGAGGTGGTGACAGGCGTGCACGAAGCGCTCGACCTCAACCGCTTCCGGTCACCATTTCTGAAACCCATGCTGGCGGTGCGGGTGCCAAGACGGGCCGGGTGGAACCGGGCAGACAGCTGAAGGATCCGCGCGAGCAAATGGCCCGCCAAACATGAGGCTTACAGCGTTCAGCCTAGCCCAGCGTGATGATCTCTCCCCCCGCCGCGCGCGCATCTTCCGCGTCATGCGTCACCATCAGCACGGGCAAGCCACGAGCACGCGCCCGGTCGAAGACCATGCTGCGCACTTGTGCGCGGAGCGCGGCGTCAAGGCGTGAGAATGGCTCATCCAGAAGCAGCGCACATGGTTCTGACAAGAGCATCCGCATCAGCGCCACCCGCGCCTTTTGCCCGCCCGACAGCGTGGCCGGGTCCCGATCGCCGAAATCGGCCAGGCCGACCTCATCCAGCGCCGCAGTGATCTTGGACTGACGCTCTGCCTTGCTGCCGCCGGGGCGCAGGCCAAATGCAAGATTTGCGCCAACGGACAGATGCGGAAACAGAAGATCATCCTGAAACAGGATCCCCGCCCGCCGTTGATGCGGTGGGACATGGGTGATGTCGTGCCCGTCAAGCCAGACGGAACCCGTGGCCGAGAAATTCGGCGATAGCGTGCCGGTGATAAAGGCCAAGAGAGTGGACTTGCCCACGCCAGAGGGGCCCATCACCGTCAGCACGTCGCCCGGTGCGATCTCATGCGTCACGGACAATAGCGGCACATCGCCCTTCTTGATCGTGACGTCTCGCAGAGACAAACCTTTATCCATGCCGCAACCCCTGCCTGTTTCGCCACGCCAGCGCCGGGATCAGCAGCGCCAATGCGAAGGGGATCAGTGCCGCCCCCGTCTGCATCAACCCGTAAACCGCGATTGCCCGCCGGTCACCCCCCGAGGCGAGTGCGACGGCCTCTGTTGTCAGTGTCGCCACGCGCCCCCCGCCGATCAGCAAGGTCGGCAGGTATTGCCCGACGGAGACCGCCAACCCCACGGCCAGCGCCGTCAGGATCGGGCGCAAGAGCATCGGCAGGCGCACCCGCCAGAGCACGCCGTTGGCGCTGGCACCCAGTGCGGCGGCTATTGTGCCCATGCGCCTGTCCCAAGCCCGGAACGGGTCTGCCAGCGACAGAAAGACGTAAGGCAGAACAAAGACCAGATGCGCGATGATCACAGGCTTGCGCCCCACATCGGCCCCGAGGTTCAGCATCAATGTTTGCAGCCCCGGCAGAAAGGCGATTTGCGGGATCAAGAGAGGCAGGTAAAGAAGCCAGACCGCGCGGCGGCTGAACGACAGGCCATAGCGGTACTCTGCCTCCAGACATCCGATGGTCAGGATTAGCGCCAGCAGGCCGGCGGTCAGCGCGATGATGGCAGTCTCTTGCAGTGCTTCCAGCGTGCCGGGACCAAAACGCATCCAGTTGCGCGTCGTGAACCCATCTGGGAGCGCGTCAGGAAAGCCCCAGAACCCGGCGAAGGACCAGATTGCAAGAACCGCCAGCCCGATAAGAACCGCCAGCGCACTGCCACAGCCTGCGGCCAATGCCACCCGCGCGACGACTGGATCGAGCCGCCCCCGGTAGCCAGCCGCGATCCAGCGGCGCCCAAGGGCTGCAACAACGCTCTCACCCAGGCGCCAAAAGCACAGGGCCCCCACCACGAGGGCCAGTTGTAGCAATGCTCCAGCCGCCCCTTCTAGCCGCATGGCAAGGTCCGGGTCCGACATCCATTTCACGATCTGAACAGAGAGCGGGGGTGGCGTGTTCGGCCCAAGGATCACGGCGACATCCACAACAGTCATCGAATAGGCGAGTACCACATAAACCGGCGGTCTGATCTGCGCATAGACCCGCGGGAACACCGTTTTCAGCCACCCCGTCACGCGCCCATAGCCCAGCGCCTGTGCCACGGCGACGCTGCGTTTCGCGTCGGCTTGGCCAAGTGCGGCAAGGGTGATAAGCAAGAGGAAGGGGACTTCTTTCACGATCAGGCCAGCGGCCATCGACAGGCCCCAGGTATCCTGCACGATCAAGAGGTCCGGTGGCCGCTCCCACCCTGTCAGTGTTGGCGAGGCAAGGCGTGACAACCAACCCGAAGGTGCGATCAGAAAGGCGAGGCCAAAGGCAGCCGCCGCATGCGGAACCGACAGCAGCGGCGACAAAAGCCGCTCAAGGTTGCGGAAGGGGCGGGTCCCGGACCAGCCCGCCGTTACCAGCACCACGATGGCCAGTGAGATGGCCGTTGCCAGCAGGCCGGTTGTCAATGACAGAAAGACTGCGCTTGGCAGGCCACCCCAGTCAAAAAGATCCCGGAATGGGTCAAGCGAGGGGCCTGTTTGTCCGGCGGCAGGCAGATGGCCAAAGGCAGGCAGGATCGTCCACCAGAGCCCGGCGGCCACCGGGCCCAGCATGGCCAGCAGTGTCAATGCCGGCAGAAGTGGCAGGAAACGATTGGTCCTCATCAACATCCCGTCCCGGGCTTGACCCGGGACCTCCCCCTCAGACGAGGCCCCGGATCACGTCCGGGGCGGAATGTGTGACTTCGCTCACTCCGAGACGCCGAAACGGGTCATCCAGTCATCGGCGATGCGGGTCATCCAGCTGGGGTGCGGCTCTGCCTGCACGGTGCCCAGTTCAGCCGGTGACAGAGTGGCGATGCCTAGCTCCAGGGCGTCAAAGGCCGCGCGATCCTCGGTTGATAGCGCCTCCATATCAAGCACGGTTCCGTAGCCAAGAATTTCGGGGTTCTGCGCGCGCAGCTGCGCCTCTGGCGACATCAGGAAGTTGGCGACCACCATCGCCCCTTCCTTGGAGCCGGAGTTATAGGGGATCGCCACGAAAGAGGCGTTCCCGATGGTGCCATTGTCGAGGACAAAAGTGCGCACGGATGGCGGCAGCTGGTTATTGGCAATGGCCGCCGTTGCCTCACCGGGGCTAAAGGAAATCGCCAGATCGACCTCACCATCCGCGATCAGCTGCAACTGCGCCGGGCCGGTTGCCGGATAAGCGCGGCCTTGGCGCCAAAGGGTTGGCGTCAATTCATCAAGGAAGGCCCAGAGCGGGGCGGTGACTGCGTCGTATGTTTCATCCGTTGCAGGCGCGGACAGAACGGATGGATCCTCCAGCAGATCGACAAGCGCCTGTTTCAGGAACGTCGTACCAAGGAAATCCGGCGGCTGCGGATAGGTGAAACGGCCGGGGTTCGCGGCGGACCATTCCAGAATTTCCGCCATGGACACAAGCGGTTCAGCGAGATCATCCGTGTCATGGATAAAGACGACCTGCGCCATGGCCCAAGGGCTTTCCAAGCCATCGGTTGGTACGGTGAAGTCCGTCTGCACCGTCTTACCATCTACATCGACAAAGTCCCAGTTCGGCAGTTGCTCGGCGTAAGGACCAAAAAGCAGATCGGCGTCTTTCATTGCCGCGAAGTTGGCCCCGTTAATCCAGATCATATCGATGGCGCCGTCGTCGTCCTCACCCGCCTGCTTTTCAGACAGGACACGGGTGACCGCATCGGCGGTGTCCGTCAGTTTTACGTGTTCCAGGGTGACACCATAGTCTTCCATCACGCGCTCACCGACCCAGGCGATGAAGTCGTTCGTCGTGGTGGACCCGCCCCATGCGTTCCAGAACACGGTCTGGCCTTCGGCGGCCTCTGTCACGGCCTCCCAATTGGCGGGGTCGACATCGGCGAGCGCGGGTACCGGGGCCAGCAATGCGGCCAGAACGGCGAGATGTTTCATAGGGTCTTCCTTTTAGTTCGTGTAGATTTGTTTTGCAGCAAGGATGCGCAGCGTCGCGGTGGCAAAGCAGAGCGTGCCGAAGACAAAGGCGAGCGGCGCAAAGTAGGCGGGCAACAGACAAAGGATGACGAAGAAGATAATCGTTTCCGTCCCTTCCAGAATGCCGTTGGAGTAGTAGAGCGATTTCTGCCCCTGCGCGTCGGTCTTGTGCCCGTGCTTTTCAGCGAGGATCGCGTAGCCCAGAAAGCTGGTCCCGTTGAAGTAGAACGCGGTCAGCAGGAAGGCGCCGGCGACACCGTTGGCGGCAGGATCCATCAGCACAAAGCCAAGGGGGATTGCCCCGTAGAACAGGAAATCCACGGCGATATCCAGATAGCCGCCAAAGTCGGTCTTGCGCGTCGCGCGGGCCACGGCCCCGTCCAATCCATCTGCGAGGCGACTGGCCAGCAGCGGAATCAGCGCCCAACCCGGCGCGCCCAGCGCAATCAGCAGTGCAGCGATCAGCCCGAGGGCCAGCCCGATCAGCGTGATCCCATCAGCCGTCAGGCCTGCCTTTGCCAGCATCTGCCCGATCCGATTAAGCGGCGGGTCGATCAGTTGGCGGGCATGATGGTCAAGCATAGGGGGTTCATCCAGTGATTGCGACCTTGTGGCGCATCGGCCCTGACCGCGCAATCAACCTGACAAGAAAGTGAGGGTAGAGACCTGAATTGACACAATCAGGTTCTGTTCCCGCGCGCCCGAAATGCAATCGCCCGGACGCCCACGAAATTGAGTGTCGAACCGACGATAGAGCCTGCCACGAATGCCCCGAAGATCGCGTTCGCGCTGGTGCCAAAAACCGTGATGACCGCCAGATAAACCGCGTAGTTGGCGAGCGTGCCGCCGATCTGCACCGCGAAGTAGCGGGGCAGCTGCCCCCTGCGGCTGCCGGAGTTGTAGTTAGCAAAGGTCCAGTTCCTGTTCAGCACCCATGTCACGAAGACGGTGCCGGGAAAGGCCAGCGCCCGCGCGACCGAGGGTGTGAACCCTTGGGAAAGGAAGAACCACAAAAGCCCCCCGTCCACGATGAAACCAACACCGCCCACGGTCAGGAACCGCCAGAGTTGGGAGAGGACCTCGCGCCGCATTACACCGCCGCCGGGCGACAGTGGCCCGCATTGGGCAGAGCATTTGCTGCTTGCGCGTTTGACACGATTGCACCTGGGCCAGCTTTGGTTCCGCGCGGTCTATGCGGAATCTTAGGCTGTGTGAAGCGCGGACTAACCGACAGCAATCCGGGGGCGGCCGAAGGCGGTGACCTGCAGATGCGCCTCGACCAGAACGGTGCGGCCTTCAACCTCTGCCTCTTTGCGCTCAATCGACACCGCTACCTCCGGGTCCGTGACACCCGCCGCGAGCGCCTTTTCCCTCGCGGCGGCGATCAGTGCCGTTTCCAGCGCCGCACAGGCTGCGGCATCCTCGGCAAAGGGCGCAGGGCCATCAGCCAGATGCGCCACGAAGCGCCCCTCGCCCTGCGCCGTGACCGTACCGCTTGCGCGCATCCGCACCTGACCAACAACAGCGCCGATCGCGTTTGCAACACCGGCATGTTCCGGCAGCACCATCCGGCTTTGCAATCGGGTGCCAACGGCGGGGTAATATGTCGGGGCAGACGCCCCGAGCCCGATCACCGGGACGCCAAGCCCCAGTTGCATCCTCACAATCCCCTCATGCCGTGCGAGACCGGCAAGGGCCAGCGGGTGCCGGGCGAGTGCTGTTGGGTCATCCCATGCCAGATCATCCTCTGCAAATCCTGCTGCAAGGAGCGCCTCGCCCGTTTGCAGGGTCAGCTGATCAACGATGGCCTGCGCCAACGCGCCGGCATCAAGTGCAAAGCGCGCCCCGCCACCGGTGCGCCGCCGGGCAAAGAGTGTCAGCGCCTTTTCAGCTGCAGCCACATCCCAGCTTGCGGAAAGGCCCAGAACATGCGCCGCATCTGACGGTGTCACCCCTGCCAGGATCACTGCGCCGTGCGCGACCAACCGGCCAAGCGCCGGGTTTTCCATGCGGGATGTCACGGCCTCGGCCCGCCGCAATGGACCTTGGCCCAGCCGGGCAACAATCGCAGCCTCACGCGGGTCACTGACCAAAGGCGCCGTGTCCCATTGCGGGATCACAAACTGCCCCCCGTCGCTTGCCGGCAGATCCTGTGCCAGCGCCTGATCGAGTGCGGGGTGCAGCACCTCTGGGAACATCTTCGCGGCCAGCGCGATGGGCATCAGCCGGCGGGGGCCAAGACAAAGCCCTGCGCCCAACCCCTCGATCACGTGCACTTCGCTATCGCCACCCAGCCCATGCGTGCGCATCGCGACGGCCTCGACCATCGTGCGGAAAGGGCCAACGCGCGCGCCCTGCGGGTCGATTTGCGGGCGTCCGTCCCGCAACAGGCAAATGTCCGTTGTGGTACCACCAATATCACTGACCAGCGCATCGGTTTCGCCCGTCAGCCACTGCGCCCCCGCGATAGAGGCGGCAGGCCCGCTCAGGATCGTTTCAATCGGCTTTTCGCGGGCAATTGCGGCAGAAACCAGCGCCCCGTCACCGCGCACGACCATCAGGCGCGCATTGATCGCGCGGGCCTGCAAGTGCCCCTCGACCGCGGTGATCAACCTGTCGATCATCCCGATCAGCCGGGCGTTGAGAACAGCCGTCAGCGCACGCTTTGGCCCTCCAAGCGCCTGCGAGAGTTCGTGAGAGCAGGTGACAGGCTTGCCCGTCATCTCACGAATGAGGTCGCGCACGGCCATCTCATGCGCCGGGTTCCGCGTGGCGAACTGGGCCGCCACGGCAAAACCGGTGATGTCTACAGGAAGCGCTGCAATCGACTCACGCAGTGCGCCCACATCCAGCGGTGCGGCCTCGCCGCCTGAATGGCTGTGCCCACCGGCGATCTGGATCACCGGGTCGCCATGCATTGCCTCAGCCAAACCGGCGCGCGCCAGATCGGCTGGTGCAAAACCGATCGCAACAAGCGCCACGCGCCCACCTTGCCCCTCCACCAAAGCATTGGTGGCCAGCGTGGTGGACAGTGACACCATGCCCACGGCGATTCCGTCGATCTTGGCCGCGCTGAGTGCCGCATCAATCGCCTGCCCTACCCCCACGGCCAGATCAGGGCGGCTTGTCAGCGCCTTTGCATCACCCAGCACGGTTGTGGCATCACCATCCAGAACCACGGCATCGGTGTAGGTGCCGCCGGTATCGACACCCAAAAGGACCCTCTGGCGCGCATCATCTTTCATGCCCGCCAGATAAGCTCTGCCCTTTTACGAATTGCAATCCCAATTCAGCAAGTGTAGCGACACAAACCCTGCTTGGCCTACTGTGTCAGAGCAAAGAGCATCTGCCCGTCGTCTGCCACCCGCACTGGCTGCAACCAATCAGCATTGCCACCCTCTACCAGATGTTGGGCAAAGCTGCCGCGATACGTGGCCCCGCGACAGAGCAGCAGATGCGTCGCGCCCGTCTGCCCGATGTAGTCGCGCAGTTCCTCCTCGGTCATCTCAAACGGCAGGATCCCGTTCTTCAGGGCCTCCGGGCTGCGATGGTAGGGGGCAGCGAGCACGGCGTGGTGGGTGGCGAATAGCATCGGTGAGCCAAAGTTCATCGGCGCGAGGATCACGCCGGGCGCGACGGCGTTCAGGCTTTCGAGCGAGGCCAGGTTCCGGCAGTCTGCCGCCGCTTCCCGCGATGCACTCTGCTCTCTGACAAGCAAGGCCGAGAATGGCTGTGCTACGGAAGTGGGGGAAATCATGGCAGTTGCGACCAAGAGACCCAAAAGACCCTGCACCGCATCGCGGCGACGCAGGTAGCCTTGCAGCAGTGCCGTGGCCACACAGCCGCCAATCACAGGGACAACCGCCGCCACCATGATGACCGTGCGCATCTGCACCAGCAGCATCGCTGTTCCCAGAAGGCATAGCATCAGCAAAAGGCCCAGCGCGCGACGGGTTTCTTGCGTCAGGGTTTCAGGCCCAGCGCGCGACCAGAGCACGGCACCCGCGATCAGGGCAGTAAACACGGGCAGGGTGAAAATGATAAAGGGACCAGTGTGGGTTTGTGCGTAGGTCAGGCCGGGGCGCGCTTCGATGATGCGCGAGGTGATCATCTCTTGCAGCTCGGGCGTGAGGTCGCTGTAGGGGCCTTCGAGACAACCTGCAAGGAGGGGCCAGATCGCGATGATGCCCACTGCCGTCAGGGCGACGGTGATCGAAAGATGCAACCAAGGTGAAATCCCCGTGCGCCGCATCACGAAGGGGAGCAGGCTCGCGGCGATGGCAACACCGATCAGTGCAAGTGTTGGCGTCCCCAACTGATCACAAACCGGGGCGGCCCAGCGGCTGGGGGCGGTCTGCCCCAAGAAGAGAATGATGCTGCCAAGCCCGAGGGCGGCACAAAAGCTGGTCAGCAAGCGTGGCCCGATAGTCGTGTCGAGAAAGAGCGCCCGGATCACGAAGCCAAGCCCGCCGATCACGATGAATGGCAGGCTCTCCAGCCCGATCGCCAGTGAAAATGCCCCGGCCAGCCCCCCGACAACGCCCGCCGCCACAGGCCGATCTGGCCAGATCAGGCCAAAGGCCAGCAGCACCATCATCAGAAGCTGCACATTATGATGATCCAGATTGCCCGCGCCCGAATGCAGGTCGCCGGTCACGGGCCAAAACGTGAAACAGAGGATCGCAAAACAGGCTGCGACTGTGCCAAAGATGTGCCGTGTCCCAAAGGCCACCAGCGTCAGGGTGATGATCATGATCAGCGTCGGCCAGATCGCGACGGCGATCAACTCGGCCTGCCCCATTGGCATGAAGACGGACAGTGGCACGATCAGCGCCGCAATTCCCGCATCGATGTAGCGCGACCAGTGGATTACCACGCCGTCTGGTGGAACAAGTCGGTATTGCGTGGTGTCGAACCACCCTTGCCCTGCCAGCCAGTCACGCACCATCACCAGCCGCAGGATGTCGTCGTTCCCCTGTTCGGCAAAGTTCTGCAGCATCCCGCTGCCGTCCATCACCGCCTGCACAATGATCAGGACGATGGCCGCAAAAAGCGCGATGCCGAACGCGCGCTGTTGCAGCCCGGCCAAGAGAGGTGATGTCGTCATGAGGCCTCTTTTTGCGGTGGCGCGCGAAACGCGACAGCGCGTGCGCCCAGAAAGTTGAAAACGGCGGCGAGGGCGGAGCCACAGAGAAATGCGATCATTATCGTGCGATCTGCTGTGCCTGCGATGGCGATGATAACGGCATAGATGCAGTAGTTGAGCAACGTTCCCGTCACCTGCACTGCGAAGTAGCGGCCAAACTGGCCGATCTTGCGATCCACGTAATCCGCGCGGAATGTCCACGCCCGGTTCAGCGCCCATGTCACCACAACGGCAACCGGGAACGACAAGGCGCGCGCCAGAAAGGGGTCAACTTCGAAGGACAAAAGGAGCCAAAGGATCCCGCCATCGACCAACAGCCCGATGACACCGACAACGGCAAATCGCATGATCTGCTGTCCGATCACACCGCCCGCCATCGCCTATGATCCCGGCGGTTTGGGGATGGCGAGATAGGCCATCCGCTTGGCCTCGCGCCGCCCCACTGTGATCATGTCGAGGATCAGGCCCACCATAAAGGAGAGCACTGCGATCACCATGATGGCCGAGGCCAAAATGGCCGTGGGGAACCGTGGCACAAGGCCAGTGTCCATGAACTCGGCCACAATCGGCGCGCCGATTCCGAAGGACAAAAGAGCGAGGAACAGCGCGATTAGGCCGAAAAGCATGAATGGCCGCTCTTCCTTCACCAGAAGGATGATCATCTTGAGGATACGTACCCCATCCTTGATCGTGCTCAGCTTGCTGTCCGACCCCGGCAGGCGGTCGACATAGACCGTATCCACATCTGCAATCGGCATCAGCAATTCCAGCGCGTGCACGGTCAGCTCCGTCTCGATCTCGAACCCGCGAGAGCTTGCGGGGAAGCTTTTGACATAGCGGCGCGAGAATACGCGGTAGCCGGTCAGCATGTCAGTAGTGCGTTTGCCAAAGATACTGGCAACCAGCCCAGTCAACATCCAGTTACCGAAGCGGTGGCCGGGGCGATAGGCCTGCTGAATCTCGGTCACACGGCAGCCGCTAACCATGTCGAGCGTTTCGTCACACAGCTTGGCGATCAGTTTCGGGGCGGCAGCCGCCTCGTAGGTGTTATCCCCATCCACCATGACGTAGATGTCCGCCTCCACATCTGCGAACATGCGGCGGACGACATTACCTTTGCCCTGCTGTGGCTCATGGCGGACGACGGCACCGGCAGCCTTGGCATTCTTGACCGTGTCATCAGTAGAGTTGTTGTCATAGACATAGATCACCGCATCCGGCAGGGCCGCCTTGAAATCCGCCACGACCTGCCCGATCGGCGTTGCCTCGTTGTAGCAGGGGATCAAGACGGCGATCCGGGGGGCTGCGATCTGCTCTGACATGGTCTTTCCAAGATGTGCCTTTTGCGGCTGCGGGCAGTTAGCCGCGCGTGCGTGTGTCGAGCAACCGGTTGCCACCCCATTGCGGTACATTTGTGGCGATTACGTGCAATTGGGAAACAATGATGGATTGTTCGGCGTCGCATTCCAGCCAATACTCGGATCATGGCTTCCGAAACCCCGCTCACCCGCGCGATTGACGCCCGCCGCGATGATCTGATCGCGCTGACACAAGACCTGATCCGCATTCCCACGCTAAACCCGCCGGGAGATTGTTATCGCGAGATTTGTGAGTATCTCGATACCCGACTGAGCGGCGCAGGGTTTGAGACGGAACTGATCCGCGCCCACGGCACACCCGGCGACAGTGACACATACCCGCGCTGGAACATCGTGGCGCGGCGCGAGGGGCGCGGTTCGGGGGACTGCGTGCATTTCAACAGCCACACGGATGTGGTGGAGGTGGGTGCCGGATGGACACAGGACCCTTTCGGCGGTGCCGTGGTTGACGGCAAGATCTATGGGCGCGGGGCCTGCGATATGAAGGGGGGACTTGCTGCCTCGATCATCGCGGCGGAGGCGTTTATCGCCACCCACCCCGATTATCACGGTGCAATCGAAATCAGCGGCACAGCGGATGAGGAGTCCGGCGGCTATGGCGGCGTCGCCTATCTGGCGGAGAAGGGCTATTTCGACCCCGCCCGCGTGCAGCATGTCATCATCCCTGAACCGCTGAACAAGGATCGCGTCTGCCTCGGCCATCGTGGTGGCTGGTGGGCGGAGATTGAGACATTCGGCGAGATTGCCCATGGCTCCATGCCCTTTCTCGGCGATTGCGCGGTGCGGCACATGGGGGCAGTGCTGACCGCGTTCGAGGAAAAGCTCTATCCGGCGATGGCCGCCCGCACGACGGACATGCCCGTGGTGCCCGAAGGCGCGCGATCATCCACGATGAACATCAATTCCATCCACGGCGGCCAACCGGAACAGCCCGAAGACTACTCCGGCCTGCCCGCCCACTGCGTGCCCGACAACTGCCGGATCGTGATCGACCGCCGCTTTCTGGCGGAGGAGCACGTCGATGACGTGCGCGGCGAGGTGCGGGACTTGCTCGAAGGACTGAAACGGGATCGCGACCGGTTCGACTATGACCTGCGGGAGATCAACGTCGTCCTGCCGAGCATGACGGACAGGGATGCGCCCGTGGTGCAGACTGTCGCCGCCGAGATTGAAAAGGTCCTTGGCAAACCCGCCGATTTCGTCGCCTCCCCCGGCACCTATGACCAGAAGCACATCGACCGGATCGGGAAGCTGAAGAACTGCATCGCTTACGGGCCGGGGATTTTGGAGCTGGCGCATAAGCCCGATGAGTATGTGGGGGTTGACGATATGCTCGACAGTGCGAAGGTGATGGCGGGGGCGCTGGGGCGGATATTGCTGCCGAATTGATTGAACCGCCAAGACAAGAGGGTTCACCCATTGCGTACGATTGAGCTGCTGGCAGCACGCCTGACCGATAAGATCGCGATTGTCGATGTTGGTGCAAGCGATCTTACCCCAAATGCACCGCCACCCTATGATCCTCTGGTCAAAGCCGAACTAGGCCACGTGACTGGGTTTGAGCCAAACGAAGATCAATTCGTAAAACTGCCGCAAACCGACACCCACCGTTACCTGCGACTTGCCGTTGGTGACGGCGAAGACGTCACCCTACACATCACCAGATACCCCGGGTTCACCAGCAGCCTGAAACCGAAAAGACGTTTCGTCGAACGGATCGGCAATTTCGAGCGGCAGACGAAAGTGATGCGGACTGAAAGCCTTCCGACTGTGCGGCTCGATGATATTGCGGAAATTGAACGCATCGACCTTCTAAAGATCGACATTCAGGGCGGCGAGGTTGCGGCCTTCCGTGGCGGAATAGGCAAGCTGCAGGACGGCCTTTGCATTCACACAGAGGTAGCGTTCAACCAGATATACGTCGATCAACCAACCTTCGCCGACCAAATGACGATCCTCGATACGCTCGGGTTCGAACTCTTCAACTTCTTTTCGCTCAGCGCGTTCCCGGCAGCAGCGGGAAGTGCCGATTTAGACCGACGTACTCGTCGGCGAGAGTTCCGGCAGATCGTCGATGGTGATGCCGTATTCGTGCCGAAACAGGAGCGACTGGAGCGGATGGCCACGGAAGAGGTGTACAGGCTTCTGGCGATCATGTTGCTCAGTTACCGTGCTGTCTCGTTCGCCCTGTATCTCATTGAATTGCTCGGCAACCGAGGTGAGGATGCGGCGAAGCTGAAAGAAATTGTCATTGACGAATTCCGGCTCTAGTCACGCTGCAGCGATCGCGTGAAGTGGACCTGACTTCTCACACCCCAATATTATCAATCAACCGCACCCCAGCCAACCACGCCGCTGCAAAGAGCCGCGCGCCGGGTTTGGCCTTGTCCAGCAACGCGAGCCCGTCCCCATCCCGCATTTCCAGATAATCGATCTCGTTGAACCCGGCGGCGAGGATCCGTGCCTCGGCCTCTGCCCGGATCTCTGACATCGCGGCCCCGGCTGCCAGCTTCTCGCGCATCTCTTCCATCACCTCGGCCAGCACCGGTGCCTTGATCCGCGACCGGTCGGAGAGCAAGAGGTTGCGCGATGACATCGCCAGCCCGTCTTCTTCGCGGATCGTCGGGCAACCGATGACATCGATGGGGATATTGAGGTCAGCGGCCATGCGGCGCACGATCTGGAGTTGCTGATAGTCCTTTTCGCCAAAGAAGGCGAAGTCGGCCGCGCTTTGCAAAAACAACTTCGACACGACTGTCGCCACGCCGTCGAAATGCCCCGGGCGGCTTTCACCGCAGAGCATGTCAGTCAGACCGGACACCGAAACCGTGGTCGCGAAACCGTCAGGGTATATCTGGTCCGGCTCCGGCACATAAATCAGGTCAACGCCGATGGATTCGAGCTTGCGCGCGTCCTCTTCCTCTGTCCGGGGATAGTTTTCGAGGTCTTTGGGATCGTTGAACTGCTTGGGGTTCACGAAGATCGTCACGATCACGCGGTCGCATTTGGCACGGGCTGCGCGTGCCAGGGAAAGATGCCCCTGATGCAGCGCGCCCATCGTTGGAACGACGCCGATGGTCTCTTCAGCCCTGCGCCAGATCGCCGTCTGCGCCCGCAATTCGGCGAGCGAGCGCACAATGGGCGCGATCATTTGGGCGCCTCGTCGGCAAAGACGTGTTCGGCAGCGGGGAAGCTGCGGGCGCGCACTTCGGTGGCGTAGGCGGCGATGGCCGCGGCCCCGTCATCGCCCATATGCGCGTAGCGTTTCACAAACTTTGCCTTGAAAGCAGTAAAGAGGCCCAGCATGTCGTCGACAACGAGGATCTGCCCGTCACAGCCCGCGCTTGCCCCAATGCCGATGGTCGGGATTGGCAGGCGTGCAGTGATTTCATCGGCGAGGGTCTGTGGCACTTTTTCCAACACAACCGAGAAAGCACCAGCCTCAGCCACCGCATCCGCATCAGCGATCAGTGCATCGCGCGCAGCACCGCGCCCCTGCACCTTGTAACCGCCCAGCGTGTTGATCGACTGAGGCGTCAGCCCGATATGGGCCATCACCGGGATGCCGCGAGCCACGAGGAAGCCGATGGTTTCAGCCATATGCGCGCCGCCTTCCAGCTTTACCGCCGCCGCCCCGGTTTCAGCCATGAGCCGCGCAGCGTTGCGAAAGGCCTGCGCCGGGCTTTCCTCATAGGACCCGAATGGCATGTCTATGACCATCATCGCCTTCGACAGCCCCCGCGCGACCGCCTGCCCATGCAGGATCATCATCTCCATCGTCACGCCAAGGGTGCTGGGCAGCCCGTGCAGCACCATGCCGACGCTGTCACCCACCAGCACGAAATCGCAGTGATCATCCATCATCTGCGCCATCGGTGTGGTATAGGCCGTCAGGCTCACCAGCGGCGTGCCCCCCTTGGCAGCACGGATATCATCCGGCATCGGTGCGCGTTTCTTGGCAGTGGCACTCATCCCACGTCCCCCGTTTTTGGCTGGCGGGGGCATAGCAGCGATGCCTGCGTCGATCCAGCGTGAAACGCTTGAAATGCCGGGACGTTGCGACAATGCTGGCGGCGATGGGCAAGGCGTTAATGCAGATATTCCAAAGATTGGCGGTGGCGGTGGCCTTGAGTTTCGGAGCCGTTGCCGCCATGGCCGAAACCACACTGATTGTCGGCATCACCCGCGAACCACCCCATCTGGACCCGACACGCGGGACAGCGCAGGCGGTGGACCGGATCGTTTACGGCAATGTCTTCGAAGGGCTGACCCGCTTTGACGAAACCGGTGTCGCGCAGCGCGGATTGGCGCAAAGCTGGCGCATCTCGGAGGACGGCTTGCGCTATACCTTCAACATCGCCGCCGGTGTGACGTTTCACGATGGTACGGTGTTGGACGCGGAAGATGTGAAGTTCAGTCTGGACCGCGCGCGGGCGGAGGAGAGCGAGAACGCGCGCCGGTCGCTTTTGGCCAACATCACAGAGGTCACCGTTACCGGCCCGCTCCAGGTCGCAGTCACACTTGCCGAACCCGATGGCGGGTTTCTGGCCACGCTCGCCTATGGCGATGCGGTCATCGTCGCGCCCGAGAGCAGCGCAGCAATCGGAACCAACCCTGTGGGCACCGGCCCCTACCGCTTTGAAGCGTGGGAAGAGGGTAGTCACATCACCCTTACCCGCAATCCATTCTACTGGGGCCGCGCGCCGCAAATAGAAACAGCCACCTTTCGCTTTCTCCCGGATACGGAGGCAGCAACGGAAGCCGTCATGTCGGGGGATGTCGACGTCTTCGCCGGGTTTCGGCCCAACCCATCGCTGAGAGCCATCTCGGAAGACCCCCGTTTTGATCTGCTGATCGGCAGCACCGAGGGTGAGACGCTCTTGTCGATGAATAACGCAAGACCACCCTTTGACGACAGGCGCGTGCGTGAGGCCATCAGCATTGCCATCAACAGAACCGATGTCATTGCCACTGCAACAGCCGGGCTCGGGACACCGATTGGCACCCATTTCCCGCCGCATCACCCGGACTACGTCGACCTGACATCACGCTCGCCCCATGACCCGGACAGGTCACGCGGCCTGTTGGCCGAAGCGGGATATCCCGAAGGTTTCACCGTGACGCTCACCCTTCCCCCGACGGGCTATGCACGTGGCGCGGGTGCTGTCATAGCCGACCAATTGGCAAGTGTCGCGATCACGGCAGAGATCGCAGAACTGTCGTGGCAGGATTGGATCGAACAGGTCTTTCGCAGCAAGGATTTCGACCTGACCATCGTCAGCCATACAGAGCCAATGGACATCGGCATCTATGCTGACCCGGATTACTACTTTCAGTATGACAACCTGATGTTTCGGACCGTCATTGGCGATCTGACGCGCGCCACAGACGCGGGGCAGCGCAGCGTGCTTCGGGCGCAGGCCCAGACCATCATCGCGGACGACTATGTCAACGGGTTCCTCTTTTCCCTGCCGGTTGTCACAGTAGTGCGCAAAGGGATCACCGGGGTCTGGCAGCATCAGCCGGTGCCAGCGGTCGATCTGGCAGGGATCAGAATTGCAGAGGACTAAAGCATGAGACTAGAGGGCAAACGCGCAGTGATCACCGGTGCAGGTTCCGGCTTTGGCGCAGGGATCGCGCGCAAGTTTGCCGCCGAAGGCGCACACGTGATCGTGGCCGACATCAACGGTGACGCGGCCCATGACATCGCAGATGAAATTGGTGGCACGCCCATGACCTGTGATTTGGCCAACCCGATCTCGGTCAAGGCGCTGGCCCATGTCGTGATGGCAAATGGCCCTGTCGATATCCTGATCAACAACGCAGGCGTCACACATATGCCTGCCCCGCTGGAAGAGATCAGCGAAGAGGATTTCGACCGCGTTTATCTGGTCAACATGAAGTCGGTCTACTTGACCGCGCGCGCTTTCGTGCCGCACTTCAAAGAGGCTGCGGCGGGCGCGATCCTGAATGTCGCCTCAACCGCTGGCATCTCGCCCCGGCCCAACCTCAACTGGTACAATGCTTCCAAAGGCTGGATGATCACGGCGACCAAGACGATGGCGGTGGAACTTGCCCCCTTTGGCATTCGCGTGAACGCGATCAACCCCGTCGCGGGGGAAACGCCCCTGTTGAAGTCTTTCATGGGTGAGGACACGCCGGAGATGCGCGAGAAATTCCTTTCCACCATTCCGCTGGGTCGGTTTTCCACGCCAGAGGATATGGGTAATGCGGCCTGTTTCCTCTGCTCGGACGAGGCGAGCATGATCACAGGTGTCGCGATGGAGGTGGACGGTGGGCGCTGTATCTAGTGGCAAGCGCAACCTGATCACGGACGTGGCGGGCCTGCGGGTGGGAAATGCGCAGGACGATCATATCAAGACGGGAACGACAGTGGTGCTTGGCGACGCCCCATTCACCGCCAGCGTGCATGTGATGGGTGGCGCGCCGGGGACGAAGGAAACGGATCTGCTCGCGCCTGACAAAACGGTGCAGAAGGTCGATGCGCTGGTGCTGTCTGGCGGGTCGGCCTTCGGGCTTGATGCCTGTTCTGGCGTGATGGACGGGCTGCGCGATATGGGCCGCGGCTTTCCCGTCGGCGCGATGCGGGTGCCCATTGTCCCCGGTGCGATCCTTTTTGATCTGATCAATGGCGGGGCCAAGGATTGGGATGAAAACCCCTATCGGGCGCTGGGGCGGGCAGCTTTGGAAGACGCGGCTGCGGATTTCAATATCGGCTCCGCGGGCGCGGGCACAGGCGCACTGGCGGCGATGCAAAAGGGCGGATTGGGGTCGGCCTCTGTCGTGTTGGACGACGGCACAAACGTTGGTGCGCTGGTCGCTGTGAACGCCTTGGGAAGTGTGACAACGCCGGGCGACCGTCATTTCTGGGCCGCACCGTGGGAGGTTGGCAATGAATTCGGCGGTGCAGACCCTGATCCCAAGCCTGTCGGACCCGCCCCCAACCCAACGCGCAAATCCGCCGCCATGGCCCTGCAATCGGATGCAGGCGCGCAGACGACCATCGCGATTGTCGCGACCGACGCGCCGCTGACGAAAACCGAATGCCACAGGTTTGCGGTGACGGCGCATGATGGCCTCGCGCGGGCCATCGTACCGGCCCACACACCCTTCGACGGCGATCTGGTCTTTGGTGTGGCCACCGGGGAGCCGACGGGCGTGGCGCCTGCTGCGTTCGGGGCCATCGCGGCTGCTGGGGCGACCTGCCTCGCGCGTGCGGTCGCCCGCGCCGTCTATGCGGCGACCTCGGCGCCGGGTGACCTTCTTCCTACCTACCGGATGCTCAACCCCGGCCAACGCCACGCGACAGATGCCCAGACGCGCCGTCGGTAAATTGCAAGGGCGGTCGCCGAAAGCACCCCTGCCGAGAGCGCCCATTTCGTGACCACCTCCATCGTCCCATCAACAGGGATCACGTGCAGGACCGTGGCAACCACAGCTACGGCGACAAGCCCCGTGTGCCCCCAGCGCCAGAGCCGGAGCCGGAGCCTGCGACGGAACATCGCCCAGATGGCCGCACCAAAGACCGCCCACATGGCAAGCGCGCCCCAGATGCCAAAGGGTGTCGGCGACCGGAAGAGGAGGACATCAATCACATCGGGCGGGCTGGTGATCCAGAGACCGCCGATGTGAAGCAAGACCGCCAGAACAAGGATGCCACCCATGGCCCGATGCAGCCGACGCCCGGGCCCCGGCCCAACACCAGGCAATGCACCGACTGCCAAGAGGGGCTGAATCAGCATCACGCCCATGGCCGCGATCCCGGCAAAGCCAGCGAGAATGTAAAGGGGCTGACGCCACTGCAAAAGCGGGCTGAACCCGGCAACGATCAGCGGCACAAGCGCAAGGGCCAGCAACCCGGCCCAGATCAGGACGGCACGGATCAGGCAGGCTCCAACACGAAATGGGCGGCAAGCGTCGTGTCGTTCGGGCTGTCCATCAGCGGGCGCAGGAAAACGGTTCTGAAATCACCGCCGTCATAGGCGAGGTGGCCGTGCGCCTGCCCAAACGCAGGCACGATTTGCGGCATCTCCAGCCGGAACTCTCCGTTTGCGTCGGTCAGCGTTGCGCCATGAGACCGCTCGTCACGCTCATGCCCCTCGGTCGTATGCGCCCAGACCTGAATGCGCTGACCGGCAAGCGGCGCACCATCACCGGCGCGGCGCACGGTGCCTGTCATCCAGAAGCCGCCGCCACCGATCCGTTCCACGATTGGGGCGCCGGGGCGATAGTTGTTGGAGCCGCCACGCATCGTCGGCGTTGGGGCAAGGCCCGCCGCGGCAGCAGGACGGATCAATCCGGTGGCAGGCGTCAGAACAGCAGCACCGCCGAGAGCGATGGCTGTGCGGCGTGTAAAGTCAGAAGTCATTCGCGAACTCCTCGTATCAGGTGCTGAGGATCATATAGTTACCCGCGCCAATTTCAGAACCCGCCCCGCACCATTTGCACAGGATCACGCTACACAGATGTGTGAGCGTTGTCTGTTGTCTCTCCAACAGCGGCTCAGGCCAAAAAGCAGGCAGTCAGAAGTTGAAAGGCGCCACGGTCACGCGCCGCCCCAATGTCATCGCGTCAGCGATATGTACCATTGACGCGGTATCCACATCAGACAGGCCATCGCGCACCAGCGCCGCCATCCGATCATAAAGTGCGGGATACTCCCGGTTTGGACCGACATCCTGCGCGACCCCATCCAGGACAAGCTGCGCGCCACCGTCATGCAGTTGCAGGGTGCCAGCCTCTGTTTCGACGGCGATATCCCATGTCTGCGGGCCTTCCTGGCGCCAGTCGAAGTCACCGGTCACATTCTGGGTCCATTGCAGCTCTGCCGCGATGGGCGTGTCCCGGTTTTCCGGGAAATGCAGGGTGGCGGACTGCAGATGCACCGGCATCGGCAGGATTTCCGTGAGGATCGACAGGGCGTTGCTGCCGGGGTCAAACACCCCCATGCCACCGGGCTCAAACACCCATTCCTGTCCCGGGTGCCAGCGGCGCACGTCTTCTTTCCACGTGATATGGGCACCTGTCATTGTCTTGTCTGCCAGCCATGCCTTGGCCGATGCCACACCAGCGGCCATGCGGCTATGCCATGTGGTGAAAAGGGTGACACCGGCCTGAGCGGCCATATCGGCCAATGCGTCGACTTCGGCCAATGTGGCGCCGGGCGGCTTTTCCAGCATCACGTGCCGGCCCGCCGCAATCCCCTTGGCCGCATAGGCATAGCGCGGCACCGGCGGCAGGCAGAGGGAAATTACGGGGATGTCAGGACGCTCTGCCAGCATCAGATCGAAGTCCGTGTAGGATGGCACGCCGTCCACGGTACCTGCCCAGCTGACCGTCGCGGCGAGGGTCCAGTCCTCGCTCGCCGCAATCGCGGGCACATGCTGATCCACGGCGATCTTGCCGATCCCCACAAGGCAAATCGGCGTCATCAGTGTGCTTCCTTGCCTACGGCATTGCCGCGGTGGCCGACGAGGAAGTCGAAATCAGCCCCGGTATCAGCACCCATTACACGATCATGGTAGAGCATCGCATATCCGCTTTCGGGGCGCGGATTCGCGCCGGACTTTTCCGCCGACCATTCAGCCATACGCGACGCTAACTCCTCATCGGTGATATCCAGATGCAGGCGGCGCGCCGCAACATCCAGCTCAATCATGTCGCCATCACGTACCACGGCGAGTGGGCCACCGCGGGCGGCCTCGGGCGAGGTGTGCAGCACGACCGTCCCAAACGCCGTCCCCGACATCCGCGCATCTGAAATCCGCACCATGTCGGTGATCCCTTTCTTCAGGATCTTCGGCGGCAGCCCCATGTTGCCCACCTCAGCCATGCCCGGATAGCCACGCGGGCCGCAGTTTTTCAGGACCATGACGCAGGTCTCATCAATATCGAGGTCATCATCATTGATGCGGGCCTTATAGTCGTCGATGTCTTCAAACACGACAGCACGGCCGCGATGCGTCATCAGTTCCGGCGTGGCCGCAGAGGGTTTCAGCACCGCACCACCGGGGGCGAGGTTGCCCTTCAGCACCGCAATCCCGCCCGACTTGGTCAGCGCCTTTTCCACCGGCAGGATCACATCCTCATTCCAGTTCTGCACATCCTTGACCTCATCCCAGATGCCGCCACCCGACACGGTCAGCGCATCCTTGTTCAAGAGGCCCGCCTCGCCCAGTCGCTTGATGACGACGGGCAGACCACCGGCATAGAAGAACTCTTCCATCAGGTATTTTCCGGATGGCATCAGGTTCAGGATTGTCGGCACATCGCGGCCCAAGCGGTCCCAGTCATCCAGTGTCAACGTCACGTTTTCCAAGCGGCCCGCGATGGCCAGAAGATGCACCACAGCGTTGGTCGACCCACCGATCGCGGCGTTGGTGCGGATCGCGTTCTCAAACGCCTCTTTCGTCAGAATGTCGGACGGTTTCAGATCATCCTTCACCATGTCCACGATGCGCCGCCCGGTGATATGCGCCATCACGCGGCGGCGGCTATCGACGGCGGGGATGGCAGCATTTCCGGACAGGGCCATGCCCAGCGCCTCGGCCATCGACGCCATCGTGCTGGCGGTGCCCATCGTGTTGCAGGACCCGGGCGAGCGGGACATGGATGCCTCGGCCTCGACAAACTCCTCTGCCGTCATTTCGCCTGCGCGCACGGCCTCGGAGAACTTCCACAAATGGGTGCCTGACCCCACACGCTCGCCCCGGAAATGGCCGTTCAACATCGGACCGCCTGAGACGACAATTGCAGGCAGATCGACAGATGCGGCCCCCATCAAGAGGGCTGGGGTGGTCTTGTCGCAACCTGCGAGCAGGACAACACCGTCCATCGACTTGCCCCTGATCGCCTCTTCCACGTCCATGGCGCAGAGGTTGCGGAACATCATGGCCGTGGGGCGCAGGCTGCTTTCAGCAGGGGAAAAGACGGGGAATTCGACCGGGAAACCACCTGCCTCATAGACGCCAAACTTCACCCGCTCTGCCAAATCGCGCAGATGCGCGTTGCAGGGCGTCAGTTCCGACCACGTATTGCAAATCCCGATCACCGGGCGGCCATCGAGCAGGTCCGCTGGCAACCCCTGGTTCTTCATCCAGGAACGGTGATAAATCGCATCCTTCGACGAGCCCCCGAACCATTCCTGAGAGCGGAGCTTGCGGGGCCATTTGGCGGGCTTGAATGCCATGATCAGACTTCCTTCGCGGGGGATGTTGCGGCATGCTTATACCGCAGTTCTTGCAAATCCAAGGAGGCCGCGATGAATACACATCCGCAGAACATGACCCACTGGGCTGAGCGCGTGGATATGGCCGCCGCCTTTCGCTGGACGGCGCGGCTGAACATGCATGAGGCCGTGGCCAACCACATCAGCCTTGCGATCAACGACGACGGCACGCAGTTCCTGATGAACCCCAACCAGATGCATTTCAGCCGGATCAAGGCGAGCGATCTGATCACGGTTGACGCCAACGACCCGGACACGTTGCAAGGGCCAAATGCGCCGGACCCGACGGCGTGGGGCCTGCACGGCGGTATTCACCGGCTGGTCCCGCATGCACGATGCGCGATGCACGTGCACTCGATCTTTGCGACGGTGCTGGCAAGCCTGAAGGACAGCCGCCTGCCCCCCATCGACCAGAACTGTGCCACGTTCTTCAACCGCTATGTGATTGATGATGGCTATGGCGGGCTGGCCCTCGAAGAAGAAGGGGAGCGCTGCGCGGCCCTTTTTGATGATCCAAAGAAAAAGGTCATGATCATGGGCAATCACGGCGTGCTGGTGATCGGGGACAGCGTGGCCGAGACCTTCAACCGGATGTACTATTTTGAGCGCGCCTGCGAGACCTACATTCGCGCGCTTCAGACCGGCATGGAATTGCGGGTTCTTTCCGATGAGATTGCCGAGAAGACGGCGCAGGAACTCGAAAGCTACCCCGAGCAGGACGTGCGCCATCTGGCGGAACTCCGCGCGATCCTGGATGCCGAAGGATCGGACTACACCAGTTAGCGTTTCCGAAAGATCATCAACCGGGCAATGTCATCGCGGTGTGCCTCATCCGCGCGATCATCGTAGATGCGCACATCGCGGTGGGTCAGATCCGTGATCTGATCTGCCAAATCTGCAAAGACATCCGCGAATCCGGCAGAGGCAAAGTGTGCCGCGTTCACCGATATGACGAACAGCGCGCCGGGTGCGGCAACCGCCAGCAAATGATGCAATGCCTCTGGTCCCACATGGCCGAGCGTGAAGGTTCCCGCGCTGACCACACCCGCGTAGGGCGCATCTTGCAAGTCCAGCGGGGTAGTCACATCGGCGGCCACAACCGAGCGATAGATCCCCTTGTTGCGCGCGACGGCCAGCATGTCCTCTGACAGGTCGATCCCGTCCACGGGCACCGTATTCAGCCGCTGCAAAACCTCGGCCACCAATCCGGTCCCAGCACCGACATCCAGCACAGGCCCTGCGCCGCCTGCGCCCACAAACGCCATCGCAACCTCGGCATGCAGCTGATAGCCCTGCCCATCACTGAAAACGGTGTCATAGCTGTGTGACCATGTCCGGTAGAGCGCTTTGACTTCATCGGCGCTTTTCATCGCATAGGCGTCATCAACATCAGGGTTCTTGGCC
>JBCBOD010000021.1:0-37675 GCA_039821425.1 Pseudomonadota bacterium
AACCCATACCTGACATTCAATGGGCAGGCGGAAGAGGCGCTGCACTTCTACGCAGACACGTTTGGTGGCACGGTCGAGGCCGTCATGCGGTTTTCGGAAATCTCGGACGGCACCGAAATACCGGAAGACAAGCAAGACCGGATTGCGCATGGGCGTGTCGTCTGCCCCGGCGGCACAATCATGATCAGCGATGATTTTGGGGATGATCCCATTTCCTATTCTGGCTTCAACATGCAAACGGACTGGCCCAGTGTCGCAGAAGCGCGCGCGGCTTATGATCGGATCGCAAAAGATGGCACCGTCGTTATGCCGTTTGCAGAAACCTTCTGGGCCCCCGGCTTTGGCATTGCCCGGGACAAATTCGGCGTCAGCTGGATGTTCAACTGCGAGAAAGATGGCTGAACCCCGGCTGTCGGCTATTGATTTTCCCTAGGGCGTCAAGCAAACCGTGCAAAGTTTGGGAAACGGGGAAAGCCATGAGCAGGATCGACGCCAAGTTTGCGCAGTTGCGGGCCGAAGGAAAGAAAGCCTTTGTCGCCTATGTGATGGCGGGTGATCCAGACTATGACACCGGGCTTGAGGTGGTCAAAGGTCTGCCCGGTGCGGGCGTCGATATCATCGAGCTGGGCATGCCTTTCACCGATCCAATGGCCGACGGGCCGACCATTCAGCTTGCCGGTCAACGTGCGCTGGAGGGTGGGCAGGATCTGGAAAAGACGCTGCAATACGCGCGCGAACTGCGCAAATCCGACGACACGACACCAATCGTGATGATGGGTTACTACAACCCGATTTACAGCCGTGGCGTGGATAGCTTTCTGGCCAATGCGAAGGCTGCAGGCATCGACGGGCTGATCATCGTCGATCTGCCACCAGAAGAAGATGATGAGCTTTGCATCCCTGCGCAGGCCGCAGGCATCAACTTCATCCGCTTGGCGACCCCGACAACGGACGACAAACGCCTGCCTGCCGTCCTGAAGAACACGTCGGGCTTTGTCTACTACGTCTCTGTCACCGGCATCACCGGGGCGGCAGCAGCACAAGCGGCCGAGGTCGGGCCAGAGGTCGCGCGGATCAAATCCTCGACCGACCTGCCCGTGATCGTGGGTTTCGGGATCAAGACCCCGGAAGCCGCAAAGGCCATCGCCGAGATTGCAGACGGGGCCGTTGTGGGGTCTGCCATCGTAGAAAAGATCGGCGCAGGCGAAAGCGTGGAGAGTGTCCTGACCTTTGTACGCAGCCTGGCAGACGGGGCGCATCAAGGCTGAGGGGTTCTTGCGCAAACCGGCCTGAGCGGTCATTAATCATGACCAATTCAGGGGGTTTCCATGCCAGCCATCACAACGATTGACGACCTGCGGCGCCTGCACAAACGGCGCACGCCCAAGATGTTCTACGACTACGCCGAAAGCGGCAGTTGGACAGAACAGACCTTTCGCGAAAACACCTCTGACTTTGACCAGATCCGGCTGCGGCAGCGGATTGCCGTCGACATGACCAACCGGACAACTGCAAGCCAGATGATCGGGCAGGATGTGGCCATGCCAGTCGCCCTTGCCCCGGTCGGGCTGACGGGCATGCAATGCGCAGATGGTGAGATCAAGGCGGCGCGGGCAGCAGAGAAATTTGGCGTGCCTTTCACCCTTTCCACGATGTCAATCTGCTCGATCGAGGATGTGGCGGAACACACTCAAAAACCGTTCTGGTTCCAAGTCTACACCCTGAAAGACGATGACTTCATGAAGCGCCTGTTTGACCGGGCGCGCGATGCAGGCTGTTCGGCGATTGTGATTACGCTGGACCTGCAGATCATGGGACAGCGGCACAAGGATATCAAAAACGGGCTGTCAGCCCCGCCAAAGTTCACGCTTGCCAGCATGGCCAATCTTGCAACGAAAATCCCATGGGGATTGGAGATGCTGCAAACAAAACGTCGCTTCTTTGGCAATATTGTCGGGCATGCCAAGGGGGTGTCTGACCCGTCATCGCTGGCGTCTTGGACAGCAGAAGCGTTTGATCCTGCACTCGATTGGGCGCGGGTGGCTGAGTTGATGAAGATGTGGGGCGGTCCGGTGATCCTCAAGGGCATCTTCGATGCGGATGATGCGCGCAAGGCGGCGGAACTCGGGGCGGATGCGATCATCGTCTCGAACCACGGCGGGCGCCAGCTCGACGGCGCGCTGTCCTCTATACGGATGTTGCCGCAGATCATGGACGCCGTTGGCGACAAGATCGAGGTGCATTTCGACAGCGGTATTCGCTCCGGGCAAGACGTGCTCAAGGCCCTCGCACTGGGGGCCAAGGGCACCTACATCGGGCGGGCCTTTGTGAACGGCCTAGGTGCGATGGGCGAAAAGGGCGTGACCAAGACGCTCGAGGTCATCCACAAGGAACTGGACACGACCATGGCGCTGTGCGGGCACCGCGATGTCAACGCGGTCGATCGCGAAATTCTGCTGGTGCCAGAAGGATTTGCAGGCCGCTGGGCGTAGTTCCGCCGAAGTGACACAGGATTTCGACCCTCACTCGCCGATTTTATCAACATTTTGGCCACAGATGCCGAGATTTGTGCACCACGCGGCCAAGAAGCGATTGACGTATCGACCTGTTCCCTTAAACGTCGCCACGGCAAGGCGAGGTCTGCGGGCCTATGCTTAACCGTGCACAAGACCAATGAGGAGCATTACTATGCGCATCACAACCACTCTGGCAGCTGCCGCCTCTATCGCAGCACTCTCCACCACAGCTTTCGCTGGCGGCCTGGCCGAAGAGGTCATGGAAGCACCAGTCGTCATGGAAGAGCCAATGGCAGCTCCTGCCGCTTCTTCCATCAGCCCAACCTACATCGTGCTGGGTGTGCTTGCTGCACTGCTGATCGCAGCAGCGGTTGCTGAAGAAGACGACGAATAAGTCTCTTTTGGATCTGGCTCTTTGAGCCTTTTCCACGGAAAGACTCCCAAAAGGCGACGCAAAAAAGCGTCGCCTTTTGCCGTTTCTGATCCTCTATGGTCAGGTTTTCCATAGGTTTGATGGCTTTCACAAAAGGAAAGGTTGACCAAAGGTTAACGTCAAATGAACATCTCTCTCGATCAGAGCCACACGCTGGCCTGACCGCGTATGCAAGTAAGAGGAGTTCATAATGCGCATTATCACTACCATCGCCGCCCTCGCCCTGATGGGGACAACCGCCACCGCCGGTGGCCTGTCCGACCAGATCGTCGAGGCCCCTGTCATCATGGAAGAACCTGTCGCCGCTGGCCCATCCATCAATCCAGCATTTATCGTAGTCGGCGTGCTTGCTGCTCTCTTAATCGCATCAGCAGCCAGTGATGACGATGACGACGAGCCGCGCGAGAGAGAGGAAATATTGACCGCTTGCGAAACGCTGGAGTGCCTAGCCGGGTAAAGGTGCTTCAAGTAGGCAGGGCGCAAGGAATTGCGCCCTAGCCATTACGACTTGGCAACTTGCGCACCTGCAAGGCGAGCGGGAGGGTCAACATCAGTAATCCTGCGACGCACAGAAACGCGAAGCGAAGCCCGAACGCCTCTGACACCAATCCCATCAGCATCGGCGCAAAGAAGAAACCGGAAAAACCAATTACGGCGGTCCGGCTGATCGCCTCTGTCCGAAGATATGGCGGCACAAGCTTTCCAACCAGTGCAAGGCCAATGGGCCCAATGACCGACACGCCCAGCCCCAAGATACCGAACCCGAGGTAGGCGAAGGCCGGCGTCGGCGCCAGCGCTGCAAGAACCGCGCCAATCGCTGACAAGAATGTGGCCGCCATCACAACTGGCAACTCGGCAAGGCGGGCGACGATGGCCTGACCTGAGAACCGGCCTATCGCCATCGTGATCCCCAGCATTGCGGGGCCGAGCGCCCCTTCGGCCGCACCGCCGCCAAGGGTGCGTTCGACATGCAGCGCAGACCATGCCTCAACCGTTGCCTCTGACATGAAGGCGACAAGCACGATCCCGCCGCAGATCGCGATCGGCACCAGCGGATAGCGGGCCTCTACGCCTGACGCCTCTGGCACGGCGGCGACGGGCATCCGCAGGAACGGCAGGAGGCAAAGCGGCACCAGCCCGATGGCCGCAAAAACGGGGCCTGGCCCGATCCCTGCCTCGCGCGTCGTCCCGGCGACCAGCGCACCTGCGGCATAGGCCACTGAAAACATGCCGTGGTTGGCGTTCATCAACGGCTGGTGGTGTTCTGCCTCAAGCTCGCTCACCCGCGCGTTCATAATCACGTCCAGCACGCCGGAACCAAGCCCGACAAAGGCCATACCCAATGCAAAGAAGATCGGTGTTGTCATATGGCCCGGCACGACCCAAGCGAGCGCGAGGAAAAGCGCCCCGGCCTGCATCCCTCGCGCGCCCAACACGCGATCCACGTAAGGGGCCAGCCACATGGCCGAAACGAGGCCCGTCGCAGAGCCCAGAAGCAGCGTCCCAAAGAGCGCATCCGACGCGCCAAGCTGCGCCTTCAGGACAGGCACATAGGCAGCAAAGCATCCCCAGAACACGCCGATCACCACGAAAGCGGCAGCGGGGCGGCGGGATAGGACAAGGGCATTGAAAATAGACATGGCGCCATCGGTGACGCGGCGCGAAGATCATAGCAAGGCCCAAAGCGTAGAAGCCGCAGAAAACCCCTTTTCAATCGTCCGGAATGCCCCTATAGCGCAGGCTCTACCGGGCCCGGACACCCTTGGAGGCGGGCCCCTACATTATTGGAGAACGACTATGGCTGGACAGATCCCGGATCTGAACGCCACGGTACGCGCGGGGACAGGCAAGGGGGCCGCCCGCGAAGCTCGCCGCAACGGTGAGGTACCTGGCATTGTATATGGCGGCGGCGTAGACCCGCAAGCGATCAACATCCCCTTTGACTATCTGCTGACACGGCTGCGTAAGGGCCGTTTCATGTCCACACTCTTCAACCTCAAGGTCGAAGGTCAGGATGACGTGCGCGTGATCTGCCGCGGCGTGCAGCGTGACGTGGTCAAGGACTTGCCCGTGCATATCGACTTGATGCGCCTGAAGCGGACAAGCCGCGTGAAGATCTTTATCCCCGTCGAGTTTGAAAACGCGGACACCTGCCCCGGCGTGAAGCAGGGCGGTGTGCTGAACGTGGTCCGTCCCGAAGTGGAAATGGACGTGCTTGCCGGTGACATCCCAGAGCAGCTGACCGTTGATCTGGCAGAAGTGCAGATGGGCGATACCGTGTCCATCAGCAACGTCACCCTGCCAGAAGGCGCAAAGCCTGCGATCACGGACCGTGACTTTGTGATTGCCACAATCACGGCGCCGCGCGCTGTGCTCGCCGATGACGACGGCGAAGAGGACGTGGCCGCAGATGAGGTTCCAACCGCCGGCGACGAAGCCGCGGAAGAGTAAACATCTGACCATAAGACTTTTTAAGGGCGCCCTCGTGGCGCCCTTTTGCATTCCCGTTCAGCCGAAGCCTGCTAGTTGCCTTTTTTACGAAGGCCACGTTTCCCGATCTGGGCCAGTGTGATGCTGACCTCGGATCGCAGAACCGACCACAGTTCTTTCAACCCGTCCTCTCCACCCGCCGCAATGGCGAACTGCAGAATGCGCCCGAGGAAGGTGAAGTTTGCGCCCTGCGCGTAGGCTTTGACAACATCCTCACCGCTGCGCAGGCCGGTGTCGAAGAACAGCGGATAATCCGGGCCGAGTGCTGCCCTGATCTCGGCCAGTTTCCGGATCGGGGGCGGGGCGCTCTCCAGTTGCCGCGCGCCGTGGCTGCTGACCTGAATGGCGTCCACCCCGGCACGGACGAGCGCCTGTGCATCCTCGACGTCCAGCACGCCCTTGACCACCAGCTTGCCCGGCCACATCTCTCGCAGCTTAGCCAGCGTATCCCAATCCGCCCGCGCCCGGCTTTCGGTGCGGTCGAAATCGTAGCCCTCCATCTCAAAGTTTGCCATCTGCGGCTTGCCAGCGAGGAGTGACGCGATGGACCAACGCGGATGCAGCGCAAAGTCGATAAATTGCTTGGGGCCGATGCGGAACGGCATGGTGAAGCCGTGTCGCAGTTCACGCGGGCGACGCCCTACCTCGGCCACATCCACGGTCAGCACGATGGTTTCATAGCCAGCGGCCTTTGCCCGTTCGACTAGCTTGAAGGTGCCTGTGCCATCGCCGCTAAAGTAAAGCTGAAACCAGGCATTCCCCTCCGCTTCTTCAATCAGCGGCTCCATCGCGGTGGAAGCGACGGTGGAGACGCCCAGCGGCACGTTCTCGCGCGCGGCAAGCCGCGCCAGCATCATGTCCGCGCCGGGGCCAGACAGGTTGCACATCCCCATGGGACTGATCCCGAAGGGTGCGCCTGTGGGCTGCCCCCAGAGGTCAACGGACAAGGACCGCTCGCTCACGTCCCGCAGGATGCGCGGGCGCAGTTCCAAAGCGTCAAAGGCCGCACGATTGCGCGCGGCCCCCGTCTCGGCGCCAGCGGCACCGTCGATATAGTCGAACACCATCCAGGGAAGGCGACGGCGGGCCAGCCTGCGCGCGTCCTCGCTGGAATGGATGCGCGGCATTTAGCTGGCGACCGCTTCCATGAAGCGATAGCGGATCACCACAGGGTCCATCGTGATGACAGGCATCTTTGCGTTGCCACTGTCGCATTTCACGATCATCACGGTGCCCTTCTGGCTCTCAATTGCCTCTTGCAGCGCCTTGCCAGTGTCCACGTCCTGCACCTCGACCACATTGTCACAGCCAGCCGCACGGGCCATGCCCGCCAGATCGGTCTTGCGGCCCGTGTAGGTCGGCTGATCCCCGGTAGACCCGTAGGAGCCATTGTCGATGATCATCAGGATGTAGTTGCCGGGGCAGTTGTTGCCGATGGTGGGCAGCGTGCCAAGGTTTGTCAGGACAGAGCCGTCACCGTCGATTGCGATGACCGTCTTGGGTTGCGCCAGCGCCAGCCCAAGGCCAATGGATGATGCAAGGCCCATGGTCCCAAGCATGTAAAAATTGCTGGGCTGATCCATGATAGCGTGCAGTTCCTGGCTGGGGATGCCGATGTTGCAGACGATCAGCTGATCTTTCAGGATCGGGGCGATGTCTTTGAGAATTTCAGAACGGATCATTGGTCGCCGTAGCCTCCCCAGAAGTTGGCGTCGGTCAGGATCGCCACGGGTTTGTTGCACATGAAGGTGTATTTCAGGATGTTGTCGAACTCCTCGACATCCTTTTGCCAGTGGAAGTGATAGGTCGGGATGTGCATCTGGTTCAGAAGTGCCTTGGTGTGCACGGCCATCTCAACCTGGCAGGCCACTGGCTCTCGCAGTTCGCCGCGGTAGCTGATGATCATCGGCAAGGGCATCCGGTAGAACTGTGTCAGCGTGGCAAGCGTGTTGATCGTCACGCCGATCGCCGTGTTCTGCATGATGATAGCCGGGCGCTTCCCCCCCATGAAAGCCCCTGCGCACAGGCCCATGCCCTCATCTTCCTTGTTGGACGGGATATGAAAGATGTCAGGGCGCTGATCCACTTCTTCGATCACGCCGGCCAACTGCTTGCAGGGCACGGTGGTCACGAAGGACACATCGTTGGCGACCAGATCGTCCACGATTTTCTTGTCGATATTCAAGGTCTTGCCTTTCTTTCTGGCCCAATTGGGGCGCGGTGGAATACGTTATCCGGGGTAGCGGGCCACATGCACAGCACAGGGCGCATGTTGCGTCACACGGCTGGCGGTGGACCCAAGGAAATAATCAATGAGGCCGGGTTTGTGGGACCCCATCACGATGCAATCGGCCCTCATGTCATTGGCCACATCAATGATCGTCCTGCCGCTGTGGCCAGAGACGACCTTGCCGGTCACACCGGGCATCTTGGCAACGCGGGCGGCGAGGATCTCTTCTGCGCGGGAATAGGCGTTCTCAATGGCGCTGTCATCGACGTAGGCGGTGACGGTGTTCTGCGGTTTTTCATGCACATGCAGGGCTGTAATCTGGCCACCTTCGGACAACAGCTTGCGCGCAATCTCGACCGTTGTTTCACCGATGCCGTGGTCGAGGGCCATGGGGACGAGGATGTTGTTGTACATATTCGTTTCTCCTATTCTGGTTCTGGCCGCAGGATGATCTTGGGCGCGGCGACAACCCCTGCCCTGATATCGGCAAAGGCCTGTGCCCCTTCTGAAAGCGGCCGTTCCTCCCACCAGTCTAGCGCACCAAGGCGGCCATCGAAAATCGCAGCCGCCGTGTCGCGGAAATCCTGCGCGGTGTAGGTGTAGGTGCCGATGAACGTGATCTCTTGCAGGGTCATGCGGCGAATATCGAGGCCGCCTTCCGCAGCGCCCAACCCGATGTGCATCACAACGCCGCCGGGGCGGACAATCCGCGTGGCGTCGGCGCGGGTTGCCGCGTAGCCGACGCCGTCAATCACCAGATCCGCCTCTTCCACAGCACCTGGGGCGGCGGCGGTGAAACCGTCGATCCCGTCCAGCGCTTCGCGGCGGATGCCATTGGGTTCCAGAACCGTGATGTCAGTGGCCCCGAAGGCCCGCAGGCACAGCGCGGCCCCAACACCAATCGCGCCACCGCCGATGACGATGCAACGCGCCTCTTTCATGGGGACATCAAGTGCGGCCTGCCCCAAACGTACTGCGTGCCAACCACAGGCAAGCGGCTCGGCAAGGGCAGCTTTGGCCAGCGGCACATCATCCGGCACTGTCACAAGGTTCCGGTCCGCCATCACAACAAGGTCACCAAACGCCCCTTCGCGCGGCGGCATGGAGATGATCATGCGGTCAGGACACAGGTTATCGCGTCCTGCGGTGCAGTATCGGCAGATCCCACAGGTGGCGAGCGGGTTGATCGTCACACGGGTGCCATCAAGTTCGCCCCCTTCAACTACCCCTGCGGCCTCATGCCCAAGGATCAGCGGTGCAGGCCGTCGTTCGTCATGCCCGAGATAGGCGTGCATGTCTGATCCGCAGATGCCGGAGGCCGCGATACGGATCAGGCTCTGTCCGCGCGCCGGCACCGGGTCCGGCATGTAGCGGTAGACCAGCTTTTCCACGTCATCGTAAACCAGCGCTTTCATTTCGCGGTGAACCCTCCGTCGACCATCAGGACTTGCCCGGTCACGTAGGCAGAAGCCTCAGAACAGAGAAAAAGAAGCGGGCCATCGATGTCCGACAGCGCGCCATTCCGGCCAATGCAGGTTTGGGCGGCGTTGCGGGCAGCACGTTCCGGATCGGCAAAGACAGGGCCGGTGAGTTCGGTCGGAAAGAACCCCGGCCCGATGGCGTTAGCGGTGATCCCATCCTTTGACCACGCCTCGGCCATGGCGCGGGTCAGCTGCGCGACGCCTGCTTTCGAGGCGCCATAAGCCACCCCGCCCGGAAAGGCGCGTGTGGTCTGAAGTGAGGCAAAGTTCACGATCCGGCCCCAGCCCTTGCCTTTCATCGCTGGCACAAAGGCCTGGCTGAGAAAGAAGGGCGCGGCGAGGTTCAGGTTCAGCGTGATATCCCAGCCCTCTGGCGTGACCTCATCCGCCGTTTCCCGCGTGTTTATCCCGGCGGCATGCACGATGATGTCTGGTGCGCCAAAAGGTGCGGTAATGTCTTTGGCCACAGCGCCGATCTGGTCTCGCTGTCCCAGATCGGCGGTGACGGTCGCAGCGGCCTCCCCCACCGCTGCCTGCCAGTCTTCCAGCGCCTCTGCGCGCCGCGCCACCCCAACGACCTTTGCCCCGGCACTGGCGAGCACCGAGGCGGCACGCTGGCCCAGCCCGGCGCTGGCGCCGGTGACACAGGCCACACGACCTGTCAGGTCGAACAGGGCGGCGGGGTTAGTCATGCGGTGTCAGATCGAAATTCTCGCCCGGGAAATACTTGGCAAGACGCACATCTGCCGCGCGCGCATGCCCTTCCATGCCTTCAAGGCGGGAAATCCGGGCCGTCGCTTCTGCCACGCGCTTGGAGCCTTCGCGGGTGGCCTGCTGCCACGTCACGATCTTCATGTACTTGTGCACCGACAGGCCGCCCGTGTAAGACGCTGCGCGCGAGGTTGGCAACACGTGGTTGGTGCCGGATGCCTTGTCGCCGTAGGACACAGTCGTTTCTTCACCAAGGAAAAGCGAGCCGTAGCAAGACAGACGATCCCGCCACCACGGCAGGTCTTCGGCCTGCACTGTCAGGTGTTCTGGCGCGTATTCGTCGGAACAGGCGGCCATGTCCTTGCGGTCTGCACAAAGGATCACCTCAGCATAATCGCTCCATGCGGCCGCTGCATTATCCCGGTTCACCTCTGGCAGGTCGGCGATGAGGAACGGCACGCGTTCCATCACCGTTTCCGCCAGTTTGCGATCATCGGTCACCAGCCAAACAGGAGAGTTGTAGCCATGCTCTGCCTGACTGACCAAATCGGTCGCGACGATCTCCGGGTCGGCCTTGGCGTCTGCGAGGATCAGGCTGTCGGTCGGACCAGCAATCATGTCGATGCCGACACGACCGAAGAGGATCCGCTTCGCCTCTGCCACAAACTGGTTGCCGGGGCCCACTAGGATGTTCGCTTGGGGCAGGCCAAACAGGCCGAATGTCATCGCCGCAACGCCCTGCACACCGCCCATCGCCATGATCGTATCAGCGCCACAGATATGCGCGGCATAGATGATGGCGGGGTTGATCCCGACCTCTGGCCGTGGGGGTGAGGCGACGGCAATGTGGTTGCAGCCTGCCACCTTTGCGGTGGTCACCGTCATGATGGCCGATGCGATGTGGCTGTAACGGCCACCGGGAACGTAGCAGCCGGCAGCATCCACCGGGATCGCCTTTTGCCCTGCGATCAGGCCCGGAACAATCTCGTATTCGATATCACTGACCGTCGCCTTCTGCGCCTCGGCAAAGCGGCGCACGTTGTCATGGGCGAACTGAATGTCCTCTTTCAGCTTTTCAGGTACCAGATCGGCGGCGGCAGCGATCTCTTCCTCTGTCAGGACGACGTTGCCGTCGTATTTGTCGAACTTGGCCGCGTACTCCATGGCTTTTGCATCGCCACCTGCCTCGATGTCATCAAGGATCCCCTTGACCAGATCATGCACATCGGACGCACCAGACTGTGCCGTGAGCGTCGCTTTCTTGAGGTACTCGCGTGCCATGTTCGTATTGCCTTATCTCTTCATCCTGCGGGGGGTGATCGGTCCGAGCCGGGTGTCGCGGTTGCAGCACAATACTCTGCCTGATGCATCCCTCCCCAAACTTTGCATCAGTGATTCTGCGCCCTATGTAAGCGCTTACACTTGCCTCATGCAAGCGCTTACATTACCCAAGGTCAGATTGACCAGAAACGCATCAGGATTGAAACGGAAGGCCAGAGGGGTCAAAGCTGCCTGTCATGACATTTGATCGCCCATTGCCGACACTCGCGGATGTGGCGGATGCTGCAGGCGTCTCCACGGCGACTGTCTCACGCTGTCTGAACTTCCCTGACAAAGTGGCAGAAAGCACGCGCAAGCGTGTCGACCAAGCCGTGAAAGAGCTTGGGTATTCCCCGAATTTCGGCGCCCGGGCGATGGCAGCAAAGCGCACGATGACCATCGGCGCAATCATCCCGACGATGGAAAACGCGATCTTTGCCAGGGGTTTGCAGGCGTTTCAGGAGGAGCTGCGCCAGCATGGCTATACCCTGCTGGTCGCCAGCACCGGCTATGATCCTATGACCGAGGCAGAGCAGATCAAATCGCTCGTCGCCCGTGGGGCTGAAGGCCTTTTCCTGATCGGGCATGAAAGGGCGCCAGAGCTCTATGATTTTCTGGAGACACAATCGGTTCCGGCTCTGGTGACATGGGCCTTTGATGCGGCGCGACGTCAACTGTCGGTCGGCTTTGACAACCAGTCTGCAATGGCGGAAATGGCCGCAGAGGTGCTTGCACGTGGCCACCGCAGGCTGGCCATGATCGCCGCTGCGACCCAAGGCAACGACCGCGCAGCGGCACGCCTGGCAGGAATCAAACAAGCGATGGCTGATGCGGGGATACTCCCCGAGACATTGCAAGTGGTTGAGGCCCCCTACACAATCGAGGCGGGCGCGCAGGCATTTGCGACGTTGATGAAGGCAGCCAACCCCGCCACCGCCGTCCTGTGCGGCAATGATGTTCTGGCGGTCGGTGCATTGCGTATGGCCCACGAGATGAGGCTGGAGGTGCCAACCGATGTCTCGATCACCGGTTTCGATGACATCGAACTGGCGCAAGTGGCCACGCCGGGCCTGACCACCGTGCATGTCCCACACCGGGATATGGGGCGGGCCGCAGCGCGCACCCTGATTGCGGTGCTGCAGGGTGATACCCCCCCGTGCCGCCAACTGGAATTGCCCACCCGCCTCGTGATCCGCGAAACGCTTGGCCCTGCCCCGACAAAGGACCGCTAGCGCCGCACTGCGGCATTCGCTAGAACGTGGCCATGAAACTCTTTGTCGGCCTTGGAAATCCCGGCGCGAAATACGCGCAGAACCGCCATAACATCGGCTTCATGGCGCTTGATCAGATCGCAAAGGATCATGGATTCTCTGCCTGGCGGAACAAGTTTCAGGGGCAGGTGGCCGATGGCCGCTTGGGCAGTGCGCGGGTGACGCTACTGAAGCCTGAAACCTTCATGAACCTTTCTGGCCAGTCAGTGGGCGAGGCAATGCGCTATCTTAAGCTGTCCCCTGATGACGTGACCGTCTTTCATGATGAGATTGATCTGGCCCCCGGCAAGGTCCGGCTGAAATCCGGTGGGGGCCATGCGGGTCATAATGGGCTGCGGTCCATCCATCAGCATATCGGCGCAGACTATCACCGCGTCCGGCTGGGCGTGGGGCACCCCGGGCACAAGGATGCTGTCCCTGGCTATGTGTTGCGCGACTTTCCCAAAGCCGATGCAGAATGGCTGGATGATCTGATGCGCGGTATCAGTGATGGTGTTGGGTCACTGGCAGCTGATGACGGACCAAAGTTCCTCAACGCAATCGCCTTGCGGATTGCGCCACCTCGCTCCTCGACCACGGCAAAGGCAGCAAAACCAAAGCCCCCTGAGCCGGAAGAGGCACCAGCCGACACACGCAGCCAGCTGCAAAAGCTGGTGGAGCGGTTCAAATGACGCCAGCGCACATTGTAGAAGCCTTTCGTTTTCAGGCCAAAGCGTGTGAAAACCTCGGCTCACCCTTCATGGGTCAACTGATGCGGCTGTTCGCTGAAAGGGACTGGCCTGCGGGAGCGATCCGCGACCGGATCTTTGCATGGGAGGGTGACATCTCGCCCGGCGGGCAATCCATCCCGCTGCGGCTGGCCGGGGCGCTGCACGCGCTGCACTTGGCCGATGATCCGCTGCTGGCGGAGGTTTATCCACCCGCAAACGCATCAGATGACGCCCTCTGGCAGCAGGTCAGCGCGGCGCTTGTGGCCCGCGCGGATCTTATCGACCACTGGCTCAACAACGCCCCGCAAACGAATGAAGTGCGCCGGTCGACGACACTCATCGCCGTGGGGCATGTGCTGGCGCATCGCTACGGCCTGCCGATCACTACATCAGAACTGGGCGCCAGCGGCGGGCTGAACTTGCATTGGGATGCCTATACGTTGGAGATTGAGGGGACCCGCTTTGGTGCAGAGAACCCGGCCTTGACCTTGCAACCGGACTGGACAGGGCCGCAGCCGCCCACCACGCAGCCAGAGATCGCTGCCCGGGCGGGTATCGACATTTCACCGCTGGACCCCCACGACCCGGAAGATGCGATGCGTCTGCAAGCCTATCTCTGGCCTGATCAGCCGGACCGGCTCAAGCTGACCCGCGCGGCAATGAACACCGCCGCAACACGCGTTGACAAGGGTGATGCAATTGACTGGCTTGCGGGCCGGATGGGGCCGGATCCGGGGCAGACACACCTGATCTATTCGACCGTCGCCTGGCAATACTTCCCCAAAGAGAAGCAGGAAGAAGGCGCGGCCCTGATCGCTGCTGCCGGGGCGGTCGCATCCGAAACTGCGCCAATCGCGTGGTTCGGGATGGAGGCGGATGGCATCGGCCCCGGCGCGGCCTTGACGCTGCGGCTTTGGCCCGGAGATATCACGCTTGCACTCGGCCGCGCCGATTTTCACGGGCGGTGGATCCGGTGGGCAGGGGCCGAGACTGGTCAGCCGCACTGAAGCCACTACGTTAATTACGGTGGAGAGAACGGCGAAAGGTCCGGCCATCATGGAGAAAGACCCATCCTTCAATGTCCTTGGCAGCGCGCTTGCGTCCTGCTCGACGGCACCGATGACAGGCTTCTTTCGCAATGGGGCCTGCGACACCTGCGCCCAGGATCAGGGCAGCCACACTGTTTGCGCGATCATGACGGACGAGTTTCTGGCCTACTCGAAATACGTCGGGAATGATCTGAGCACACCGCGGCCAGAATACGGCTTTCCGGGCCTGAAGGCCGGTGATGGCTGGTGCCTTTGCGCGAGTCGGTTCCTGCAAGCCCATGACGAAGGTTGCGCGCCGCAAGTCAAGCTGCACTCGACCCATATCAGGGCGCTGGATATCGTGCCAATTGATGTGCTGCGCAGCTACGCGGTGGACGAAGAAGCAAGCTAACGCTCAGGCTGCCGCCATCAGATCATCGATAAAGAGGCTGAGAAGCTGGGTGCGCCCTGCGACACCTGCCTTGCGGTAGATCGCGTTGGTCTGGGCTTTGATGGTGCCTTCGCTGACATCGCGCAGCGCCGCGATCTCTTGCGTGGACATACCCTTGATGGCGAAAAGGGCCACGTCACGCTCTGCTGGGGTCAGTTCCCACGTACTGAACCGCTCTTCCACGACTTCCATGAAGGCGCCGGATGCTGCGCGCAACTGATCCTCAACCGCGACATTGCGGGCCATAGTACGGCGCAACAAAAGCCAACCCATTGCAACCCCCAGCATCAGGCCGATGGCCGCGCCAACCTCAATCAATTCGTGAACTTGCCAAGCAAAGGGGGCGATGCCGAAGATTGAAGCAAGGATTTGCGAGACGAAAAAAATGGCGCAGGCAAGCTGCACCAGAACGATTGCCAGAACCGCCCCCTGGTCCTTCAATATGAGACCTCCTTTAGACGGGGCGCGGCGCGGCCTTAATCGTCGTCTTCATCATCGTCGTCATCGTCTTCATCATCGTCGTCATCGTCATCATCGTCGTCGCCATCATCATCACCGTCGTCGTCGTCATCATCGTCGTCTTCATTATCGTCGTCGTCGTCATCGCGGTCATCGTCATCGTCGTCATCGTCATCGTCATCGTCGTCTTCACGACCACCGGAGCCGTTGTTGCCCTGAGACCCGGCACCATTACCATTGCCGTTGCCTTCGTCGTCATCATCCTCAGGCTCGCTCAGGTCAAAGATACGCGGCACACCATCATTCCGCCAATAGTCGCGCAGAATTTCCCCAGTCTGAGGATTGAACACCAACTCGCGTTCCTTTCCATCGCGCAGAGCAACGACACGGACACGGCCGAGCCAAGTCCGTGTCACAGCGATTTCAACAAATCCCTGATCACGCAACTGCCTGACGATGGAGTCCTGGACCGTCTCCGCCCCAGCGAACTGGGGCGAAACGATCAATGCAAGGCATATGGTAAAGTGTTTCAACATCTCGGGTGATTATGCGCTGATCGGGGCCTGAGGCAAGGCGATGCGTGGATCAATCTTCGTCATCGTCATCGTCGTTATCATCATCGTCTTCATCGTCATCGTCGTCATCATCATCGTCTTCGTCTTCATCGTCTTCATCGTCATCATCTTCATCATCGTCGTCTTCGTCTTCGTCTTCATCGTCATCGTCGTCTTCGTCTTCATCGTCATCGTCGTCTTCGTCTTCATCGTCATCTTCGTCGAGGAAGTCTTCGTCCTCCGTTTCAAAACTGACGCCCGGTTCAGAGTCGTCGTCATCGTCAACCCGCTCAACCTCTTGGTCGAGAATTGCACCGGTTTCAGCATCGTAGACAGCTTCAAGCTTGCGCCCGTTCCGGATCGCCTCGACCTTAACTTGCGTCGGGCCGGTAGTGATTTCGATGCTCTCAAAACCTTCTGCCTGAAGGGCAGCAACAACGCGATCAGCAACCGACTGCGCGTGCACAGCACCAGCCGTGGAGATTGCCAGAGCGGCAGTTGTGGAGAGTAGGATCTTTTTCATCTGAACTTCCTTTCGGCTATTTGACCCACGGGATGTGCGCCTTGTGCCAACGAGGAAAGATCAAAACTCTTCACCAAACCATTGACCAATGGTTGAGCGCCCGGGCCCTAAACCAAAAACAAACGCCCCTAAACCGAAGTTTAGGGGCGTTTTGCGTCAGGTTTTCATGTCAAAGCCGAGGTGCTGGGCCACGGTGAAGATGTCTTTGTCCCCACGCCCGCACATGTTCATGACCAGCAGGTGATCCTTTGGCAGGTCCGGGGCGATCTTCATCACATGGGCCAGCGCGTGCGATGGCTCGAGCGCCGGGATGATCCCCTCTTGCGCGCAGCAAAGCTGGAACGCCTTAAGCGCTTCCACATCCGTGATCGAGACGTACTGCGCGCGCCCGATATCATGCAGCCACGCGTGTTCCGGCCCGATGCCAGGATAGTCGAGGCCCGCCGAGATGCTGAACCCTTCCAGGATCTGGCCGACATCGTCCTGCAAAAGATAGGTGCGGTTGCCGTGCAACACGCCAGGCCGCCCACCGGTGAGCGAGGCGCAATGCTCCATCTTCTCGTTCACGCCTTTGCCGCCAGCCTCAACCCCGATGATGTTGACCTCTTTGTCGTCGAGGAACGGATAGAAAAGACCCATGGCGTTCGACCCGCCGCCAATGGCCGCAATGATCGTGTCGGGTAGGCGCCCTTCGGCGGCCTGCATTTGCTCTTTGGTTTCCTTGCCGATGATCGCCTGAAAATCGCGAACCATCGCCGGGTATGGATGCGGGCCGGCGACCGTGCCGATGCAGTAGAAGGTGTCGCGCACGTTGGTCACCCAGTCGCGCAGCGCGTCGTTCATCGCATCCTTCAGCGTACCGCGGCCTGATGTGACAGGCACGACCTCGGCCCCGAGCAGGCGCATGCGGAAAACGTTGGGTGCCTGACGCTCCACATCGTGGGCACCCATGTAGACGACGCATTTCAGGCCGAACTTGGCACAGACCGTCGCCGTGGCAACACCGTGTTGCCCTGCCCCGGTTTCCGCGATGATTCGCGTCTTGCCCATGCGGCGGGCGAGGATGATCTGGCCCAGCACGTTGTTGATCTTGTGCGCACCGGTGTGGTTCAGCTCATCCCGCTTGAGGTAGATCTTGGCGCCACCCAGATGTTCTGTCAGCCGCTCTGCGAAGTAAAGCGGGCTGGGCCGGCCCACGTAATGTGTCCAGAGGTGGTGCATCTCTTCCCAGAAGGTCGGATCGGTCTTGGCATGCTCATACTGCTGTTCCAGTTCAAGGATCAGCGGCATCAGCGTCTCGGACACAAACCGCCCGCCAAACTTGCCGAAACGCCCCTTTTCGTCGGGGCCCGTCATGAAGGAATTGAAGAGATCGTTGGCCATGGTCCACCTGCGGTTTTCGTGCCGGACAGGCCTACCCTGTGTGATGGATGAGGTAAAGCGGCCAAGGGTCGCAGAATGGACGCCTCACAGGACCTTCAATGCTGCAAGTGAAGATCAGGCGTGGGCTGCAACACAAAACGCACTGATCAGCGCAGGGTCCTTCACCCCCGGCGCGCTTTCCACACCGGAAGAGACGTCGACCTGCCGCGCACCGGTCAAGCGGATCGCCTCACCCACGTTTTCAGGTGTCAAACCACCGGCCAGCATCCACGGCACCGGCCAACGACGGTTTGCGATCAGTTCCCAGTCAAATGACAGGCCATTGCCACCCGGCAAAACGGCATCTTTTGGAGGTTTGGCATCGACGAGCAGTTGGTTAGCCACCGCAGCATAGGTTTCGAGCTTCGGAATGTCCTCTGCAGTGGCGACGCCGACGGCCTTCATCACCGGAAGGCCATAACGTGTGCGAACCGCGGCCACACGCTCGGGGCTTTCCGCCCCATGCAGTTGCAGCATATCGAGGGGGACCTTTGCCGTGATCGCATCAAGTGCTGCGTCATCGGCGTTCACAACGAGGGCAACCTTGGCCACGCCGGGTGGTGTCGCCAGCGCCAGCGCCCGCGCCTCTTCAATCGCGACGTTGCGCGGGGATTTGGGAAAGAAAACCAGACCGACGTAGGCCGCGCGTGCCGCAACCGCAGCCGCCACATCAGCCTGCTTGCGCAGCCCGCAGATCTTGACCCGAATGTCAGTGGGCATCAGCCGGTTCTTTCAAGGATCGCAAGTACGTCGTCATCGTCCTTCGCGCCTGCCGCTGCGCCTTTCAGCTGGTCCACCTCTTTGCGCAGCGCATCGACCTCACGGCTTTTCTTGCGCGCCTCGGACCGAATCCGCCCCTCGCGCAGCCACTCCCAGAAAAAGCCGATCACGAGCCCGGCACCCACACCTAGGAAAATCACAACAAACAGTGGCAGCTGGATGTCAGGCGACAGCCCCAGCAGGTCACCCAGCGCTTGCGGCATGGCCCGGACGGTGACCACATCACGGTTGGCCAGCCCGATCAGGATCAGACACAGACCAACGATTGCCCAAAATGAATATCGAATGGTTTTCATGATGCGCCCCTACCGCTGTTGTGATCCGCAGACCCTGCCCTTTTCACATGGGCGCAACGGCATGACAATCAAGCATTTCCGTTCAGGCGATCCCGCAGCAACTTGCCGGTCTTGAAGAATGGCACATGCTTTTCCTCAACCTCAACCGCCTCACCCGTGCGCGGGTTGCGCCCGATGCGCTGATCACGCTTCTTGACCGAAAACGCGCCAAAGCCCCGCAGTTCGACACGGTCGCCGCGGGCCATCGCGTCTATGATCTCTTCAAAAATCGTGTTCACGATCCGCTCAACGTCGCGTTGGTAAAGATGCGGGTTCTCGTCAGCGAGCTTCTGAATCAACTCGGACCGGATCATGACTTAGCCTCCCACCAGCAAGTGCACGCGACATCCGAAGGCAGTTTGCCTCGGCATATCAAGCAACTATAGGGACTTTGTGTGCTTCGTGAAATACCGGTTTCCCATAGTTTTCCGGCCTATTCCGCAGGTTCGCGCAACTAATGTGGCCAATCCGGGCAAATTATCCCGGTCTGTTCTCCAACGTCGGGCGGCGGCGGTGTGAGCGCTAGACGCACGATTCGGTCTGCAAACCTGCCTAGACCAACCGGTGAAGTTGGCCCTTGGTCTTGCGAATATCGCGGTAGTTCCATTGTACTGACGGCGCCTCGTCGAGCCAGGCCTGTACCTCTGCCCGGTCGATCTGGTCCACATGGGTGTAGCGACGCTCCGCGGCCTTGAAGGTCCCGGACGGTGACAACCCGGGCGACTGAAACGACTGCCCGCTCCAGAAGAAGAGCCGCACACAGTTTTTCAGCTTACTGTATCCAACGATAGGATTGTCGTTGAGAAACCAGACAGGATGCGCGTGCCAGACCTTTGCCGTCGCATCTGACAGACCCTCGGCAATCAGGGCGCGCAAGGCATCACAGATCGCCCGGTCATCCGGCGTCAATACTGCGTGAAAGCCGTCTATGGTTTGGGTCTGCATTGCCAGACCCTACCATGATCCCGGGACGCACCAAATAAAAAGGCCCCACCGAAGCGTTTTCGACGGGGCCCTTCTGTCATGTGGTTGGCGCTTACTCGTCGCCCTTCAGCGCTGCACCAAGGATATCGCCGAGCGATGCGCCGCTGTCGCTGGAACCGTACTGTTCCACGGCTTCTTTCTCTTCCGCGATCTCGCGTGCCTTGATCGAGAGGCCCAGCTTGCGCGTCTTGCTGTCGATGTTGGTAACACGCACGTCGACTTTATCGCCAACGCCGAAACGCTCTGGGCGCTGCTCGGCACGGTCACGGGACAGGTCTGACCGACGGATGAAGGATTTTGCACCCTCGTAGTCCACCTCGATACCGCCGTCTTCGATCTTGGTCACTTCGACCGTGATGATGGACCCACGCTTCACGCCGCCAACGGCCTCGGCAAACGGATCACCATCCAGCGCCTTGATGGACAGGCTGATGCGTTCTTTCTCGACGTCAACCTCGGACACTTTCGCCTTAACGATGTCGCCCTTGCGGAAGTCGCCGATCACATCTTCACCGCGGCCTTCCCATGTCAGGTCAGACAGGTGCACCATGCCGTCGATGTCGCCTTCGAGGCCGACAAACAGGCCGAATTCAGTAATGTTCTTAACCTCACCTTCAACCTCTGTGCCCTCAGGGAACTGCTCTGCAAAGACTTCCCATGGGTTCCGCTGGGTCTGCTTGAGGCCCAAAGACACACGGCGTTTGGTGCTGTCGATTTCCAGCACCATGACTTCCACTTCCTGAGAGGTAGAAACGATCTTGCCAGGATGCACGTTCTTCTTGGTCCAGGACATTTCGGAGACGTGGACCAGACCCTCGACACCGGCTTCCAGTTCAACAAATGCGCCGTAGTCGGTGATGTTGGTCACGCGGCCCTGGTGGACGGAACCGAGCGCGAACTTGGCTTCAACAGCATCCCAAGGATCGTCCTGCAGCTGCTTCATGCCGAGGCTGATGCGGTGGGTTTCTTTGTTGATCTTGATGACCTGCACCTTGATCGTTTCACCAATGGTGAGGATCTCGGATGGGTGGTTCACACGGCGCCATGCCATGTCGGTGACGTGCAGAAGGCCGTCAACACCGCCCAGATCAACAAACGCACCGTATTCGGTGATGTTCTTGACCACACCGTCGACCTGCTGGCCTTCGGTCAGGTTGCCGATAACTTCGGCACGCTGTTCGGCGCGGGACTCTTCAAGGATCGCGCGGCGGGACACAACGATGTTGCCGCGGCGACGGTCCATTTTCAGGATCTGGAATGGCTGCTTGAGACCCATCAACGGGCCAGCGTCGCGCACGGGGCGCACATCGACCTGAGAGCCGGGCAAGAACGCCACAGCGCCACCAAGGTCAACCGTGAAACCACCCTTCACGCGGCCAAAGATCGCGCCATCGACACGCTCTTCATCGGCATAGGCCTTTTCCAGACGATCCCAGGCTTCTTCACGACGGGCCATTTCGCGGCTGATGACAGCCTCGCCACGCGCGTTTTCAACCTGACGCAGGAACACTTCAACCGTGTCACCCACAGCCAGTTCAGCGTCTTCACCTGGATTTGCGAATTCTTTAAGCTCGACACGGCCTTCCATTTTATAGCCGACGTCGATGATGGCTTGGCCTGCTTCAATTGCGATGACCTTGCCTTTGACAACAGACCCTTCGGTCGGTGTGTCCATTTCGAAGCTTTCGTTCAGGAGTGCTTCAAACTCGTCCATTGCGTTTGCCATGTGGCGTGCGTTTCCTATCGTTTGTTTATACGGGCCGCGCGGTTGTCTCCGCCGGTCTTTGGATGATCGCCCACCTGAGGTGGGACGGGGTTTCGGTTGGACGAACGCGTCAATGCGGGAATAAAACAACAGGGCCGGTTGAACACCGACCCCGCTCAAGTCTCACGCCCGCGCCTGTCTCGACGCTTCGCAGGGGGCGTATAGTGGGCTTTCACCAACCATGCAAGGGCTCTGCAGCCGTTTGATGATCGCTACGATTTAGGTCCTTTCCTCGCGATGCGGCGGCGGTAAGATAGGGCGCAACATTCACAGAGACTCGTCGTTTTGTTCGCTAAATTTCTTCCAGCTCCCGTTCGCCGCATGCGTAACCAACTGCGCCGCAAGATCATCGCCGCCGGCAAAGACCTGCTCGCGCCTGCGTCAAACCCGCCAAAACAGATCCCTTTGCCTGGACCTATTAAGTCGGATGCGAACGCGAAACGGATGGTGCTGTCACAGTCGAGTATCGAAGGCTATCATGTCTGGAACGAGCCAAACCGTGCCGATACGCCCGTCCTGCACATTGGGGAAAGTGGCGCTCGCTATTCGACGATCACAGGCGTCTGGTGGCTGGAGGAGACACGCTACATCGCCTGCCACCGCAGTGGCCTGCGTGCTGCAGTGTTTGACTTGGAGGCCGAGAACCCGGTTCTTTGGACTGGCGATTTTGGTCATTTGTCAGACGACATTGCCGCCAAACCGATTGATGAAAACACTTGGGAAGTCGCGGTCAGCGGGTGTTGGGAGAACATATGTTCGCGTTTCACACTCACAAAAACCGCAGCAGAATACGCGTTGCAGGCCTTGGAAGAGCGGCCACATGAAAGCAAAGACTTCTCGCACGGAGTAGCTTACGACGAGGCAGGCCAACTTTGCATAGCGCTACACACAGGCGTCGATCCACGCATTTATATTGGGAAAGAAGTCTCGCGATTGCCCAAGCCATGGGGCGCACGGGATGTGTGCTTTGACGCGGCGCGCAATCGCCATCTTGCGATAGCCGTTTCGGCAAACCCGCGCAAAACGTCCTATACGGGCCCGAGCACCAGCCTATGGGAGATGCCCGTTGGCGCGAAAGAATGGGTGTGCGTCGGGGTCTACCAGGAAATTCATTCTGATGCATTGGACGTCTGGGGCGACCACATCTGGTTCCCCGATCAGGTCAGCAACGCCTTGATTTCGGTAAATGCTGCTACAGCAGAGATGGAAGGCATCTTTACGGGTGACTGCTTTGACTTTCCCCATGGGCTCGGTATCTCACCCTCTGGCGTCATTGCGGTGACGAACTATGGGACGTCCAGCATTGCACTGATTTCGATTGACGAACTGGCGAAGCCCAAACCCTGAACAGTCTAGCTGCGCGTCAACACCAGCATCAGGTAGGTGTTGTTCGCGGCGAAGTGCGCGGCGTTCCGTGTCTGCTGGTTCAGCCGTTGATCCAGCCGTGCCCGTCTGCGGGGGCTGAGGAAACGGCGCAGAGTCCAATGCAGCACCCGCCGCATCCGGGGGCGTTTGTGGCTGAGTTCTTCATCCACCCGCCCAAGAGCATAGCCGATCACGTTGAACAGCCCTTGTTCGAGGTCGATTGAGGGTGCCACCGCCTCTGTCACGTCAATCTCGCGTTCCATCCCGAGACCCAGATCTGCAACCTTCTGACGGAATGCACCGATATGGTGGCCGCCGCCCACAGTGGCTTGCACTTTGTCGGGGCTGAAGGTTTCGCTGCGGAAACAGTCCGCAATCACGATGCGCCCATCAGTCGCCAGCAATGACAGGCACTTCGCAAGACCCTGATCCATCGGAATGTACTGAAAGCTCTCGGAAAACAGGCAAACGTCAAACGGCCCTTCCAGTTGGGCATCCTCAAACTTCGCATGATGCACCACAGCTTCTGGCGCATTTTCACGGCACCGCCCGGCCAGATAGGCACTGGGGACGACAATTTCGACCGTGTGGCCTAGCGCGATCAGCTTGCGGGCCGTTTCTCCAGCGCCCCCACCAATATCAAGAATGCGGGACGGGGTGCTGGGCAGCCGCTCAAACAACAGATCGGTATAGGCCGCCTGAGCTGCCCCAAGGTTGGCGGCGCAGACCTCCAACCCCGTCCAATACCCGTAGTGTAGGTTCTCTGCCCCCGTCAGCCACTTGACGTAAGTGAGCCCGATGTCGAGCCCCAGTCCCCGCGTGTCGATCTTCTCTTTTCCCATGGCACCGGCCTAACCGATTGCCATGGTTCAAGAAAGTGGTTTCGGACTTCAGGCCGTGATCAGGACCTGCCCCAGTTTGTCGAATGCCTGGTTCCAGCCGCCTTCGCCCGGGGTGCCGGCAGGCACACCGATATGCTGCATGACCATGACCGTCTTTCCATCCTCCTCGGACAACTCAACAATCACCTCGGTTGTATCAGGGGTGCCTTCCGGCATGCCCATATCGGCGGGGGCGATGATGTTGCCGTCAGCGTCACACATGCTTTCGGTATAGACGAGGCGGCTGGGTGCGCTGACCTCTTTGTAGACACCGGTGAACCACATGGTCATCGTCCGGTCTGGCGTGACCATCTCCATGCAGATCTTGCGGGTGCCGCCTTCGGTCATGTCCATTTCGGCTGTTGGCACGGTAAAGCCGTTGGGCCCGTACCACTTCTGGAAATTGGCCGGGTCGGTCCACATCGCCCAGACATCGGCAATGGGCGCCTCAAATTCGCGCGTAATCTTGACCCAATCAGTCATCACTCTCCCCCTCCTTGGGTGTCATTTTCGAAAGTATCGCATCCATCGCGTCAAAACGGGCGTCCCAGATGTGCCGATACTCTTCCGTCCAGGCCGCAATCTCGGCCAAAGGGGCCGCGTTGATCCGGCAGGGCCGAAACTGCGCCTTACGGCCCCGGCGGATCAGGTTCGCCCCTTCGAGGACGCGGATGTGTTTGGAAATGGCGGGCAGGCTCATCTCGAACGGAGCGGCGAGTTCGTTGACCGTCGCCTCCCCCTCTGCCAACCGCGCAAGGATCGCACGGCGGGCGGGATGGGCGAGTGCGGCAAAGGCTGCATCAAGATGGTCGGCTTGCGTCATGCCACCTTGATAAACCATCTAGTTAATTAATCAATATGTTAATTAAGGGTGCTAGATTGCGTCCAAGGCGGCCTGCACCGCCGCAAAATACGCCCCCACTTGCGCCCCATCCACAAGCGCATGATGCACCTCAATCGTCATCGCCATGTCCCAGCGCGCGCCATGATCCACGAACTTCCCCCATGAAATCCGAGGGATGCAATCATCCGGCCCGGGCAGCGCGTTGTTGATCGCGGTGTAATCCAGCCACGGCATGCAAGAGAGATAGGCAAGGTCATCCCGTTCCCCCGCATTCGGGTCCAACCCGCCACCAGCGGCGACCCGATCGATCAATGCCTTCGCTTGGCGCTCAAACGCGGAGAAATCCGGCTGGTAAGGCACGTAGCCATAGCCAAAACTGCCTGCATGGGTCGGGACGGTCATCGACAGCGTGATCGTGTCGTGCCGCACGACCTGATCGCCGCGGAACCGCATGCAAAGTTCAGGCACCGTATGGATGCCCGCACCAATCGCATAAAGGCAGGCGCGATAGGCAGAAACGCCCTCAGCCTTCCGCGTCATCAGATGCGTGATGTCCAAACGGGCGGTCGTCGCATAGTGCGGGCGGTCATACGTCCGGAAGAAGTGAAACTGGACGGCGCGGGGCCATGTCATGAGATCGATGATTTCCTGGGCCATGGCCCAGACCTGTCAGATATCCTGCCCGCGTTCCAGCAGATCCTCGATCAACTGGCGTTGCAGATCTCCGCTGTCACCACCGCCAAACTGCGTCGCGCCGCCGGTGTAGAGGGTGCCATAGGTCTTGGCGACATTCACGGTCTGGCCAATGGCAGAGATTAACTGATCCCGCTCCAACTCGCGAAACGGATGGATAAAAGTACCCCAAAGGCGGCCCTGCGCGATGGCATAGCGGGCATCGAGGGCCGTATCGAAATTTGCCTGCATGACCCGCTGCAGTTCTTCAGCAGTCATCCCCTCGGCGGACCGGATCGGGACCATGGCACGCATCCGGTTGGCAAAGACATCGGTGATGATCAGGACCGGGATATCATCAATTGTAAAGGCAAACCCGTTCCCCGTCAGCTCTGCCTCTGGGTCGAGTGCCAGCACGATTTCACCCATCCGGGGCAGGGTCATGTGCGGCTCCGCCGCGGGCCCCTCTTGGGCGAAGGCAGGCAGAGGCAAAGACAGCAACGCGGCGAGGGTCAGGGAACGGATCATCAGAAAACTCCTTTGATCCAACGGTAGGCCGCAACGCCCAATCGTCCAAAGCAAGCTTTGGTGATGGACTGCAATACTCTTGCGGTTTTCAGCCCTGCGCGGACGTGATGAGCGCGATTGCCTTGGCAACTGCCTGTTCTGCCGAAAGCTCCGACGTATCAAGCATGACAGCATCATTGGCTGGCAAAAGCGGGGCTGCGGCCCGGCTGCTATCCCGCTCATCCCTTGCTTTTACATCGGCCAGCACAGTCTCAAAGTCGGTGTCCAAACCTCGGCCTAGCAATTCCTCATGGCGCCGTTGCGCGCGGCATTCCGGTGTGGCTGTGACAAAAAGCTTGATATCGGCATCTGGGCATATCACCGTGCCAATGTCGCGGCCATCCAACACCACGCCGCCTTCGCGGGCCGCAAAATTGCGCTGGAAATCAACAAGAGCCTCGCGCACCTCAAGGATGACCGCAATCTCGCTTGCCGCCTGCGCGACCTCTGGTGTGCGCAGGTTGCGGGCATTCAGATCCTTTGGTGACAAGTCTCGCGCCGTCGCCCCCGCATCCGCCCCTTTCAGAACCTTGGCCCCTACCGCACGATAGAGCAGTCCCGTATCCAGATGCGCAAACCCAAAGTGTGCCGCCACCGCCTTTGAAATCGTGCCCTTGCCAGCAGCAGCCGGGCCATCAATCGCGACGACGAAGCTCATTGATTGTCCCGGATCAGCTGCGCCCCCAAATCGGCCATCAACCCCTCGAAAATCGGAAACGATGTCGCAATCGGGCCTCCATCATCCACGCGCATCGGTTTCTGCGTGGCCATGCCCATCACCATGAATGCCATTGCAATGCGGTGATCAAGCTGGCTCGCCACCGTTGCCCCACCGGGAACATTGCCTTGGCCGAGACCAGTGACCTGCCACCAGTCTTCGCCTTCATCAACCTGCACACCGGCCGCGCGCAGGCCCTTGGCCATCGCATCGATCCGGTCGCTTTCCTTGACCCGCAATTCCTTGACGCCCTGCATGTCGGTCACGCCTTCGGCAAAGGCCGCGACAACGGAGAGGACAGGGTATTCGTCGATCATACTGGCCGCGCGGTCTGGCGGAACAGCTATGCCTTTCAGGTTGGGCGAGAACCGCGCACGCAAGTCGGCCACAGGCTCCCCCCCTTCGTTGCGCATGTTCTCATAGGTCAGATCCGCGCCCATCTCTTGCAGCGTGGTAAAAAGCCCGGCGCGCGTCGGGTTCAGCCCGATGTTCGGGACCAGCACGTCAGAACCCGGCACGATGAGCGCCGCACAGACCGGGAACGCAGCAGAGGACGGATCGCGCGGCACGGTGATCGTCTGCGGTGTCAGCTCCGGCTGGCCATCGAGCGTGATGACCCGGCCTTCATCCGTTTCCTCGACCGTCAGTGTCGCACCGAATCCCTGCAACATGCGTTCGGTATGGTCGCGGGTCGCCTCTTTCTCGATCACCACGGTCTGGCCGGGCGCATTCAACCCTGCCAACAAGACGGCGGATTTCACCTGCGCCGAGGCGACTGGCGTCGTGTAGCGCACCGGCACCGGATCCGCCGCCCCGACAAGGGTCAGTGGCAAGCGCCCGCCAGAGCGGCCCACCGCCTGACAGCCGAAGAGCGCGAGCGGATCGGTCACCCGGCCCATGGGGCGCTTGTTGAGCGAGGCATCACCGGTAAACGTGACAGCGATCGGCGAGGTCGCCACCGCCCCCATGATCAGCCGCACCCCGGTGCCGGAATTCCCGCAATCAATTACCTGATCGGGCTCTGTAAAGCCGCCAACCCCCACGCCGTGCACGGACCATTCGCCGCCGCCATGGTCAGTCACTTCCGCTCCGAGAGCGTGCATGGCCTTAGCGGTGTCTAGAACATCCTCACCTTCCAGCAGCCCGGTGATATGGGTCTCGCCCACGGCCATCGCGCCGAGGATCAGGGAGCGATGAGAGATTGACTTGTCCCCCGGCACATCCGCCTGGCCCTTGAGTGGGCCGCAAGGCCGGGATGTCATTGGAATGGGGGTGCCGTGGCCAGACATGGGTGATCCTTCCTTCTTGCCCCGCGTCTTAACGCAGGCCATGGGAAGGGTCCACGCTCCTGCTCATCATCTTGCCAAAAATACTCCCGCCGGAGGCGAAGAAGGCTAAGACCGATAGAAGGTCAGATAATGGGGCACCCGGCCTTCGCGCAGCGCCTTCTGCTCATAGCGGGTCGAAATCCAGTCGTCCCAAGGCTCACGCCAATCTGCGGGGCGCTCCGCCGTCCAGTGAAACCCATGGCGGGGCACCTGTTCGAGGGTTTGACGCACGTAGTCGGGAATATCCGTTGCAACGCGCAGCTCTGCCCCCGGTTTCATTGCGCGCGCGAGCGGTTCCAGATGCTCGGGCGTCACGAAACGCCTGCGATGATGGCGCTTTTTTGGCCAGGGATCAGGGTAGTTCAGAAACACCTTCGACAGGCAGGCAGTCGGCAGCACATCAAACAGATCACGCACATCACCAGGATGGATCGCCAGGTTATCCACCTCTGCTTTACGGACCTTGCCGAGCAGCATCGCAACGCCGTTGATATAGGGCTCACACCCGATCAGACCGATCTGCGGGTTGGTCTGGGCCATATGGACCAGGTGCTCGCCGCCGCCAAAACCGATCTCGAGCCAGATGTCGCGATCACCGAAAAGGCCGGCGAGATCCAGTGGCGTGCGATCCGGGTTCTCTTCCCAGGTGACCGGCCCGGGGGAGAGTGGGGCCAGATCGTTTTCAAGGTAGTCCGCCTGCGAGGCACGGATCGTTTTGCCTTTCAACCGGCCGTAAAAGTTGCGCCATGGTGCGCCCGATGGGTGATTGGTCTTGGTCATGCCCGCGCTTTAGCAAGGGGCGCGGAGGTGCGCAAATCGCTCAGCGGTTTATCACACCGGCATCGCGCAACTCATCCCGTGTGGGGAACCACATGACGGGGCGGTATTTCTTCGTCTCGATGGCAAAGCCGGGATCGACACCGCGCGAGATCATGAACTCCAGCTGGGCCGCAGTTTCATGCTGCGTGTCCTGGTAAAGCCAAGACGCGAAATCAAACGGGGTATCCCACCCTTCGCTTTGTCGCCATTCCTTGAAATAACTCTGCGCGCCGCTTGCGCCCCAGCTGTTTTGATGAAAGCCGATCTTTGACCCGCCCGTCATCTCGCGCTCTGCCCCGGCGAGGAAAACCATCACGCAAGAGCTGCTGCACTCGTCGACCACCCTTGTGTTCAAACCGTAGTCGAGCACAACGCGTGCCATTTCATCCCCCGCCCAGACCAGACCGCCCGTACTCGTCAGCTGCAACGTGTTGATGTTGCGGTTGCGGCGCAACTGGGCGCGCAGTTCGTCAACGTCCGGCCCGTCAATTTCAGGGTATGCATCGCCGCTGACATCGTTGGAGTTGTAGATCAACGTGCTGCCTTGCACGCTGAACTTGCTGGATGACAGGCCTGATGGTTCGGCGAATTTTTGAGCCGTAGCCGGTAGGGCAAGGACAGTAAGGCAGAAGGAAAACAATAGGCTGCGTAGCATGGGGACCTCGGATATCACCAGGCCACTCTAGCGTTGCCAGTCGCGCGATGCCAAGTCTGGCACATCAATGCATTGCGGCCGGTAAGGTGGGTCTTGACCCACCCTCCTGCTTAAACGGCCGCCTTCAGCGCTGCGGCCAGGTCCGTGCGTTCCCAGCTGAAACCACCGTCTGCATCCGGCTCCCGCCCAAAGTGGCCATAGGCCGCCGTGCGGGCATAGATCGGTTTGTTCAGCGACAGGTGCTCACGAATGCCGCGCGGTGTCAGATCCATCACCTCGCGAATTGCGTTCTCAATGGCGGCTGGGTTTACCTCACCTGTGCCATGCGTGTCCGCATAAATAGAGAGTGGCTTGGCCACGCCAATGGCATAGCTCAGCTGGATCGTGCAGCGTTCCGCCATGCCAGCAGCGACCACATTCTTCGCCAGATAGCGGGCGGCATAGGCGGCGGAACGGTCCACCTTCGTTGGGTCCTTGCCGGAAAACGCACCGCCGCCGTGGGGGGCTGCGCCACCATAGGTGTCCACGATGATCTTGCGGCCCGTCAGACCAGCATCTCCGTCAGGGCCACCAATCACAAAGGTCCCGGTCGGGTTCACCCACCATTCGGTGTTCGCGGTGATCATGCCCTCGGGCAGGACCTCTCGGATATAAGGTTCTACGATTGCGCGGATATCGGCACTCGTCTGTGTTTCGTCCGCATGCTGGGTGGAGAGCACGATCTGTGTCGCCTCAACCGGCTTGCCGCCTTCATAGCGCAGGGAAATCTGGCTTTTTGCATCCGGGCGCAATGTAGGCTCTGCGCCGGATTTGCGCGCCTCGGCGAGTCGGCGCAGGATCGCGTGGGCGTATTGGATCGGCGCGGGCATCAGCGCGTCTGTCTCTGTCGTGGCATAGCCAAACATGATGCCCTGATCGCCAGCGCCCTCTTCCTTGTCGGCGGCGGCATCAACACCCTGGGCGATATGGGCTGATTGCTCATGCAGCAGGTTCAAGATGTTGCAGGTCGCGTGGTGGAACTTGTCCTGCTCGTACCCGATGTCCTTGATACAAGCGCGTGCGATATCTTCGACCCGGTCCATGTAACCTTTCAGCTTGGACTGGTCGGACAGGCCGATCTCCCCGCCGATCACCACTTGGTTGGTGGTCGCAAAGGTTTCGCAGGCGACACGGGCTTCAGGTTCTTCGCTGATCAGCGCGTCAAGGATTGCGTCCGAAATTCGGTCGCAGACCTTATCGGGGTGACCCTCGGAAACGGATTCCGAGGTGAATATGTAGTTTTGCCGTGCCATGGGATGTGCTCCATTAGAAATTCTCTGCCACGTCAGGAAGCCGTTGTGACAGAACCAGACCTTCGTCTAGGGGGCAGGTGGGGTGAGGTCAATCGCTTTTCGGCGTTGCCATGTAATGGCCCCAATCGTGAAGAAACCCCAAAGGACGGCAAAGGGCCATTCGCCAAAACGGGCATAGAGTGTTTCGGGCAACGCGGGGGGCAATGCCGCGTCAAGCGCGCCAGCCGTGCCCAGCGCCATGGATCCCACGATGCGCCCCTTGCTATCGATCATGGCGCTGATCCCGGTGTTCGCCACGCGGACCATGGGCAAACCCTGCTCTATGGCGCGCAGCCGGGCCTGTGCCAGATGTTGTTCTGGCCCTGCACCCTGCCCGAACCACGCATCATTGGTGATCAAGAGCAAGAGCCGGGGCCGGGTGTCGCCATAGGCGATCTCTTCGGCAAAGATCCCCTCGTAGCAGATCAGTGGCACGGCTGGCCCGATGCCGGGGATATCGACGGGTCCGGGCACCGCGCCGGGCGTGAACCCTATGCCGAGGTTGCGCGCCAGCCCCGTGGCCCCGGCCCGCCCAAGGAGCGCAGCGCCGGGCATATATTCCCCAAACGGCACCAGATGTCGCTTGTCATAGATGCTTTCGATCCGCGCGCCCGCGCTCATCACCACAAGACTATTGAAAGCACGCCGTTCGGCGTCCCGCCGTTGGACACCAAAAACCAGGGGCGCCCCACGTGCGGCATCCGAAAAAACCTGCAATTCATCATCGAGGAACTGCAGCAAGTATGGCACCGCCGTTTCCGGCCAGACGACAATATCTGGCACCTCCCCTTCCCCGGACAGGCGCACCATGCGGCGGACGAATTCATCGCGAAACGCCGGGTCCCATTTCTGATCCTGCGGCGCATTGGGCTGGACCAGCCGGACGATGGGGGCGTCTGGCAAGGCTGTCGGCATAGGGCCGGGGCGTATGAACAGGCCAGCCCCCGTAACTAAAACAAGGATCACGACCGCCAGAATGCGGTGGGACCTTGGCAAAGCAGCGAGCGCCCAGGCTGACAGCACCAACAGCAGGGTCAAAAGATGGGGGCCGCCAAACGCGGCAAATTGCGCAACGCCCGTTTCCAACCAGACGTGTCCCAAAAGCGCCCATGGAAACCCCGTCAGGATAAGTGAACGCAGAACCTCGGCCCCGGTCAGCATCAACGCAAGGACCAAGGCGCTGCGCGGCGCGAGCCTCGCCGCAAACCATCCGGCGACGGCCCAGAATAGCCCCGCCCCGGCCGCCATCAGTACCAATGCAAAGGGTGCCATCCAGCCGTGCCTTGCCACGTCGACGAGAAACGGCTCGACAATCCAGCGCAGGGCAAAACCGAAATAGCCAATCCCGAAAAGCCACATCCACGCAGCGGCTTGGCGTGGGGTCACCGCGCTTGGCACACACCATAAGACCGCTGCGATAGCGAGGATCGTGGCAGGCCAGATGTAGAATGGGGCGTGCCCGAGGGCCGCGATGATACCGATCAGGATCAGCATCGCCGCCCGCTGCCAACGCCGCAATCCCGCGAACCACGCGGCGATGTCAGGCATCGGCAACCTTTGGCGGGTTCAGACGGACGCGCAGCCGTTTGATGCGGCGCGGGTCAGCCTCGACCACCTCGAACTCCGGTCCATCCGGATGCACGATCACCTCACCTCTTGCAGGCAAATGCCCCGCCAGGAGTGTGACGAGACCACCCAAAGTGTCGATCTCTTCATCATCAATCGCGGCATTGCTGGTCAGGTCCATGCCAATCTCTTGCTCGAAGTCGTCAAGTTCCGTGCGGGCCAGGGCGACGTAGCAACCGGGTTTTTCAAGCGTCCAGCTCTTGACCTCTTCCACGTCATGTTCGTCTTCGATTTCGCCGACGACCTGTTCGATAACATCCTCAATCGTTACCAACCCATCGGTGCCACCGTATTCGTCAATCACAAGGGCCATGTGGGTGCGTTCTGCCTGCATCTTCTGCAGCAGGACACCCAGCGGCATCGACGGCGGCACGTAGATCAGCGGCCGTAGCATTTCACGGAGGTCCATCGCTTTACGCCCCCCGTTGAACCCATGTTGCAGGGCAAAGTCCTTCATGTTGGCAGTGCCGATGGGTGTGTCCAGCGTCCCGTCATAAACGGGCACGCGGGTCAGCCCGCTCTCGCGGAAAACCTCAACAAGCTCATCCTTGGAAATCGTCACTGGCACAGCGACGATGTCGGTCTTGGGCACTGCCACATCCTCCACCCGCATGCGGCGCAGGTTGAGCATGCCAAGCACTGACCCTGCAGTCTTGACGTTATTCGCCTGATTTTCTGTGGGTTGATCGGCGGCCTCGGGTGCGCGCAAAGCCGCGCGCAAGCGGGCCAAAAGCCCCGGCACCTTGATTTGTTGTTCCTGCTGCGCGCCATGCGCTGCGCTAGACGGCCCGTCGCCAGTATCGCCCATCTTTTCCATCTCTACACGGGCAGCTGCGCCCTAACTTTCCTTATATGGGTCAGGAAGGCCCATCTTGCCAAGTATTTCGACCTCCAAACCCTCCATCAGGGTGGCATCGCGGTCACGTTCGTGGTCGAAACCAAGTAGGTGCAACGTGCCATGCACGAGTAAATGAAGGGTGTGGTCGGGCATTGGTTTGCTGGCCGCTGCAGCCTCTCGCGCGCAGGTTTCATAGGCGATCGCGATGTCGCCAAGCTCATTGTCCGGGCCCGGGGTGGGTGCAATGGGCATTTCACCATCAACAGCGGCACCCCTTTCGTCCGACGGCCAGCTCAGCACGTTCGTGGGCTGCGGCTTGCCGCGAAAATCCGCGTTCAGCACTGCAATGCGCGCATCATCACATCCCAGCACACTGACCTCAAAGACCGAGGGCTCCAACCCCAACCTTTCCAGCGTCGCGTCCACCGCCCTTTCCGCCAGCGCGGCAAGGTCACCCCAGCGCGGATCTTCGATGATGCAGTCGACGCTCATGGAAGGATCAGGTTTCCTGATCCTTGTCGTAGGCCTCGATAATCGCTGCGACGAGAGGGTGGCGCACCACATCCTTGGCCGTGAAGTAGTTGAAACTGATCTTCGGGATTCCCTTAAGCAGCCGTTCAGCATCCCACAGACCGGAACTCACACCGCGCGGCAGGTCGATCTGCGTCCGGTCGCCTGTGATCACCATGCGGCTGCCTTCGCCCAGACGCGTCAGGAACATCTTCATCTGCATTGTTGTGGCGTTCTGCGCTTCGTCGAGTACAACGAAAGCGTTCGACAGGGTTCGCCCCCGCATAAAGGCAAGCGGCGCGATCTCAATCACTTTTTCCTCGATCATCTTGGCCGACTGCTTGCCCGGCAGAAAGTCGTTCAGCGCGTCATAAAGGGGCTGCATGTAGGGATCGACTTTGTCCTTCATGTCGCCCGGCAAATAGCCGAGCTTCTCGCCCGCTTCGACGGCGGGACGGGACAGAATGATTTTGTCCACATGGCCGCTGATCAGCATGTTCACGCCCACAGCTACGGCCAGATAGGTCTTGCCGGTACCCGCAGGGCCGATGCCAAAGGCCAGTTCGTTGTCGAATAGCGCCTTTACATAGGCCTTTTGCGCGTCGGTGCGCGGCTCGATCAGCTTCTTGCGGGTCTTGATCTCAACGCGCGAGGTTTCGCCCTTGAAAAGCTCGATCTGGTCACCGTCGCGGGCCGGGCCGCGCACGGTTTCCGGGCCCATCCGCAACTCACGATCCAAATCGCCAGGTTCCAGGCTGCGGCCCGCCTCCAGCCGCGCATAGAGCGCACGCAACACGGCCTCCGCCTCTTTGCGGGCATCCTCGTCACCCAGCACCACCAACTGGTTGCCACGGCGCAGAATCTGAACGCTCAGCTTGTCTTCGATGGTGGTCAGGTTGCGATCGTACTCGCCACACAAGTCGATCAGGAGGAAATTGTCGGGAAATTCCAATAGGGTTTCGGCGACGGGTGCATCGGGCGGGGTCAGCGCGCTGGTGGCCAATCAACTCTCCTCTGAGTCTGTACATAGTTATGGTGGCAAGGGATGGGCGCACACGCAAGGTCTTGTTGAAAGATGTCACTGAAATGACATACCGCAGACCGTCACTTGCCAAAGGTAGTGGCAAGCATGGCCGAGACCAGTGCCGGTTTTTCTTGACTTCGCGCAGAGAATCTCAGATATGGCCTGAAATTGGTAAAAATACTTTACCAATATTGAATGGAGGAACATATGGGCGTCGCATCCTGCCACAATTTTCAGGACTTCCGGAATCTGGCCAAGCGCCGTCTTCCCGGGCCAATCTTTCACTACATCGATGGCGCGGCGGATGATGAAATCACCTACCGCCGCAATACCACGGCCTATGATGATGTAGACCTTGTGCCCAACGTTCTGGCTGGCGTGCAGGATGTGGACATGAGTGTTGAGGTCATGGGCCAGAAGCTCGACATGCCCGTCTATTGCGCGCCCACCGCCCTGCAACGGCTGTTCCACCATGAAGGGGAACGTGCAGTGGCCAAGGCTGCAACGAAACACGGCACGATGTTCGGGGTGTCGTCACTCGCGACCGTCACGGTGGAAGAGATCGCAGAACTCGCCCCTGGCCCGAAGATGTTCCAATTCTACTTCCACAAGGATCGTGGGCTCAACGACGCCCTGCTGGAACGCGCCCGCGATGCGAAGTTTGAGGTCATGGCGCTGACCGTGGACACAATTACCGGCGGTAACCGTGAGCGCGACCTGCGGACCGGTTTCACTTCTCCGCCGAAGCTCACCCCATCTTCACTGCTGAGCTTTGCCACCCACCCGATGTGGGCGTGGAACTTCCTGACCAAGGAAAAGTTCGACATGCCGCATCTGTCTGGGCATGTGAGCGCTGGGACGAACCTGGCCGTATCGGTTGGCGAGTACTTCTCCTCCATGTTGGACCAGTCGATGAACTGGAAAGACGCCGAAGAGCTCTGCAAGAAATGGGACGGGCAGTTTGCCTTGAAAGGCATCATGTCGGTAGAAGACGCCAAGCGCGCAGTCGACATCGGCTGCACAGGCATCATGGTATCAAATCACGGTGGGCGGCAGCTTGATGGCTCGCGCGCGCCCTTCGATCAACTGGCCGAGATTTGCGATGCGGTCGGTGACAAGATTGACGTGATCTGCGAGGGCGGCATCCAGCGCGGCACCCATGTGCTCAAGGCCCTGTCGGTCGGTGCAAAAGCCTGTTCAGGTGGCCGGCTTTACCTTTATGCTCTGGCCGGGGCCGGTCAGGCCGGGGTTGAAAAAGCATTGTCCAATTTCCGGACAGAGATTGAGCGCGACATGAAACTGATGGGAATCACAAAACTCGACCAACTGAGCCGCGACAACCTGCGCTGGCGGTAAGGAAGATGTGATGAACGCCCTGCCCGATACCCTGCGCCAGATCGTTGGCCGCCGCCATGTGATCACGTCACCAAAGTCGATGGAGCGGTATTGCAAGGGCTACCGCTCCGGCGGGGGCAAGGCGATCGCGGTGGTCCGCCCCGGCACCCTAGTGGAGCAGTGGCGTGTGCTGCAGGCCTGTGTTGCCGCCGATGTGGTGATGATTTTTCAGGCAGCGAACACCGGGCTCACCGAAGGCTCCACCCCCAACGGCACATACGACCGCGACGCAGTGGTCATCAGCACCACGCGGATGGACAAGATCCACATGCTGCAGGATGGGAAACAGGTGGTCAGCCTGCCGGGTGCGACGCTTTTCGATCTTGAAAAGCAGCTCGACCCGCTGGGGCGTCAGCCGCATTCGGTGATCGGTTCATCCTGCATCGGGGCGTCGATCATGGGCGGCGTGTGCAACAATTCCGGCGGGTCTTTGGTCGAACGTGGACCGTCCTACACCGAAATGGCCGTCTATGCGCAGATCACCGATGCAGGCGAGTTGCAGTTGGTCAATCACCTGGGCATGAAACTAGGCGACGGGCCCGAGGATATTCTGAGCCGTCTGGACAGGGGCGAGTTCTCAGACGCCGATATCGAGCCATCCAACGCCAAAGGGTCTGACACTGATTACGCCAACCGCGTCCGCGACGTGGATGCCGACACGCCCGCGCGCTGGAACGCCGACCCGCGTCGCCTGCACGAGGCTGCGGGATGTGCGGGCAAGCTCGCCGTGTTTGCGGTACGGCTGGACACCTACCCCAAGAACGACGCCGAGCAGGTGTTCTACATCGGGGCGAAAGATACAGCGACGCTGACCCGCCTGCGCCGTGACGTGCTGGCGCAATTCTCCACCTTGCCCGTCTCGGGCGAATACATGCATGCGGAGGCCTATGACGTCTCCAAACGCTTCGGCAAAGACACGCTGGTGTTGATCGACAAGCTGGGCACAGACCGCCTACCGATGATCTTTGCGATGAAAGGCTGGATCGACGCGCGGCTAAACAAGTTGCCGATCCTGCCCAAAAACATGACCGACCGGGTGATGCAGGGGCTAATGAAGCTCTGGCCCAATCCGCTGCCTAAACGGATGGAGGCGTTCCGCACACGGTTCGACCACCACTTGATCCTGAAGATGCGGGATGACGGGATCGCCGAGGCGGAAGCGTGGTTGAAGGAAAACCTCGACGGGGACAGCGCCGATTGGTTCGCCTGCACCCCACGCGAAGGCAAGATCGCTGGGTTGCACCGCTTTGCCGCTGCCGGGGCCGCGGTCCGCTATATGGCCGTCAACGGCAGCAAGGTTGCCGATATCCTTGCCCTCGACATCGCGCTGCGCCGCAATGATCAGGACTGGTTCGAAGTGCTTCCGGCAGAGATCGCGGACGCGCTGGAGAAGAAACTCTACTACGGGCATTTCTTCTGCCACGTCCTGCATCAGGATTATGTAGTCAAAGCCGGGCATGACCCGGCAGAGATCAAGAAGAGAATGCTCGCCATCCTCGATCAGCGCGGCGCGAAATACCCGGCAGAACACAACGTGGGCAACCTCTACCATGCCGAGGAACCGCTTGCCGATCATTACCGCAGCTGCGATCCCACCAACACGCTGAACCCCGGGATCGGGAAGATGTCCAAGCGCAAG
>JBCBOD010000227.1:0-2086 GCA_039821425.1 Pseudomonadota bacterium
ATGGAGGAAACACTACAACACCAAACGCCCGCATAGTGCTCTGGGCTACCGCCCGCCAGCGCCTGAAACCATCGTCACGATGGACCAAAGGCCAGTCATGCACTAACAATCAAATTGGACCACTCAAGTGGGGCTGATCAGTTCAGCAGGCTGGTGATGGAGGCGCGGGCGCTGCCGAAATCATCCGTCTCAATCTTCACGCCCAGCTCTCGCAGGCGGCGCAGATTGTCTTTGACCATCACGTCCTGATTGAAGTCGTCGAGGCTGATCGTTTCGAGGAGCTCAATCGACAGCCGGCAGGTGCGATCGGTCCAGAAAATTTCGATGTCATTGGCCAGTTGCGGGTCCATCAGTCGGCCTGCGCTGAGGTTTACCGAGACACTCGGCAGCAGCACACCATCCCGCTTGGCGCGATGGACGAAAGCCAGTGCCTGCTGCAGCATGCTCTTGTCGATGGCCGGCAGAAGACCAAGGTCAGATGCGATGCTGAGAAAGGCGGCAGGGGCGAGCAGGCCAAGATCGGGATGTTGCCAACGCGCCAGTGCCTCTGCCCCGACAATGCAGCCGGTTTCGGCAGCAATCTGCGGCTGGAAAAATGGAACAATCTGACCGTTTGCAATTGCCTCTGGCAGGTCGCTGGCAAGCTGCCGTTTGGCCGCGATATCCGTCAGCAGGTTTTCGGTCACCTCGCGGACTGTGCCGCGCCCCTCCTGCTTGGCGAAGGACAGTGCGATATCCGCATGCGTAATCAGGTCATGCGCCGAAAACTGGCCACCCTCGCCAGATGCGATCCCGATGCTGACCGAAAGAGAGATCTTCTGCGCCTCGACCCTGATCGGCTCTTGCATGGTTTCAACAATCGTGTCGCCGATCCACCGTGCCCGTTCGATAGTGGCATCCTCTGCAAGAACGACCATGAATTCGTTTCCACCAACCCGGTACACAGGGCCAAGTCCGCTGGCGACCTGGCGGATCCGTTCGGCTGTGGCGATCAGCACATTGTCACCGGCAGTATGCCCCAGTGAATCGTTGATCCATTTGAACCGGTCGATGTCGATGTGCAGCAGGACAAGCAGGGCATTGGAATGCAAAAGCGCTTCTGACAGGTCAGTTTCGAATGCAAAGCGGTTGAGCATTCCGGTCAGGTTGTCCTCGTGCTCGCTGCGTTCCAGCGCACGCCGCATGTCCTTCAGCTCTTCATTTCGGGCGGCGAGGGCGGCGTTGGTTTCCTTCAGGATCGCGATTGCGCTGCGTTCACCGGTGATGTCGGCGCCGACCCCGCGATAGCCCTGAAAGCTGCCATCCTCTGCAAAATACGGTTGACCAGAAACCCGCAACCACAAAAGGGCGCCATCCTTGGGCCGGGTAAAGCTGTATTCGAAATTGCGAAATGGCCTGAGGTTTGCAAGGTCGGCAAGATGTGCCTCCCACTTCTCGTTGTCTATGCGTTCGGGCGTGAGAGAGTCCCGGCGCGTGCCGATGATGATGGACCGCGGTACCTGCAACACCTCTTCCACGCGTGCGGAAAGAAAGACGAAGCAATGGTCTGCATCCGTCTCCCAGAACCAGTCAGAGGCTATTTCTGCGAAATCCTCCAGCGACCGGCGTGTATGGCCCTTTGCTTGTGGCATCGGGTCGATACCTATCGGGTGACCTTCAACAGAAGGTTAGCAACAGGGCGCGTCCGTCATCACGCGCCGCTTTTTTCAAGCTTGGCATCGGGGCAGCGACACCTTATGCACCACCCCGTTGGGTCGATGATTGATTCGTCGGCACACGTTCGTCCGAGACGGTGGGTTGGCACATGCCGATAATTCCTGCCTGAGGCGGGATAGACCAGATTTCTGAACGAACCCATCGCGGTTCGTCTGGCACGCCCCGTTGCACATGGACTGTGGATGTTGGGCGGCCCCTGCCGTTTAACAAAAGTGAGAGCCGGTGCCGGACCTGTCCGGTGCCAAACTTGGAGTGAAACTGTGGATAGAGCACAAAAAGAACAGCTGGTCGAAGATCTCGGCCAGATCTTTGAAAGCTCTGGCGTCGTAGTGGTTGCCCACTACGAAGGCATGACAGTTGCTGAAATGCA
>JBCBOD010000163.1:0-6173 GCA_039821425.1 Pseudomonadota bacterium
ATGATTTTGGTATGGGTGCCCCACCCCTGACGGGGTGAGGCGAGGCCGCTTAGGCGGCGTGCTGTTTCAGAAAGGCGAGGCCGATCTTGGCGGAGAGACCTCCCTTTCTCACAAGCGCGATTGCTTCGCGTTTGCGCTGCTCGATAACTGCTCTGGTCATGTGTTCACCTCCTCTCGGGCGCAGGCAGCGCCTTTGGCGCACCCCTGACGGGGCGGCCAATTTCACCAATCGCTTGGAAAAAGGATCGTCAGCACGCGGCGCGTGTCGGCGAGTGACGTGGGGTTGGGTGAACCGCCTTCATAGGCACGGTCGTAAAGGTCGATTTTCCACCAAACCTTTTTGTCTGCTACTTCCATGAACCCCATTTCGTGGGTTCCGTAGGGGTCGTTTTCTTCGGTGAAATCGTCATAGGTTTCGACGGCCTGCACACAAGCACACAAAAAGTCCGGACCCTCTGCATTTACCGCTTGGGTCCAAACCCATTTGCCTTGTCCACCACCCTGACGGCGGTGACGAAAGGCGTCATTTTGTTCTGCAATACGGGCACATTCCCGCGTCCGACTTTCATCAGTCATGACCATCCTTGGCCTCCTTGTGGTGATGCGGTCGGGTCTTGTGACCTCTTTCCGCCAATGGGCGACGCCTTCCCTTTCTGTTTTTTGGAAAATGCGCGCATTTTCCGGGGAACAGAGGGGGGAGGGCGTCAGCCCGACCCACGGGCCTGGAACGAAAAGTCATAGCCACCCCCCAAGGGGGGCTTGTCGGCGGGGCGGCATTGGAAACCGTCATTTTCGACGCAGGAGAAAATTGCGGAGGGTCCGATGGCGCACCGTCGATGGCGTCATTGACTTTGCGGGCCAGGTCTGTTGGGCGGATCAAACCAATGGGAAGTTGTCGACGGCCTTAGAGCGCAGCGGAGAGGCCGGCGTCCGCTGTGTCCCCGATCCCGCGCGGAAGCGGGATCCCCACTGTCTTCTATCGCTGCTGTTGCCGTATCAGGCAGAGACGGCGTGTAATGGCATCTGGGTTCCCTCTGCCTTGTTTCTGGAAAGATGAGAGGTGACGCATCGCGGGCTTGGTGTTCCCGTGGCGAAGCCCCGGCAAGCAGAAAAACGGTTTCCACCCGCAGGGCAAACCCACCGATTTTCGGCCTGCACCGCACCCTCGTTCGATGCGCTTTTTCACCTTCATCGAAACAAGGAGAAACCCAAATGGCACATTACACTCTGACCGTCCCTGTAAAATACGACGACAACGGCACCGAAAAGACCACCTATCGCCGGGTCGGCGCGGTGTTCGAGAACACAAAGCGGGACAGCGGCGAAACTTTCCTGACTCTCAAGCTCGATTTCCCGGTTGGTGTGACCGAGCTGGTCGCCTTCCTGCCAAGCGCCAAAGGCGACGTGACCGAATAGCAACCCAGGGCCGCCGCAAGGCGGCCCCTCCGCAGGTCAAAAAATCCTGACCTTGATTGCTGCCCGCGAAAGTCGTATCGTTCCCACAAAAGGGAACATACGGACATCTTCATGAACGTTATTGGCGAGCGGCTTCGAGACATCAGGTCTCGGCATCACCTATCGCAAGGTGAGATGGCCTTGCGACTGGGTTTGTCAGATCGGGCCTACAAGAATTACGAGCTGGAAAAGCGCGAAACACCGCTCGCTGTTGCTATTTCCATCTGTGATGACTTCGGCGTCGACCTGAACTGGCTCGCGGGCACGGCCCAAAGTAGCGTCGCGACATTCGAACGGTTTATGGAAACCTTTTCGGCTTTCAATGAAGCCCGGGCGGCGTATGTCGAGTTTGAAGCGCGCGGTGTATCCTATTCGGAATCGACGCAAGCTGAGCGGGACAGACTGCGTGCCGCTGGTCAGCGATTGGAAACACTTGGTGGGACAAGGGCAATGGGAGCTGCCATTCGATCATTCTCGCCAGATGACGCCGCAAGGACCCTTCATGCCGGTGACGAACTGAACCATTTCTGGTCGCATATTGGTGGCTGGATGGCATAGGGGCTGTCTGCCCCCGCGCCTTGTAGGCGCTCCCCCGAGGATATTTCTGGCAAGATGAAGGGGTGACAAAACCCTTGTTTGCGTAACAATAACGTATTATTGTAATCACAGGATCAAGCCGGGGACGGCCTATGATCCCGCAAGGTGAAGACGAAAGTTTCACCCGAAGGCCGGGGCAGTCGCTCCGGCTTTCGATTTTTTAGCGAGGGTTTCATGAAAGTTCTACTGATCGTCGTGATATTCAACTTTGAAACCGGTTCTGAGTTGGAAACGCGGATGGATTTTGCCGATGTCACTGACTGCCATGCCGCTGCATTGGAAACCTTTCGGGACATTGACGCTGCTGTAGACATTCGCGCGATGGAAATCCCTGAAGGGCAGGAGATGCTGGAAGGCACGATGATTGCCTATGGCGCCGAAGGAAACGAAATCGGGATGTACGCCTGCAATGTCCTTCGATCGGGTGCTGCGGCAGCGGATGGATAGACAGCAATGGCCCACGCCAAAGCGTGGGCCATTGCTGCTAGGCCACATCTGGCTTGTCGGGCGGGGTGAGTGTCTTTTCGTATTCCACCTCGATTTTGAGGAAACCGGGGATAGAGAGTGCGACGCTGAGACTGAGCTTGGCTTTGTGGCCGAGGCTTCGCAGGACCGAGCGGATTTTCTTCAATAGTTTTGTCATAGTGTTCTCCTTTTGGTTACGGGTAATGACGCAGCCCAAGTGACGTACCAAGGAGCGGGCCCGCACCCGGAGGGGCGCAACGAAGTGGAGAAGGGCGCAGCCCTTGCGGGGCCGGGACGGTATGTCATGGTTCGGGCTGAGGATTGGCCGATATCCAGAAGGCGGCACGTTGCTGAAAAACGCCTGAGAAATCCGGACTTGTGAGACGACCGCCGCAAGCTCTTGCGAAATAACAGCAAACGCGCGATCAATTCGCATCGCCGGTGCACCGGCGCGGGGAAATCAGCAAGCCCTGTCTGAAAAGAGATATTGCCAGGCGGCCTTAGCGCGTGCCCATGGATTTTTTTGCCCAACGGCTACCGGCCGGATGGCGTGGGAATGTCCAGGGCTTCTGTCTAAACACTGCGCTCCCCTGCCCTGGCCGGGGGTCTTGCTGACATCCGGCTTTATGCCGGAAGCTCCCCTTTGAAGAGGTGGAGATTGAAAATGGGTAATTCGGTCAATGAGCGCGTAGGCCGCAAGATAAGGCAGCTTCGTTGGCAAAATGGTATGTCGCAGAAGGTAATGGCGGTCCGACTCGGCGTGCCCTTGCGTGAGCTTGAGCAATACGAAATGGGAGAAACGAGGGTCGGCGCGGACCTCCTTTGGCGCATTGCGTCCGTTTTCGGTCTGCGTGTTGGCGATTTTTTTCCACTGATGGGGGACGAAGACCCGCAGGTTGCGAAACAGGTGGCATGTCTAGCGGACCTGGTGATCGATCGGCAGGCGATGCAACTCATCGAAGCGTATGAAGGGCTGAGCGAAGAAGAACGGCGCAAACTGTTTCCCGTCTCCGTGGCTGAGAAAAGGAAGTCTTAGCCGTTTTGAGAATTATGCAATGAAACATCGCATTGGAGGATTTCGTGGCGAAGGTGAATTTGAATGGCAAGACCCGGACCGAGTTGGAACGGTTGCTGAAGGACATTGATGCGGAATTTGCAAGACGCGAGAAACAGAACCGCAAGGATGCCTTAAAGGCGGCGCGTGCGGCCGCGGGCGAATATGGTTTTGCGCTGGAAGATCTACTTGCCGCGCCGAAAGGGAAACCGAAAGGCCGGCGGCGCGGCCCGCGCGGGCCGCAGCCGGCGAAGTTCAAGGATCCGGAGTCGGGGAAAACCTGGTCTGGTATGGGGCGTCCGCCGGCATGGTACAAATCTCACGTTGATGCTGGAAAACCTGAAGTTGAATTGCTCATCGCGTGAGCGCTGATCGCGGCCCTCGGGGCCGCGTGGGCGAGGATCGTAACCCGAATGGGCGAAGACTACAGGCTTCGGTCGGCTTGCCGACTAGAGCTGTTCCCCGAAACGGGGACGCCCCCAAAAACCGTCTGCACTAGATTCGACGTCGTACTGACATTAACTTAAGAGTTACAAAGCGTTAACGACCCCGCACGCTAAACCCGGTCTAGACCGATTTTCTTGACATTTTGGGTCTGATCGACTATCTGAGGCTCAGGCAGGTTCGACTTTCGAGGTCACTGTCATGTCAACCTGATGCGAAAGCTGAAGGTCTTGCAGACCACGGTAATGGACGACTACTAAGGCTCGGCTTCGGTCGAGCCTTCAGCTTTTTGGGACCCTTTGCTGGGCAAACAAGCACTTACGGGCAAAATACGTCAGATGATCCCGCTTTGGTTTCCCGCGCATTGGTTTCGGATGGGTGGACAGAATCTCCATTAAGACGCCGTCGGGCAAAGGCTGAAAACAGAACACGATTGACCAGGTGTCTCCGTTCTCAAACTCGATCATCATCAGATTTTCGTGGCCGCTGAAGTCCTTCGACACAAAGCAAAGCGCGTCATCGGCGAAACCCTGTGAAATGATGTCGGGAAGGCGGAGTGACATAGCGTAGCGCTTCGGATCAAAGGCGCGTCTCGTCCCGCGATGATCAACTGTGTCATGCGGCTGGCCGTGCAGCGCACGCTCGGTCGTGACGTGATTGGAAAACTTGACCAGAATATTCAGATGGGTGCCCGGTGCGCGTCCTTTGCCAGGGACGACAATCGCAAAAGCGTCGAGATGGCTCATGTCGTGCGACACACCACCGACGACAAGCGCGGAATGGCTATCTGGCAACGTCAAATGCACCTCCAAGAGACCATCGGGCCGGGCGAAATTCGCGAACGGACCGTGGCAGCGGGAGGTCTGAACACTTCAAAAGAACAGGATGTGATCCCTATATACGAGCCGATCCAGGCTGATAAGCCTCTGAAAACGCGCATTCTGGCCGCGCTCGTGGGTAAATCCACGTGTGGATGGCCACGAACGCGGCCTGAGAGACGCAGAAACGCGGGAAAATCGTGCGGCATGGCCCTAGAACCCTCGTCTGCGATGTAATCCGATCAGGCTCCCGATCAGATTCAACTTGCCCCGGTTGTGCGCCTTGATCATGCCCCGCAATGCCCCGCCAGGGTTCATGACGGGTGCGGTTGGGTGATCCCGATTGGCGTCTAGAAGCATAACGCAGAGGGCAGCTGGGACACGACCCATCCGGTCGCAGGCCGCCGCCCAGGCTGTGATATTGATCCCGAGAGGGGCGACCCTTGCATTGGCCGCTTCGACGAAGGCGTAGTCTGCGCGATCCCCACTTCGGACCTGCATCTCGAATTGGAAATCCCCGCTCGCCAAGGAGACTGCGTGATCCAGTCCGTATCGTCCCGAAAATAGCCCTTGAAGCGCCAAGGTTTCCGCCTCAAGCTTTCTTTCTCTGTAATCGACGGGTCCGTCAGGACCCGGCGCAGGATAATTAGAGTGCGCGGACTTGTCCGCGCTCCGCTTATCCACGCTGGCGTTACATTTTTCAGAAAGATTCATCTGAATGTCCTCTTGTATAGAGGACCGGAAGGTTTCCGCCGGTTCACAAGAGGAATCAGCATGGTTTGTGATCCAATCTGAAAGCCTTATGCACAGGTTGGTAGCCGCCTCGATGTGTTGTGACAGCCGAGCTTCGCCCATGCTCAAGAGCGTATCGGTGCGAGGCCAAGTCTCGCGTTCCGCGATCATGTCCTGAACATCGTCGGAAAGTAGATCCTCGGGCGAGAGACGGGCCAGCTCGTCGCGGAAGGTGGCCCACCGGACGCTGCGGGTGGCTTTGAGCGTCTTCATCCTGGCGTAGCGTTCATTGCGGGCCTCTCGAACGCTCAGAAAATCGGTGAACCGCTCGATGAGCGGTGTCAGCACCAGCCCAAGCCCGGTGCCCCCGTGTCGGCTTCCGTTGGCCGCGGTGCGCCTTTCCAAGAGACCGTTCTTGAGCAAGGTCTTTTCATGTGTGCGGAGCTGGCGCGTGGAAATGCCGAGCTTCTGGGCAAAGCTCTCCTGTCGCCCATAAAAGATCGGTTCTTTCTCGGGGTCGATCCATGCGTCGGCTTCGGTGCAGCCGATCAACCGGGTGAGAATATCGGTGAGCCTTGGGCCTAGCCCGATGTCGCGGCCGATATCGG
>JBCBOD010000202.1:0-3922 GCA_039821425.1 Pseudomonadota bacterium
AAGGCAGACAAAAAAACAAGCGCCGACATCACGGGGATAAACATGTCAACCATCACAGACCCGCCAGAGGGCGCCTTTCGTCTGTCGATGCTGATCAACGATACGCGCTACCGCTCGCTGACATTTCAGGCGATTGCGGCAATCCTACTGGCGCTATCGATCTGGTATCTGGGCAACAACCTTATTCAAAACCTGCGCGCTGCCGGGCTGAACATCAGCTACAGCTTCCTTGGCAACCCCGCAGGTTACGACATCAACCAGACACTGGTTGAATATGACAGCCAATCCACACACGCCCGCGCCGCCATTGTGGGTATTCTGAACACGCTTCTTGTTGCGTTTCTGGCCTGTGTGACGGCAACCGTCTTTGGCGTTCTTGCAGGTGTTCTGCGACTTTCGCAAAACTGGCTCGTCCGCAAGTTGATGTCGGTCTATGTCGAGATTTTCCGGAACATTCCGGTGCTGATCTGGATCATCATCATCTTCACGATCATGACGGCCGTGATGCCGGCGCCGCGCGCTTTCCGCGGGGATGAGCCCGAAGCCTCGATGCTGTTTGACGCCTTCGCATTTACCAACCGCGGTGTCTATATCCCGGCACCCGTCTGGGGCCCCGGATCCATCGTTGTGGTGCTGACGTTCCTCGCCTCTGTCGCAGGGATCTTCTTCTACCGCCGGTATGCGACGAAGACGCTTTATGACACTGGCCGCTTGCTGCCCGTGTTCTGGCCAAGTGTCGCGCTGTTCTTTGTGCCGACCATCTTGATGTATTTCATCATGGGGTCCCCCGTCAGCCTCGACTATCCGGTGCTGGGTGGCTTCAACTTCTCTGGCGGTATCCAGCTGGGTGCGCCGTTGATTGCCCTGTGGTTCGCGTTGTCGATCTACACCGGCGCCTTTATCGCAGAAAACGTGCGTGCGGGTATTCAGGCTGTGTCCAAGGGCCAGTCCGAAGCGGCTGGCGCGCTGGGCCTGCGCCAGGGGCGGATCATGTCGCTGGTGGTGCTGCCGCAGGCGTTGCGGGTTATCATCCCGCCGCTGATCTCGCAGTATCTGAACATCACCAAGAACTCCTCTCTGGCGATTGCCGTGGGCTATGCCGACGTGACAGCGACGCTCGGGGGGATCACGCTGAACCAGACAGGCCGCGCGATTGAATGCGTCCTTCTGCTGATGCTGTTCTATCTAACGATCTCGCTGACGATTTCGGCGGTGATGAACGTCTACAACAACTCTGTGAAGCTGAAGGAGCGCTGATATGACCGATACATCAACCTCCGTCGCTTTTGTCCGGACCGAGTCCATCCCGCCCTCACCGCCGCCTGCGGCAGAGACCGGTGTGATCAAATGGATGCGCGAAAACCTCTTTGCGTCGATCCCGAACTCGATCCTGACAATTGTCTCGTTCTACGTGATCTACTCTATCCTGTCGGGGGTTCTGCCATGGATATTCAACGGGGTCTGGAACGCGGCAAGCCTTGCTGAGTGCCGCGAGATCCTCGACGGTGCGACGGGCGCTTGCTTTGCCGTCCTGACAGAGCGTTGGCCGCAGCTGATCTTTGGTCTCGCCTACCCATCTGAGGAATACTGGCGCCCGACTGTCGCCTTTATTCTGATGTTCGTTGCTGCGGCGCCGGTCCTCTTCTTTGACCTGCCGCGCAAGCTTCTGATCATCACCGGGCTTTTCCCCTTTGTGGCCTACTGGCTGATCTGGGGTGGTACGATCATGACGCCGATCGTTGCACTGGTCGGTTTCGTCGTGGGGTACTTCGTCTACGAACGCTTCGTGAAGTCCAGTTTTGCGGCCGGTTTCTTCGGTGGTGTGATCGCGGCATTCATCGTCTGGTGGATTGGCGGCGCGCTGATCCCGGAAGGGGCGAGCGACAATGCGCTGCTTCCAGCGGTGGCCAGCCGTGACCTTGGCGGATTCATGTTGAACATGATGTTCGGCGTGACCTGTGTGTCACTGTCGGTGCCCATTGGGATTGTTCTGGCACTTGGGCGTCAGTCGTCGATGCCACTGATCAAGTGGATCTGCGTGATCTTCATCGAGTTCATCCGTGGTGTGCCACTGATTACGCTGCTCTTCGTCGCATCGGTGATGTTGGCCTACTTCTTCCCACCGGAAGCAAGCGTCGACCTCTTCATCCGCGTTGTGATCATGATCACCATGTTCTCGGCGGCCTATATCGCCGAGGTGATCCGGGGTGGTCTCGCTGCCCTGCCGAAGGGACAGTATGAGGCCGCTGACAGCCTTGGGCTCGATTACCCGCAGGCGATGCGGTTGATCATCCTGCCACAGGCGCTGAAGATCTCGATCCCCGGGATCGTCAACATCGCTGTGGGTCTCTTCAAGGACACCACGCTGGTGTCGGTCATCTCGATGTTCGACATCGTGGGGATGATACGTGGCCCGATCCTGTCATCGACAGACTGGAACGGTGTTTACTGGGAGCTGTTGGGCTTTGCGGCCTTCCTGTTCTTCATCACCTGCTACGGCATTTCACAATACTCACAATGGTTGGAGCGCAGGCTCGCAACCGACCATCGCTAAGGGAGGCTGACCAATGGCCGAAGCAATGCAAATGGAAGTCTCAGACGAGATCGCCATCACAATCGAAAGCATGAACAAGTGGTACGGGTCGTTCCACGTGCTGCGCGACATCGACCTGACCGTCAACCGGGGTGAGCGGATCGTCATCTGCGGTCCCTCGGGGTCGGGCAAGTCCACGCTGATCCGCTGCATCAACGCGCTGGAAGAACACCAGCAGGGCAAGATCGTGGTGGATGGGACGTTGTTGTCGTCAGACCTCAAGAACATCGACCGGATCCGGTCAGAGGTCGGGATGTGCTTTCAGCACTTCAACCTCTTCCCGCATCTGACGATCCTTGAGAACTGCACGCTGGCCCCGATCTGGGTGCGCAAGACGCCCAAGAAAGAGGCCGAGGAAACCGCGATGCATTTCCTTGAAAAGGTGAAGATCCCGGATCAGGCGATGAAGTACCCCGGCCAGCTTTCTGGTGGTCAGCAGCAGCGTGTGGCAATTGCTCGCTCGCTCTGCATGCGTCCGCGCATCATGCTGTTTGACGAGCCGACCTCAGCACTGGACCCCGAGATGATCAAAGAGGTGCTCGACACCATGATCGAGCTTGCCGAGGACGGGATGACCATGCTGTGCGTGACGCACGAGATGGGCTTTGCCCGTCAGGTGGCGAACCGCGTGATCTTCATGGACCAGGGCCAGATCGTGGAGCAGAACGAACCGGAAGAGTTCTTCAACAATCCAAAGTCCGACCGGACGCAGCTGTTCCTCAGCCAGATCCTCGGTCACTAGGTTCAGCGATCTCCAATAGAAAAGGGGCACCCCCGGGTGCCCCTTTTTTCATTTCCGAATTTGCTTTGCCGGTCAGGCAGCCTTCAGCCGGACCTTCGCAAGCAGCTTCTTCCCAACGTAGCTGGGCGCGGCTTCACCGCTCATCTGCGGGGGCGCCATCTGCAGCAAGGCCCCATAGGGTTCATTCGGGTCATCGCTGCGCACCACGGTAAAACTGCTCAGGCGCTGCGGCACCTGACCCAGGTCATCGTAGACGACGTTGAAGTTGTCCCACATATCGACGAACTTCCACGTCTGCACGATAGACTGGAACCCTGCATTGTCGGTGATCGTTGCTGGCTGATTATGCGTAGTCATATGTCTGCTCTCTGTTTTCGGGACGTCTTTATCAATGCTGCGAAAAGATGAAGAAGGCGTTTCCGAACCTTTCTCAATCGGCTGATACCCGCCGCAGCAGTGACCGCAGCGGCAGCTATCGTTGCCAATTTGGCACAGTGTTGAGTGTGCGCCGTGGTTCGGTGTTCGCGGGGACGTCGACGCGAAGCTCCATCATCGCCCGCAAGTTCGGGACGGCGACGGCGTTTTCC
>JBCBOD010000037.1:0-28603 GCA_039821425.1 Pseudomonadota bacterium
CGTTGATGCCCGACACTGCCGAAAAGACATCATTGAAGAATTGGATCAGGTTCCCGCCTTCATCCAATTCGGCGGTCGCGGATGCCCGGCCATCCAGAGAGTCGCATTGCAGGTCGACAAGGCCCGTAATTCCGCTGACAGCATCTTCCAGTGGGATGCAGATTTCCTCATCCACATCCACGGCAGAGGCCCCGGGGTAGGGCACCGTGATGACGACGCTGTCGGCTGTGAATTCCGGGAATGTCTCACGCTCCAGATCGCTGAGAACTGCGATCCCGAGCACGACAAAGACTAGCATCAGGATGTTCGCGGCGACCGGGTGCCGTACGAAGTAGCGGATCATTGCACCACACCGGTGTCCGTCACCACGGTCAATGCCAATCCCTCAATCGGGGGGCGGGGGGCTGACAGCACGACGCGATCTTCTGCAGCCAGCCCGTCTTGGACGAGGATCAGATCACCTGCCACGGGGCCTAATGCGACGTCTGTGATTGCGAGCCTGTTATCAGCGGTTGCCGTGTAGACGAAGGGCAAGCCGTTGTCGCCCTGTTGGATAGACGAGCGGGGAATAGCAATGGTCCGATCCGGTGTCACACCTTCAAGCACGACGCCGACGAAGGCCCCAAACTCCAACGGTGGACGTTGGTCGCCCGTCCGGGCGATTAATGGATCATCCACGCGCACCGCGACACCGATTGTCCCGGTATCGCCATCAACTGTGCCGCGAAAACGGGTCAGTTCTGCCGGGTATCGCACTTCGCGTCCGGCAAATTCTGCCACAACATAGGCCTGAATATCGCCGCGCTGCATGTAGTCCATCACCTCAGTGGCGGCGACTTCTGCAACATCCGGGAACCTGCCGTTGAGAGATGCCCCGACCACGGCTGCAAACGCCTGCGGTTGAAAGGCACCCACCACCTCGGCGCTTTCGATGCCATCGATCGTCAACAGATCTTCACCCGTGCGAATGAAGCGCCCGACCTGCACGGCCTCGGCAGAAACACGTCCCCGAAAAGGTGCAGTGATGGTCGTGTTGGCCAGATTGCGTTCAGCCTCTGCCAGTTCTGCCTGTCGCACCGCAAGCGTCGCCTCGGCCGACTGACGCTGTGCAGGATAAAGGGAGATCGTGTTGGTTAGGTTGGTGATGGCGTTTTCCTGAGCCAGTAACGTCTTCTGGGCGGCATCGAGAGTTGCGGCGCTTGCTGTTCCGCTGTTGAAGAGGTTCTGGGTCCGCGCGAACTCGGCCAGCGCCACATCCAAACTGCGCTGTTCGAGTGCGAGAAGGTTTTGCGAATTGGCCTCTTGCGCATCCAATTCGACAAGCTGCGCCTCTGCCGCGGCAATGTTCGCGCGGCTCTTTTGCAGGGCAAGTTCATAATCGGTGGTATCCACCTGGACCAGCAGATCGCCAGCATCAACGACGCTGCCGACCGCAAGATCGTCGAATGTCTCAATAACACGGCCCTCGACCTGCGAGATGGCCGACCAACTGCGCACTGCTTCAACGCGGCCATACCCGGATGCGGTGACGAGTTGCGGTGTCGGTTCGACAATCATCACCCGTACAGCTAACCGCGCTTCTTCGGTGGGCGCAGATGCCGTGTCTGACGGCTGGGTCAGCCAAATGTAGCCAGCGATGCCAAGTGCCAGTGGCGGCACGATCAGAAGCGGCTTTAAGTTCATCACGGTCTCCCGATTATTCCCGTCTGAGGTGTGAAGCTTCAGCGAACTCTGCCCCATTTCTTTGTTCCCACGAAATGAATCATCTGCATGACCGCGTTATTGGCTAAACTTTATGCAGTGCAACGAGGTTTGCCTCAGTCAGGGCTGTGTTCGCTAAATCATTGGCTGCATTTACCGATGCAGGTGGTTCCAGGCTTAACCGCGTGTGTTCGGATCTGATGACGATTTGACTGGCGCAATAAGAGAGGCTGGTGGGATGTGTCTTCGTCGCCTTCGTCTTCAGATAGAGCTGGAATGGCTGGTTTCGGTCCAAAGCGGACGTTTGATACAGGACGTTTCTAAGGGCAAAACAACAATCAGGATGCGCAGAATCACGCAGTCTAAAGCCTGGATCTCCTGCCGATCTGTCAATGTCGCGGCGGTCAGGTGTTGTTGGGGGAAGCCAGTCCATCAGAAGAGTGCTGCAACCTTGGTATGTCTGACGTCAGCGCCTATGGGACAGTTTAGGGCAATTTGCTAAGAGAGTGTTTGTTGCTCATCGTAACCACTGAGGAGTGGACGATGAGAAAGACAACCACCAGCAGCGGATCCAATCATCGAATGAATGTCGGCTTCCAACAATGACAATTGAGAGCTTTGCAAGCGCAGCGAACTTCCGGTTTCCGCCCATGCATGCAGCTCAGTGATTGATGTGCAAAAGGCATCTCTTGACCTTATCTGAAAGGTCCAATACTCCCCATTCTACCGTGCGGGCGTTGTGTAATGGTAAGACCCTTGCCTTCCAAGCAAGAGATACGGGTTCGATTCCCGTCGCCCGCTCCAGAGTGTTGCCGACGTCCCGAACCTAGCTTCTCCGCCCCATTGCCTTGTGAATGACAAGGTTCAGTTCTATGTCGAAGCGAACCTAGGACGGAGCGGAAATGGCCGAAGCCAGCACCCAGAAACCAGAGGATCGGCCGGTTGGCACAAAGGTCAGTGCGTTGCGTGCGCTGTGGCCGTTTATTCGTGTCCATCGCCTTTCCCTGATCGCGGCGAGTATCGCACTTGTTTTCACCGCTTTGGTGTCGCTGACCCTGCCGGTTGTTGCCGGGGATGTCGTCGACTCTTTCGGTCTGACGTCGGGCAATATCAACGAGCATTTCACCACGCTTCTTTTCCTCGCGGTGCTTTTGGCCTTTGGCACGGCTGTCCGCTATTATCTTGTCACTCGGCTGGGCGAACGCGTTGTGGCCGACATCCGCAAGGCCGTTTTCAACCGCATGATCGGGATGAGCCCTGCGTTTTACGAGCGTATCATGACGGGCGAGGTGCTCAGCCGGATCACCACTGATACAACGCTGATCCTCTCGGTCATTGGTAGCTCTGTCTCTGTCGCATTGCGCAATGTGCTGATCTTCATCGGTGGTGTGATTTTCATGCTGCTGACTTCCGTGAAGATGAGCATCATGGTGCTCTGGCCGATCCCGGTTGTATTGATCCCGATCCTGCTTCTTGGCCGCCGTGTGCGCAGCCTGTCGAAGGAAAACCAGGATCTGATTGCGGAATCGAGCGGTGACGCCTCTGAACAGCTCTTGTCCGCGCAGACGGTGCAGGCCTTCACGCATGAGGTGCTCAGCCGCAAGAAGTTCGACGAGGTGACCGAGCAAAGCTATCGCTCCGCCCGTCGCCGGATCATTACCCGGGCCATGCTGACGGCCATCGTGATCTTCATGGTCTTCACGGCGATCGTGCTCTTCCTGCGGATGGGGTCAGAGGATGTTGTCGCCGGTGAGATTACCGAAGGTGGTTTGGTCCAGTTCATGATCTATACGATCATGGTCGGTGGCGCCGTTGCCGCATTGTCAGAGGTTTGGGGCGAGCTGCAGCGGGCCGCTGGTGCGACAGAGCGTCTGGTAGAGCTTCTGACCGCCGAAGACAGCGTGCAAGACCCAAGCGAGCCAAAGCAACTGGCAACCCCGGTGAAAGGGGAGGTGTCGTTTGAAGATGTCCGTTTCCACTATCCATCACGCCCACAGGTTTCAGCCCTCGATGGCATCAATCTAAAGATCACACCGGGCGAAACTGTGGCGCTTGTCGGTCCGTCGGGGGCGGGCAAAAGCACGATTATCCAGATGGTGCAGCGGTTCTATGATCCGCAGTCTGGGGCGGTGCGTTTGGACGGAACGGACCTGCGAGACTTGAAACGCAGCGAATTCCGCAAACATATCGCGTTGGTGCCGCAGGACCCGGTTATTTTTGCCGATACCGCGCGCGAGAACATCCGTTTTGGCCGTCCGACGGCGACAGACGCCGAGGTGGAGGAGGCCGCGCGCGCAGCCGCGGCGTATGACTTCCTGATTGCCTTACCAGATGGGTTCGACAGCTACGTCGGCGAACGCGGCGTGATGTTGTCAGGTGGCCAGAAACAGCGGATCGCCATTGCGCGTGCCATTCTGCGCGACGCGCCTGTGCTCCTCTTGGATGAGGCGACGAGCGCGCTGGATGCGGAAAGTGAATATGCGGTGCAGCGCGCGGTAGAAGAGCTGGCACGTGATCGCACGACGCTGATTGTGGCACACCGCCTGGCCACGGTAAAAAAGGCTGACCGCATCGTCGTGATGGAGGAAGGCCGGATCGTCGCCGAGGGCACCCATGATGCGCTGGTCGCGCAAGGCGGGCTCTACGCACGGTTTGCCCGACTGCAGTTTACCGAAGGCGTCGCCGCAGAATAACGGGTTTTTCGCAGCGTCAGACTTGAGATTACCTGAATTCTTGCCCACGGTGTGCGGCAGGGGAGCGCACGATGTGCGTCAAAGAAAATTCAGGGAGGAGACGGCATGGCATTTGCAAGTGTCGCTGACAGGGACGCCATTCAGAACGAAAAACCGTGGGATGCGCGCCAAACGCCAACAACCACCTATGCGCAGCTGACACAGACCGCTGCCGCGCATGGGGCGCGCAAGGCTGTCAGCTTTAGCCTACTGTCCGATCCTGAATCGAAATGCGAAACGCTCACCTGGAACGAACTGCGCGACAAAACCGGCCAGGCTGCCAACATGTTTCGCAGCCTCGGCGTGGGTGAGAAAGATGTCGTAGCGTATCTGATGCCCAACGCGACAGAGACGATCTTGACCTATCTGGGTGGGCAGGTTGCGGGCATCGTGAACCCGATCAACCCGCTGCTTGAAGCGGAGCAGATCGCGGCAATCCTGCGGGAAACGAACGCAAAAGTCTTGGTCACGCTGAAGGCCTTTCCCAAAACAGATGTGGCGCAAAAGGCGGCAGAGGCGGTGCGCCTTGCCCCGAACGTCACACATGTGCTGGAGGTTGATCTGCTGCGCTACCTCACCGGCCTCAAACGGTTCATTGTGCCACTGATCCGCCCCAAGAACCCGGTCAGTCACAAGGCCAAGGTGCTCGACTTCAACACAGAGATGGCGAAATACCCTGCGGCGCTGACGTTTGAGGATAGCTCGGTAGATCGGGTTGCTGCGTATTTCCACACTGGCGGCACTACGGGTATGCCCAAAGTGGTGCAACACCGCTATTCCGGCATCATCTACAACGCGTGGCTGGGTGACCGTCTGCTCTTTACCGAAGAGGACGTGCAAATTTGCCCACTGCCGCTCTTCCACGTTTTTGCGACGATTGTGGCGCTTGGCTCTTCCCTTAGCTCGGGTGCGCAAATCGTTTTCCCCACGCCGCAAGGGTATCGTGGCGAAGGCGTTTTCGACAACTTCTGGAAGCTGGTTGAGAAGCACAAAGTCACCTTCATGATCACGGTGCCAACGGCGATGTCGGCCCTGATGCAGCGCAAGGTGGATGCCGATATCTCGACCCTGCGGTTGGCCTTCTGTGGCTCAGCACCACTGCCGCTTGAACTCTACCGCCGGTTTGAAGAGGCGGCTGGCGTCACCATCTGCGAGGGCTACGGTCTGACAGAGGCAACCTGCCTTGTTTCGATCAACCCCCCTGATGGGGAAAAGCGTGTCGGTTCGATTGGTGTGCCGTTTCCCTATTGCGATGTACGGATCATCGACCCGGCAACGGGCGAGATCAAAGGCCCCGACGAGATTGGTGAAATCTGCGTGTCAAACCCCGGTGTCTACTGCGGGATGACCTACACAGAGGCCGACAAGAACGCGAACCTCTACTATCCCGGCCATTTCTCAGAATCCCAATACCTGCGCACCGGCGATTTGGGCCGTGTTGATGCGGACGGATATCTCTGGATCACCGGCCGGGCGAAAGACCTGATCATTCGCGGCGGCCACAACATCGACCCGGCCGAGATTGAAGAGGCACTGGCGGGGCACGATGCCGTCGCCTTTGCCGGGGCCATCGGGCAGCCCGACCCGCACGCGGGAGAGGTGCCGTGCGCCTATGTGGAGCTGGTCGAGGGCGCCGATGTGACAGAGGCCGACCTGATGGAATACGCCAAAAAGCACATCCATGAACGGGCCGCGCACCCCAAGCATCTGGAAATCATGCCGGAACTACCCAAGACCGCTGTTGGCAAGATCTTCAAACCAGACCTGCGCAAGTCCGCAATCACGCGCGTCTTCAACGAGGCACTGGCCGAAACCGGTGCGACCGTGGCCGAAGTGACCGAAGACAAGAAACGCGGGCTGGTTGCACATATCGCCAAAAACGGCAGTGTGACGGACGAACAAATCGGCGAGGCACTGAACGCTTACACTATCCCTTGGGAGGTTGCGGCCTAAGTCCTTGCCTGAACGTATCAGGGAAGGATCAGCGCAATGGCAAAACTCGCATTTCTGGGCCTTGGGGTCATGGGTTACCCGATGGCAGGGCATCTGCAGGCCGCCGGGCACGATGTAACCGTTTACAACCGGACAATCGCCAAGGCGGAAAAATGGGTGGCCGAACATAGTGGCGCGATGGGCGAAACACCACGCGCTGCCGCTGAAGGGGCCGAGATGGTTATGGCCTGTGTGGGCAACGATGATGATCTGCGCTCGGTCTGCCTCGGGGACGCTGGGGCGTTTGCTGCGATGGGCGCGGGTAGCATTTTCGTCGATCACACCACCGTTTCCGCCGCCGTGACGCGCGAGTTACATGATGCAGCCGCTGAAAGCGGGATCGCTTTCGTCGATGCGCCGGTGTCAGGCGGGCAGGCCGGTGCCGAAAATGGCGCGCTGTCGATCATGTGCGGCGGCGTGGAAGAGACCTATGCCAAGTCAGAGGCTGTGATGGCCGCCTATGCCAAGCTTTGCCGCCGCATCGGCGAAAGCGGGGCAGGGCAGATGACCAAGATGTGCAACCAGATTGCCATCGCAGGCCTGGTGCAAGGACTGTCGGAAGCGCTGCACTTTGCGCAGAAGGCCGGGCTTGATGGGCGCGCCGTGGTCGAGGTGATCAGCCAGGGTGCGGCGGGCAGCTGGCAGATGTCCAACCGGTTTGAGACCATGTTGGATGACAAATGGGATCACGGCTTTGCCGTAGACTGGATGCGCAAGGACCTTGGAATCTGCCTGTCCACTGCTGACGTAAACGGCGCGAGCCTGCCCGTCACTGCGCTGGTCGATCAGTTCTACAAGGACGTGCAGAAACTGGGCGGCGGGCGCTGGGATACGTCATCGCTGCTGAAGCGCCTGCAGGCGATGGACTAACGGCTAGAAAAGCATGATCGCCTCTTCCGGCGGCGGTGTTTTCCGCTTCACGGGGAGGAGCTCTGGCGCCGGTCCGGCGATCTGCATTTGCTGTGCGGCTCCGGTCGTTGGCGTAAACCTGACGCGGCGCGCCATCGTGCTGCCAAGGCTTTGCGACAGGCAAGGGATCGACTCGCGGGAGAGAAACTCTTGTGCAAACCGCGCGTTGGAGGCGCCGATGTCGTTGAGATTGGTGTTCATGCGGGCGCCACCAAACAGCTTTGCCTGAAGATGCGCCCGGCGTCCGCCTGAGCGCAGAACCTCGTTGATCAGCAATTCCATCGCGTTGACCCCATATTTCAAATCATCCGCATTGGTCTCACTCGCCATGGCAAGCAGGAAGTGGTTCATGCCACCGACACCTGCGCCAGCATCAAAGAGACAGACCGATACACAAGACCCTAGAACCGTCGACATGACGACGGCGGGATCAGCGGAAACCGCATAGTCACCCTGCACGATTGTCACTGTCTTTTCCCCAGCTCTCATGCCGATGCTCGCTTTTGTGAGGCACGTAAGAGTGCACCAGAGATCTTGCTGATGGGCAGCTCTTCTGATGCGGCACCCAGCATCTTGGCCGCACGGGGCATGCCATAGACGACACTTGTCACTTCATCCTGCACAATCGTATGGGCGCCAGCATTGCGCAGGGCCAAAAGGCCATCCGCGCCGTCGCGTCCCATACCGGTGAGCAGGGCCGCCGTAACGTGTTCTGCCGCCGGCACGGCCGAGTGAAATAGCGCGTCCACCGAAGGCCGGTGGCCCGAGATTGGGGGATTTCCCACAAGACGCACGCGCCCTCTCCGAACGACGCGTAATCCCAGATGAAACTGACCACCCGGCGCCAGATAGATATGGCCCGGTTCCGTGGGTTCCATATCCTTGGCGGCGACAACTTTCGCCTCTGTCGCGGTGCTGAGCAGGCGGATCAGGCTGTCTGCAAAGCTGCCGCCGGTATGCTGGACGATGAAGGTTGGGGGGCAGTTTTCGGGAAAACCGCCGACCACATTGATCAGGGCATCCACCCCGCCGGTTGACGCCCCGATCAGGATAAAGCGGCGGGTGTCAAATTGCGCGTCTTGCTGAAAGCCTTTCGCAGCCCTTGGTTTGGCGGGCTGTTGTTTTTGCAGTTGGGCGATCAGTGCGATCAGGGCTTCCGCCGTGATGTCGCCAGGGACCCGACCAACCCCCTTTTCGCCTTGTGTGCCGGTCGGCGCCTGATCGTCCAGAAACACACAGACGATCTGCAGGATATCCATAAGCGATTTCAGCAGTTCGAATTCTGCGCAATCGGCAAGTGGTGCCGAAATCACAACTGCATCGGGCTGGGTGTGTTCGGCAAGGTGGTACGTTTCCGATAGTGAGGTCACGCTCGTACACTCGTGCACATTTTCCTGTGCCGACAGGGCCCGGTCCAGACGGGCGCGTGCGATGGGAGAGGGGTGAGCAATCAGGATATGCATTTCTGTAGGGCGTGCAATCTGACCAACGGGGTCAAAACAGCGCCACGTTCCCCTTCTCGTTTGCGTTGCTTTCCACCTCGGGCTCTACCGCACCCATCACGCAGGCCTGCAGTTCGGCCAACTTCATGGGCGCAAAAAGCGCGGTGCTCTCAACAGCAACATCCGGCGGCAGATACTCCGCAAAGCGGCGCATCAAGCCGTCAAGTTCAGCAAGCGACTGCGACAGAAGATCAACGGATTGCAGCGTGGTAAGCGTGGCAGGGTCGCCGCGCAGCTGCGCTACCTCTGTCAGCAGTTGTTCTTCCAACCTATCGACAATGGCAGACAGTCCACGCAGAGCCCTTGCGGTGTGCAGAGCAAGATCCGCAGCTGGCGTTGTGTCATTGCCCGCCGTTGCAGGGTCGCCCATCACAGACGCCCAACGACAGTTTCAATGCATTGCTTCATGCTTGCAGTCGAAAAGGGTTTCTTGATGATATTGTTCAGGCCCAGTGCCTTGCCCTTGGCCACGATGTCGGGCGTCGGATTGCCGGTGACGAGGATGAATCCAATGCGCGCGGTCGAACGGTTTTGGCGCAATGCCTGAAGGAACTGCAGACCGTCCATGCCTGGCATGTTGTAGTCCGACAGCACCAGATGAACCGGATCGGCAATCAGCTTTTGCAAGGCGGCACGTGCGTCATTCTCGGCCTGGTTCTTCCAGATGCCCATCTCTTCGATGGCCTGCACCAGCAGGCCCCGGCTGACGCCCATATCGTCCACGATCATGACACGTAGCGAGTCTTTCAAGCTCATGTTGTTTCCTTCGTCGGCTCTGGTGATGTTGCTGTTGCAACCGTTGCTTTTTGGTAGGTCGTAATTCCGACACTGCGGAAACTGTCGTTGGCCGGGCCGCTGACCCGCTCGGAGTGGCCGATCATCAGGTGCCCACCCGGGACCATTTGATCTGCAAAGCGCTGCCAAAGGCGGGCCTGGGTGGTCTTGTCGAAATAGATCGCGGCGTTGCGGCAGACGATCACGTCAAAGGCTTTGCGCATTGGCCAATCGCCGATCAGGTTGAGCTCTGCGAAGGTAACCAAATCGCGGGTCGTCTTGGGGATTTCAAAGCTCTGATCAGCGGTATTGGTGGGCCCAATGATGAGCTTTGACCACTCCTTGGGGATGGCCGCGCGTTGGTCTGCGGGATAGCGGGCCTGCCGCGCAACGGCGACGATCTGCGGGTCAATATCGGTGGCGAGGATTTTGACATTGTGCTTTTGCAGATCCGGTGCACCCGCCAAGAGGCTTGCAGCCATGCAATAGGCCTCTTGCCCGGCCGAACAGGCCGAAGACCACAGTCTGACCGCTTCACCCGTTTTTGCCTTCTTAAGCAACGCTGGGGCGATCTGCTCTTTCAGCATCGTGAAATGATGCATCTCGCGAAAGAAATGGGTGACGTTGGTGGTGAGTGCCGACAGAAAGTGCTGCTGTTCATCGGCGCCCTTTGGCGCTTTCAGAAGGTTGCAGTAATCATCGAAACTCTTCAGGTGGAGGACGCGCAACCGTTTGGCCAGACGCGCATAGACAAGTGCCTTCTTGGAAGACTGCAGCGCAAGGCCGTAGCGCGCCTTGGCAAGTTCCGCGATGGCGGCAAAATCCTTGTCGCTGAAGCTGAACTCACTATCGTCTATGGCGGCCTGTGACGTCATGCAGCGACCTGCGTTCTGGGCGCATCGAGCGCATGCAGGTTGATGATCTTGGTCATGTCATCACCGATCGGAATGATCCCGCTGATGGCGCGTGTCGTGTCATCCTCTGTTCCGCGTGGGGCTTCGCGCAGTTTGTCGGCGCTGACACCAAGGATTTCGGATACGGATTCCACCAACAGACCCACGATCCGGTCCTGGATTGCGGTGATGATGATGACGTGCCGCTCTGTCGGGGTGATTTTTTCAAAGCCCAGTTTCACCGCCAGATCAATGATCGGGATCACAGCGCCGCGCAGGTTGATCACGCCCAGCACATGCGGGGGCGAGTGCGGCAAAACCGTTGCAGGCGTCCAGCGCCGGATTTCGCGGATCTGGGTGATCTCGACGCAGAAGCTCTGCCTGCCAGCAACGAAGGTGACAAATTCCAGATGCTCGCTCTTGGATTGGGTGTCTTGATCAGGCATGAGGTTGCGCTCCTTCACTTTTGGGGGGGACAACATTGGCCGTGACAGCAGAGGCGCCGCCGGCGATGGCATCGGGATCAATGATGAGGGCGATCTTGCCGTCCCCGAGGATCGTCGCGCCAGAGATGCCCGCGATCTGCCCGTAGTTGCCTTGCATGCTTTTGACGACAACCTGCCGTTGGTCGAAAATATCGTCGACCGCCACTGCGCATTGCGCCACAGTTTCCGTCTGGATCAGCAACAGCACGCGGTCGGTTAACGGTTTCACCGGTTCATCGCTGCCAAGCTGCGTCGCCAGATCAACAATCGGCACGTATTCCCCCCTGATCCGCAGCAGGTGATTGTTCAATCCGATCTGCGACAGATCCGCCGCTGTGGGCCGGATGGTTTCCAGAATGCTGGAGATGGGCACCACCATCGTCTGATCGCTGACGTTGATGATCATCCCGTCCATGACGGCAAGGGTCAGCGGCAGCGTGATAGAAAAAGTGGTGCCTTGACCTGGCGTGCTGTTGATCGCGACCCGCCCACCAAGCGAGGTGATGGCAGTTTTGACTACATCCATGCCGACGCCGCGGCCAGAAAGGTTGGTCACTTCCTTTGCGGTCGAAAAGCCCGGTGCAAAGAGCAGGTGATCAATCTCCTGATCCGTCAATTGTGCGTCAGCGGCAATGAGCCCTTTGCTCACGGCGATCTCGCGCACTTTTGGGCGGTTCACGCCGGCCCCATCATCGATGATCTCAATCACGATGCTGCCGGATCGCTGGTTTGCGGTCAGCCGCAGCACGCCCGTGCGGGGTTTGCCGGCCGCTTCACGGTCATCCGGCGCCTCGATCCCGTGGTCGATGGCGTTGCGCACCATGTGAGTGAGCGGGTCGGCGAGCCGTTCAACGACGGTCTTGTCCACCTCTGTGGCTTCTCCTTCGGTGATCAGCTCGACGTCTTTGCCCGTCGCATCCGCTGCCTCACGCCCGATCCGCAGCATGCGCTGGAAGAGGGGTTTCACAGGCTGCGCCCTGATCGCCATGACCCCTTCCTGTATTTCCCGTGCCAGAAGCTTGTAGTCGTCCAGATCAGAGAAAAGGTCGGTTGCTTGTGAAAGCCCGGTCTCTGCCAAGCGCTGTGAAATGACGGACTGGTTAATGATCAATTCGCCGACCGCGTTGATCAGCCTGTCGACCCGCTCTGGATCAACCCGCAATGTGCCCGCGGACCGTTTTGCAGGTTTGTTTGATGCTGCTGGCGCCTCGTCTGCCGGGGCGAGAGGGGGAGCGACAGTCGCCGCTGGCTCTGCCGTTGGTTCCTGTTCGGTTGGCTGCGTCACCTCAGCTTTGGGCGCCTCCAACTCCGCATCGTCACCCGCGTCCTCAGCGGTTGCGGGAAGGTCTGGCGGCAGGAACGCATCAAGTGACGGCGACGCATCGCCATCCTCGACCACCTCGGTCACGGACAGGTCGCAGAGATCATCCACAAACTGAAAGACGTCGAGGATTTGCAAGTCACTTTGCTGATCCGCAACCAGCACCGTCCAGGTCAGATACCCCTTGCCCCAATCCAGATCATCCAAGGTCTCCGGCAGCGCGGTTTGATCGACCGTGACAGTCGCCTCACCCAGCTCTTTCAGCGCCTCGATCAAGAGTTGAGGATCATTGCCCGTGCGATAGAATTCTGCTCCCGGCGTAAACCGAACCTCATACTGTACAGCGTCAGTAGGTCCGCCAAAATCAAGGCCCACAGCATCAAAGACAAACTCTTCCTCTGGTTCGGCGTCGCCAAGGAACGATTGCAATTCATCAAGAACCGGATCGACCTGTGCGCGGTTGACCTCGGTGCCGTCACGTGCGGCCTCAACCAGGTTTGCAAGGATGTCACCGGCCCGCTGCAACACCCTATAAAGCCCATCGTCTGGTGAAAGGGTGCCGCCGCGCAGGGCATCAAGGACCGTCTCAAATTTATGGGCAAAGCCAACCAGATCCTCGAAGGAAAACGCACCCGCTGCCCCCTTGATGGAATGCACCGCACGAAAGACAGCGTTCACAGTTTCGCCGTCTGCCTGGCCCTCGCGCATGTCCGAAAGACCTTCGGTCAAAGCGCTAAGAAGATCCTCACATTCCTCAAAGAATGCATCAAGAATGGCATTGTCCATCATTCGCTCAGGCCCCCGTCAGCCGTTTGATGACCGAGATCAGGGCTGCATCGTCGAATGGCTTTACGATCCATCCTGTGGCACCGGCATCCCGGGCGCGCTGTTTGAGCGCCGCACCGCTTTCGGTCGTCAGCACCAACACAGGCACCGCACGATTGACAGTGCCGTTGCGGATATCGTCGATCACGCCAAAGCCGTCTTTGTTCGGCATGTTGACATCGGTAATCACCAGATCGGCCGCGGCCTCCTGAAATTTCTCGATCCCGTCGACACCATCGACCGCTGTGGTTACCCGAAACCCGGCCTTTTCCAGCGCTGCGGTCAGAAGCGTCCGAATGGTGCGGCTGTCGTCGATTGCAAGGATGTGGGCACTCATGCGGCGATCTCCTCTTGGTCGAGGGGCGCAATGTGCAGTGCGTGCAGCGCCTGATCTGCCTCGATCAATTCAAGCGGCTGATCATCCGCGGCCCACGTCCGCTTTGCGACAATGATCATCTGTGCCGCCAAGCCGCCAAGACGCGTGACGCCGCTGCAATCCACTGTGGCGGCGGCACCTCGCGCGTCTTTGAGAAACTGAGACAGCGCTTCGCAGTCTTCCATGCGCACCACAGCGGGCAGCGCGAAGCGTGATGTGTCATTCGTCATTCAGAACACCCCGGAATTGATTGGCAGGCCATACGCAGTACAGGTGCCTATGCCGGACGGGCGTTTAATTTGGCGTAAAGACGAACGAGGTTTTGGGCTGCGGATGCGGCAGGCGTGGCCTCCGGCCATCGGTGCCGCTCAGACGATCTGGTCCATGATATCGCTGGCGATTTCTTCGATATCGAAATCGGGATAAGTGAACTCGGCATTCGCAAAGTCGAGGTCGAGGCCGTTTTCCTCGTCCCAGCTGGCCGGTTGTACGACGCCGACCTCCAGCCCCGATCCAAATTCGGCGAGCGTGCGGTCCCAACGCTCGCTCCAGACCTCACCATAAAGGGCGACGCTCGCCGCAACCTGACCAAAGACCCCCACGCGGAAACTGGGTGAGGCCGAGCCGCGCAGCGCCATGTCGATGGCAAGGCCCGTGAGTGGTGTCCAATGCACATCAAGATCGGCGCCAGCATCCACATTCAGGATCAACGCCGCGGTAATCCCGACTTCGCCGGTCAGGTCAGCGACAGCCGCGCCCACGCCAAGACCGCCGGAGAGGGCAAGCTCCAGTCCGGCCTCCATCCCGAAGTTTAGGTGGCTTTCGCCATGGATGACGGCCGAATCCGGGTCCCCAAGGGTATAGGTGACATCCACCTGCGTATCATCGAGCGTCGCCGGGCCAATGGTGGCAAACCCGCGTAGCGAACCGCCGATGAAACCGAACACACCGATAGAGCCGACAACCGGGATCGTGACCCCAAAGATGGGGAATTCGAGGCGGGGGAACCGAATGAGGTTGCGGTCGTATTCGCTGGCTTCGAACAGCTCGATCGACGGGGGCAGGGCGATCCCACCCGAGATTTCGATCTCATCTTCTGGTGTATAGGCGATGCCAGCCGTACCGGTCAGATAGGGGCCAAAGGCGATCGAGACCGATCCGCTGCCAAAGGCGTCAAACTCTTCCGTGGGTTCAGCGCTGGTATCGAATTGTCCCTCGTCATTCAGGGGGAAGTTGCCAACAGAAAATGAAAACTCCCCCGTCGCGTTCCCGATGGCCACATCTCCCGTACCAGAGAAGACGATGCCGCCGTTGGCGTAGGTGGCGCTCAGTGTGCCGGTCACGCCCGGAAAAGCGAAATCCGCGCTGCCGGTGCCGCTGAGCGCCCATGCTCCGGCGTCGGGGTCATAGTTTGCGGACACAGTCACGGTGGCCGCGTCGATCATCGGCCAGCTGTCGGTGTTGAAGTCGACCGTCCCCCCGATGGTGACGCCTTCTTCCTCGCTGTAAGAGATCTCGATCTCCACCGGTTCGGACTGACCAGGCAACAGGACAGCGGCCTCACCATCGAAACTCAGCCCGCCTTCGTCGTCCACGCCGATGCGGATCTGACCAGATTGCAAGCCGGGGACGACACCCTCGGTGATGCCCAGTTCCGCTTCGAAGCTCCAGTTCTCGTTTTCGTATTTGACGGCAATCGAGGCGGGATCGACAAAGTCGAAATCGAAATCGAACGTGCCCTCGATAGTCTCGCCCATCGCGACAATCTGGCCGTTGCCGACCGATGGGATTTCGAACGCTGCAGCACCGCCAAAGAGCAGGCCATCATCACCGTAAGCGACTGAGAGGTTCGCTTCTGTCACCCGGAAGAAACCGAAATCGAGGCGTTCGGTGGGGATATCGACGTCCAGCTGGACGCCGTAAGACGTCAGGCCCAACGTGGCCTGCAGCCCGGAAAACATCGGATGTGTGGAGGTGAGAGTGGCCGAGAAACCCATCGCCCACTCATCGGTCAAACCGGCCTCGTTCACCTCAAAAGGGCTTGTGCCTTTTGCCTCGGCAGCGCGGGCATTCATGAGCGCCTGACGGACCCCGGACCTGTCGATATACGATCCGTAGCCGTAGCGTGGGTCGTATTTCAGCGGCAGCGTGATGTCAGCGTCGACCGTGATCCGCTCACCCTGCACTTTCGCCTTGGTGTCGCGATCATAGTAGGTCCCGACACCCCCGCGGACGGACCCGACGATCCGCCCCATTTCTGCACCCGCCTCGGCGTTTGATGGATCAAAGTTTTGGGTCAGTGTGACCGTATCGATCTTGAAGTTCTTGATGAAAGAATCTCGGTCACCACCCGCAATCGGGGCACCATCATACTTTGGGTTTGCCAAATCGCTGATATCGATACGGCGATAAAAGGAGCTGTTTGCCCCCAGAAACCACAGCACCGTCGTGGGTGCACCGTTTGGCCCCGGAACGAGGCCCAGGTCGCGGAGCTCATCAAGGCTCAGGGCCCGCACCAGTTCGGTCCGCCCGTCTTTGAGGTGTTTGGCTGCCTTGACTTCATCAATCGTCCATGTGTCGACATTTCGCCCCAGGCTTTCGCCGCCACTGACCGTCCGGAAGTAGAGCGCCTGGCTACGCGGGGTTCGGGAATAGCGGGCAACATCACGGGCCTCGTTCCGGCCGGTAAAGAAATTGTCGTCGCGCGCGCGCCGGTAGAGGTCATTGATCTCGGCTAGCACCTTGTTGCGGATCTTTGATCCGGCCGAGCGATTGACCGAGCTTTCCAGAAGCCAGATGTTTTCGATCTCGTCCTGACCTTGAAGTTGGTGTTCGCGATAGTGGTCAAGGTCAAAGAATGATGGCGTGCCTGACTTGTCCCATGTGGGGATCATCATTTCCTGCCGGGCGAGGATCTGGTCCTTGGTGCCTGAAATGATCTGGTTCGAGGCGACAACCTTTACGTAGTAGAAGGGGTTGCTGTCATTTTCTGATCCAGGGTTTGCGGGCAGGTTGTTGATGAAATCCTCAACGGCGGCCTTGTCGGCGTTGAACGCCTCTTCCCACTTTGTGCGCTGAACCGTGTCCCTGTCTTCGCCCCGTGTCGTGTACTCAAACGGGTTCTCGATCAGCCCGGCGTCGCTGATCCCCCGAATGGACGATTTGCCTTTGATCTTGTTGTTGATCTTGGGAAGCTTCAGCTCCTTCATCGACATCAGTGTCGGCATGTCCGACCCAGGGGCAAAGGTCAGCCCGAAGTGCGTGTTGCCACGCCCGCCTTCCCACACATCGCCCGGTTCCTGCTCGTTAGGGTCGTTTCGCTGGATCACGTAGTCGTCTGATCCACCGCGTTCGTGCTGCAAGGCGTGCATCAGTTCATGCGCGAGGATCCGGTCAGAGCGGGGGTCTCCCGGGGAATACACCCCCGGCCGAAAGAACACGGTGTTCTGGACCGTAAAGGCGTCTGCCTCTACCGCTTGCGCGACTTCATCAGCAACAGCGTTGCTCACGATCGTCACATCGCCCAGCCCCTCGTGAAAGTGCCGCTCCATCTTGCGCCGGGTCGTGTTTGGCAAGCTGGTGCCGCCCTTGTCGACCTCGCGCGTCAGTTTGCGTGAAAGATCCGGCCCTAACTCGGCACGGCCGCCACCACCGCCCAGCGGGGTGGGCTGAAAATCGATGGGCGCACCACCAAAGCTCTTCGCTGCGCGGCGTGCTTCACTTTCGTAAGCGCTGCGGCGTGGGGCGATGTAGACCGGTTGATACGATTGGCGGGCCGACAGATCAGCCGCCGATTTGTCCGCGGGCGCGGGGGCGACTGATTTGTCCTGTCGTTTGGCCTGCCGCTCTGCCATCGGGTCAGGTCTTGGGGCCGAACTTTACGATGACTGTTTCATCGCCGCGCACCGGTGCTCCGGGGGCCGGGTCTTGCGCCACGATCTGCCAATTCCGCCTGCGCGCCGCCGTCTTGTCGTAGTCAAGCTTGCGCATGTTGACCGTCGCAATTTCGCGCCGCGCCTCGGTTACCTTGAGCCCGGTCAGGTCCGGCATCACCGGGGTGTTCCGGCGGATGCGCGGCTGCGAGACTGTGACGCTTACCGGTGCACCGACCACCATCTGTTTGCCCTCTTTTGGGGTCTGGTCGATGACGGTGCCGGCCTCTTTGCTCGACGTTGCGTATTTCACCGCAATATCGCTGGTGTACTTGGGCACCATTGTGGCCTTGACCCGGTCGAGCGACAGGCCGGTCAGCCGTGGCATCGCCAACCGCTCCTCTGCCCCTGTTGAGACGTACAGTGTGATCAGATCGCCTGAATTGATCGGCGTTCGCGCGTCAGGGTCTTGGCCAAAGATCCGGCCCTTGGCTATGTCAGAAGAACCCTCCTTGATCTCAACCTCAAATTGGCCGTGGGCTTTGAGGTCTTTCCGGCCTGCCGCCACCGTTTCGCCTTTCAGGTCGGGCATCAGGATCTCTTGCACATCTGGCGCCTTGCCGATTTCCAGCACAACATCGGTCTGGTCCGTCACAACCGTGCCGGCAGCAGGTGTCTGTCTTTCGACAAGACCGGGCGTGCCGGTGACCTCGACGTAGCCGGTTTTGATGGCCGGAACGATCTTGGGAACAAGGGTCGCTCTCGCGGCGGTTTCAGGGCTGCCGACAACATCCGGCATCAGCTTTTGCGCCTGCCCGACGCACAACAGAACCGTGGCATCGTCCGCCAGCGGTGTTCCCGCTTTGGGCGTCTGTTTGGCAACCAGTCCGACCATTTCAGGTGCATCGACGTAGTCGATCGAGAGCGCGCCGTAGTCGAATTCGGCAAGCGTCGCGCGCGCCTTTGTCAGAGGCTCGCCCTTAAGGTCGGGCATCTTGTCCTGTGGCTCTGGCCCGTTTGAAACAGTCAGGACGATCTGACTGTTAGAGGTCAGAATGCTCCCAGCCTCAGGGCTTTGCGCGATGACCATCCCGCGCGGTGCCGCATCAAAGATACGGTTCATCTCAACAGGGAAATCGCCGAGACGGGCGAGTGTGACCTGTGCACCCTTCTCATTGCTTTGCAGCAGATCAGGCATCAGGATGTCGATCTGATCACCTTCATCAGGGGTGTCGATGACGATGTCGCCGCAACGGGTGATCGTGAAATTGCGCTGGATAGTACCGCCGTCCCGCAGGGTGATGGGTTTCCCATCCTGCAGCAGAAGCTGGCCGTTGGCGTCATGCACCTCGATCAGCACTTCCTTGTCAGTGCAAGACGTGTCGATCTGGTATTTTCCAAGGTCGTCCATAGCAGTGGTGTCAAGCACCGAACCATCCGACTTGCGGAGCGCCACCATCAGCCCATCGGGCAGATCGCCAGTGACAAAACCAAAGACGCGAGACATGCCTTGCCCGACTGGCTTGCCTGTATCGCGCATCGCTGTGACCGTTGCCTCTACTTCGGGCGCAGTTGCGAACGCGAGTACCTCATCAAGGAACGCCGCGCGCTGAGTCAGGCGGGCCTTATAGGCCTCGCCCCCGGCAAACCCCGCCCAGCCAGAGGCTGCGCTGGCCGCATCGCGCGTTGCCCTGCGTTTGACTGTCTCCTGCGTGCGTCCTGCGGCGAACCGCTCCTCAAACTGGGCGAGCGTGTCGTCCATCATCTGGCGCGTCAAAACTGTCTCATTTTTTGTCGGCATCTTAGCCTCCGCTCTTAGGGTGTTAGGTTGCCGTTGCCGCTAAATGGGATCGACCCGGACTTGAGTACGCGGATCGGTTGGCTGGCATGGTTGAAGCTTGTGGAGTTGCCAAAGCCCATGGTGATGGCGGCGTGGTAAACGCCGTTGCGTGGGCGGGTATCGAACCGGTTTGCAAAGCACTGCATCGAGTAGATGCCAGCGCCAAGCAGATGCGTCAGCAGACCCGGGTTGCTGTGCAAACTCTTCATGACGTTGTTTGAACAATGCACGTCGAAGGGAGAGACCACCGCGCAGATCGACAACCGGAAACCGCCTTCTGACAGGTCCTCAAGATAGGTCTGATTACTCTCGAACCGGATCACATCGTAGAACTTGAAGAAGGTCAGGAAGTAGACCGCGAGGATTAGGATGAAGAGGAGAAGCTCTGACAGGCGGTAATCGCTCAGGTCGTAATCGATCAGATCGAGGAGCGCGATCAGCCCGACGATGAGTTCAATGAACTCAAGCTCGGTATTCACCACACTGACGGAGAGCGCCAGCCTCGGTCGTGCGGGATTGGGGCGAGCGGCAAGGCTTGATAGCTGATTGTGTGCCACTTGGATTGAACCCGACCCGCGCAAATCCAGTGCCATGCCGAAATTCACGGCGACAGCGTTGTTCTGAATGCGGAGGGCCTCGCCGCGTGGCAGCTTGAACTCTGCCGCCTGAGCGGCAACCCATTTGCTTAACGCTGGGTTGGTCTTGGAGAAGCTGTCGAACTGTGTTTCCGGCCCTTGCATACCCATTTCTGCGGTGAAGTTGTTGTTCAGCCGCATGGACTGGCTCCCCGCGCTGACTGTCGGCGTCCCGTAGACCGGCCAGCATTGGTCCACGATGATCCCGCCTGCGATGCCGTCGATGTTGCGGTTCTCGTTCCGCTCTACCCGGCCGATATTGCGCAGGACATTGTCATGGATATGCGCGTCCGTGGCTTCACGTAAGTAAATCCCGACGGCGGGCGTCCGAATGCCAAGCCCGATATCCTCGATCACGTTGTTCGAGATTTTGGCCTCTTCCACATATTCCAGCGCGATCCCGCCAAAGCCGACCTCTTGGATCTCCTCATCGTTCAGCGTTGTGGCAACGGCCACCAATGCGCAGTTTTCGATGTGGTTCCTATCGGCGACAAGGTCGATGACCTGCATGGTGCCGAAAGGGCGGCGGGTGCTGACGTTCCATGCGGGACTGGCGATGCCTGACCCGCCCATGTTACGGATCTCATTGTCGATGATGTGCAGATGTTCGATCTCGCCGCTGACGAAATACTCTTCCCAGTTTTCGTCATCATCCTCTGGCGTGCGTTGCGGCGGGAACGGGATGATGCCGATACAGCCCTGAAAGGCGACGTCTGTGATCGAGATGTTGTTTTCATCAAGGATCACCTCTGCATCCGCCGTCAGGATGTCGACGATGCTCACTTCCTCGGCGGTATTTGCCTGCAGCATCAGATCGCCTTTGGTCATCGGGGCGGTGCGGCCGTTCTCGTGCCAATAGGCGGTGGTCTCTGCAGTGGCGCCAACGACGCCAGCCGCTTCCTTGAGGCTCTGCAGCTCGCCATAGGTCACGTTCTGGCCGGTGACACGCTCCAAATGGCCCAGGGTAATCCCGTGGCCCAGGCCGCCGTAGATGACGTTGTTCTCGATCCAGACGTTCTCGCTGTTCGAGGTGATTTGCAGACCGCCGAGGGATTGCAGTGCAAGGTCGCTGTCCTCGCAGCGGATCGTGTTGTCGCGCACTTCAATCTGCACACCGCCAACAACCACCAGCGGGCGCTGTGACGAGAATTGCGCAGGTGGGATCACAGCAGGTTCCGCTTCTGCAAGGAACGTGCAATCCCTGACCTGCAGCCCCCGTGCCCTAACCAGTGAAACGGCCGACCCGCGCCCTCTGGTCCGAATGCCAGAAAGACGCATCCGCCGGTTTCTTGCACCCGCGATGGCCAGCCCCGTACTGTCCATGAACATGATGTCCTGTAGTGCGATGTTCTCGCAGTCTTCTATTGTGAGCAGTGGGCGGTCATCCGGGGTCGGCAGGATCACGCTCCGCTCGCCACATCCTGAGATAGTGATGTTCTCGCGGTTCCGAAGTGTCACGCCGCCGCGATGCTGGCCGGGCAAGAGGCAGATCTTGCCACCTTCATGGGGCAATTCGGCAAGTGCGTCCTCAATCCGGTCAAAGTCACCAAAACTCGTGATCCCGTCACCGACGTTGAAGGTGCAGCACCCTTTTTGTTTCCACAGGGGCCGGATGCGACGGCGGCAGTCGTGGATGTGGCCCACAACCTCGCCCCCTTCGACGGTCCAATGGATCAAGGCGAGCAAGTCGGCGTAGCGTTCAATCGCTTCTGGCGGCTGGCCGCCTGGCTCCAGCATTCGCTTGGGGAAGACCTTGTCATTGGCGTTGACGCGCAGCGAGAACGTCCACTGATCGCCCGGGCGCCCATCCGCAAGGAAATCAAGCAACACGCCGGTCTGCGCCAGCGGGCGCTGCATCCCTGTCGGTTCAGATGCAGCCATCGGTGTTTCCGCTGGTTCCCAGAACCGCAGGAAGAGATAGGGTTCCTCACCTGCGGTGAGCCGGGTGTTGTACCAGTTCTGGACTTCGGCTGAGAGTGCTGTGTTCAGGACGATTGTTTCATCTTGTGGCAGATACCCTTCGCTCAGCGCATGAAACTGGCCAAGCGGGACTGCTGTCTTTTCGCCGTTGGGCAGGGCCATATCCCAGGTGCAGACCTCAACAATCTGACCTGACACGGGAAAAAGCGCGCTGTCATCAAATGGCGTGATCAGGCGCAGCGTGCTGGGATCGCCTGCCATCATTGTCGCGCGGTGCAGCCCCTCACCATTCTGATAGCCCCAGACGAAGCGGTTGGCGTCCGTCAGCATGACCTTGATGGTATGGTTCAGGCGACCGAAATACCCTGTCGCCTGTTCTGGCGCGCAAGGGTTATCAACATTCGGGACCTCGCCCAGTTGTACACGCAACCGCGCGTCCGACAGGATTGCCGGTGAGGGCAGATTGACCGTTCCGTTCGGCGTCGCAATCTGGTTCAACACATCCGCGCGCGCAGCTGCGCAAGTGGAGGGGACATCGCGGAAGGTGCGGACCTTGGGGGAGTACTTGGTGCGGGTGGCCGGGTCGCTGCGCATTGCGACCTCATCCAACTCGCTGTCTTCGGTCACGCGCACCGCCACCTCGCGCACGTCGAGAACGACCGCATCGTAGAGCGCTTCACCCTCGGCGCCTTCCACCTCTGCGATCGTGGGGACAGGCAACGTGAAGCCCTGCATCAGCGAGGCCGAGAGCGCATAATCCTGATCATCGTAGGCGTAGGGCGCCGGGTTGTAGAGAAGGTTGCCATCCAGCCCGTAGTGCCCGGCCTGCACATCGAATGTGACCCAGTCCTGCCCATCGGCGTTGAAGGTCGAAAGGTCCGTGACCTTCCAGCCGTCGTCGGGCGATCCTGCCGGGCCTATCCAGGCCCTTTGCAGCATCTCGATCTGCTGGCGCTGGGCGTCGAAACTGGCGTTGAGGTCAGCATCCGTAACGGCGCTGCCGCCCTCGAAATAGACGCCGTCATAGCCCTGGCGGGCGTCATGCTCTCTGGTAATGCGGCCCTTCATTGTGACCCTCCAATCTCTTCGTAAATCTGAATTTCTTGGCCAACCGGCAAAAATTTCGCGACGAAACGGGCCAAATCCGCCCGCCGCTGGTTCCAAAATCTGGCGTGGCCCACACCCATCTCGGTGCGGTGCTCACCCCCTTCAAAAAATGACTTGTCTGCAATATGGGAAAGCGCTGCGAAATCCGGGTCGCCAAACCGGGTTGAACGAAATGTCGTCGCAGGCAGGCTGCCGTCAAAAGTGCGGCATTCAAAGCGGCGGGGCAGGGCAGAGGGGTCAACCCCGGCACCCTCATACGTGCCCACGGCAGAAAACCGCAGGCAGGAGTTCTGACGGTTCGTCACGTAGAGCGGGCCGTCAAAAATCGTGTTCGTGGCAAAGATCAGGTTCGCGTGCACCGCGCCCATGATCGTGGTGTTGTCGATGTAGAGGCGGCTGAGGTCGGTGGCGATAGCGGGCAAATCTGGATCAATCGAGGCGATGATGCTGTCGCAGATGCGGATGACACCGGCGTTCAGCAGGCTCGGATCCGTGCGCGTTTCGGCAATCGGGCCGAGGATGCATTTTTCGATGCGCAGCGACTTGATGGAGCCTTCGATTGCCAACGTCACAGTGGGGATCACGCGGGCGATCAGCGGGTCGAGCCGCGCCTGCTCGCCACCCGGATCCAGCGTCATATGGCGCAGCGTGACCGCCTCGAACTGCCCGTCGATCACCAGCCGCGCATGCGTGAAGGGGAAGGGATCATCAGGGTTTATGAGACCATGTGTTATCGCATCGTTTGCCATCACCCCTAGCCAAAGCCCGTCAATCTCAAGCGTGTTGTCCTGCGTATCGGTGCCGTTGATCGTGAAGGTTAGCGATCCATCCGGCGCACGGGAGACGAGGTAGGGCCGGGTCTGGTCTGCCGCGACAAGCCGCAGGTCGCCCGACACATTCCGGCGCCGCGCAGCGTTCCATTGCCAGACATAGCGGCGGTTATCGCGGAAAGTGACCTCGCCGGAGGGTGGGATGTTCTGTGCAACCTCGACATTCGCATCCGTCACCGCAGGCCCTATGGGAATGTCGCCACCACGCGGATAAGGCCCGGCGCCAACCCGGTGGATCATCCCAATGTGGTGATAGTGGGGGTGGAAGATTTCGGCAGGGTCAGCGCCCGGATCAAGTGCGGCCTCGAATTGTACTCGCCCGTCATCCACATCGACCAGCAGCCCAGCCTGTTCGGGCCAGTTGGCCGCAGGGAACCAGCTATCAAGGTTTGCCGCCACCAGCTCTGCATCTGTCAGGCTGCGTGTGTCGGCAAAGGGGGCCACGTCGAGAAGCAAATCATCGGCAATCTGCCTAGGTTTCGCACTGCCCGGCACCATCATCTGCGTGAGTATCGCGACCCAGAAGAGGTCAAACTCCGCAATCGTCAGCCGGTCGCGCACCACGCGGCGGAAGCTTGGCATGCTGTCAAATCGCCGCCCGATCCAAGGCGTGAGCGCCGTCGTGATCGGCGGCGAGTTGATTTCCTGCAGCCCGGCCTCCGTCACCTCGAACTCTGCGTCGTTGAACCGCGCGCAGCGCATCGGTGTCGGAAACTCCTCTGGCCCAACGGGCCAATCGCCAAGCGTGTGATCAAAGGTAGAGCTATGGAAGAGCGGGACATCCCGCCCCGATGGGTCAAGCGTCAGGCGTGTGTCATCCAGCCAGAAGGGCGCCGCCATATCCAGTCGGTAGCTTTCCATCGCAAAGACGTTGAGGTGGATCGTGGCATAATCGAACGAGGCCAGCCGCCCCTGGCGCGGACCCACATCAGGCAGATGGGCAAACTCATCAAATGCAGCGAGGGCGGCATCATCCGCGCGTGGCGCCGTGAAGTTCGGCAGGCCAGCTACCGGCCCGCCGGACAGCGGCGCCGTGCGACCATAGCCCATCTCCAGCTCATGCGGCGGGCGCAAGAGCCAGCGTTCAATCTCGCGCACATAGCCTTCGGTCCCAAAGACATCGCCAATCAGTTGGTCGAGCAGGTAACGCGTCGTCTTGCGCCGGTTGTAGCTCATCATATTGGCGACGGTTGTGCGGTTCGCGCGGGCGTTCTGCGCGCTGAGCGGGGTGGCACCGACAAGATCGCCCAGATAGTCGACAGCCCAATCATCCGCGAGTTCGATGGACGAGGCTGTCCACACCCGGTCAATATCCCGGCGCTTTGTCGCGGCCGCGTCGGCAATGGTGCGGATCAGCGCCTCGAGGCTGCCATCGCCGAAATCATCGGTCCAGTAGTTCTCGGGGATCCACCCCTTCAGTTTGTGAAAGAAGTAGTCGGCAAACTGGTCTTCCGGGATATGCGCACTCATGTCAGCACCTCCACCGTGACGGTTGCCTGCAAGTACTCGCCCGCGCCAATGGGGAACTCCGGCAGGTGTGGATCACCGTTCAGCATCAGTTCTTCCACGCGCAATAGTCCCTGGATCGCGACCAGCGGCCCAAGGATCTCGGCGCGGTTATAGGCGTGGCCGATCACGATGCGGCGTAAGGCAAGCTGGCCCTGGAACTTGTCGAGGTAATGCGCCTCTACAGTCGCTTTCACGTCATCGGCGACGACGCCTTCCTCGGTCCGGATCTTCAGGGTGATGTCACCGTCCACTGGCAAGGCCTCCACCACGCTGACAAGGCTTTCCTCGGGCGCGTGATTGGTCAGATAAATGCGCAGCTTGTCCGCGAGCGGTGCATCCAGCCCGCCGTCGAAGATTACCATCGTTTCCACCGCCGCCTGCTTGCGGACCGGGTTCCAGTAGCTGCGGGTCTTGGCGGAGAGGGCGCCGAAGTTGCGGGCCAAAACACTGTAGTCCTCAGACGAGACACAACGGTCATTTGCCGCCACGCGCCACGGCAGCACATAGCGGATATCCTCGGCCCCGTCGCCGGGCAGGCCGCCGAGCGCTTTGAACGGATTGAAAACCTTGGAAATGCCGTCGATCTTGCCTGCAGGCTTGTTGATCGTCTGCGCGCCGGGGTTTTCGCCTGTCGTGCCAAAGCGATAGCGGACGACGACGTTCTGATTGCCGGCCTTTGGCGCGCCGCCAAGGATCAGGGTGGCCTGGCCATCAGGTTCCATCTTCAGGGTGAACACCGTGTCATCATCGGACAGGCCCAGAAGATGGGTCGCATAGCGCCAGGGCACGTTGTTGATGAAAAGTTCTATTGCGGGCAGCGGGTCGCTGTCGGGCTGGCGTAGGTATGTCAGCGGCTTCTGCCCAAGGCGGAAGTGCTGATAGCGGCGACCACTTGTGCTGCCCAGCGTCTCAACCACCGTCTTGCCCTGATCGACGTCGAGGAAGTTGCCGTGGACCTTGAGCGGGGCCTTTAACAGAACGGAGTCATCCCCGATCTCGGTCATCTCGAGCGTTGCCCGGCTGCTGTGTGGGTGGACCGACATATTGGCGGTGATCAGGACCGAGGTCTCTTGCGCGTCGGTTACAACGAAATCGCCACTGTGATCGGGGTTGTCGCCTGTGTATTTCTCGACCAGTTCGATCTGGCCACTGAATTCGGCAAGTGTGGTGTGGGTCTTGGGTGCGCCGATCAGGTGGCCACCGCGGGCGGTGCGGGAATAGACCATGTATTGCGAGGCGTTCGCGAGCACTTGGTGCAGTTCGAGATATGTGAAGGGCGAGACGACCGGATTGTCACCGGGGATAAGCTCGCTGCTTTCATAGCTGACGGTCTTGAGCGAAACGAGTTTCAGGTCGCCTGTATCAAGGTCCTGGATCACGAGCCGCTGACCATTGTGATAGTTCGGATGCACCCCGGGTATCTCAAGGGTCGTTCCGGTGCCTTTGCTCATTGGCAAGCTGGCTGCATCCGCCAATGTCTCGCTTGGAACGCCCGCCTTGATCGCTTTCTTGGCGGCTTGCTGCGCGTTGCTGAAGCTGTGCACCGTCATATCCGCAATCGGGGTGCCGCTGAACGCGGTCAGCTGCTTGTCCAGCACAAGTTCGCCGTAGGCCTCACCCGAGGGGAACTTCTCTGATTTGATCTCCTGCAGCATCGCGACTTCGGCGGTGCCGCCTGACAGGAAGAGAACCGGCTCGTCGGCGCGCAGGTTTCGCGAGGTGGTGCCGATCGCGACAAACTCGGGATCAAAGACCGTCTCGCGCGGCATGATCGCAGTCATTCCGTTCAGCGCGGGGTCCACGGTTGCCGTCCCGACGGTCTCGAACTGCAGCGCCCCGTGGTCATCCCCCCCTTCAGAGCTGAAACCTAGAGATGCACCCACTTCGAATGGTGCTTTGGCGTCCGAGATCGCCACCAGCCGTGACGTTGCCGCCAGATTTGGTCGAGGGGCGTAGCCCGTCAGCTTGGCCAGTTGTGTCAGCGAAGCCTCTTGTGTGGCCGTCAACAGATGCTGCTCGCGCGTCCAGGCGTCGTTGTAGAATGCAAGGTTGTCCATCATGTAGGCAACCCAGTCGAGGACCATCATCCCCATGTCGTCGCCTTGCCCCAGCTGCCAATGGGCAAAGGGCAGGCGGCTCGCCATGCCTTCGAAAAGGTCCACGCGGTATTCGGCAAAGATCTTGCGCACCGGGCGGCCAAAGGCATCCAGATCACCGCGGAACTTCGGCGGGCAAAGGCAGGTCATGTCATCTGCGCCACTCATGGGGCTGCTCCTTCGGGAATGGCTTGTTCGAAGACTTCGATCCGGCCCAGGTCTGGGCGGGTCGGGTCATGCTGCAGGATCGGGATCTGGTCATGGGCACTGGACAGGCTGGTTTCGGTGAAAGGCCGGAAATCCAGCTCACCGCGCCAGCGGTATTCAATCGCCTCGATCTCGGTCACACCGGCTTGCGCTGCGATGCGCGTCTCCAGGTCGGCACGGTAAAGCTTGCTGCCAAAGGTGAAGTTATTGGGATGGAAGAGCGCATCTGGGTGATGCGCCGCAATCGCGTTGATGATGTCGTCGACGATATGGCCAAAGGGCACGCGGGCATTGCGGCAGATGGCGATACGCAGATCAATCGGGCGCAGGGCGGCGTCGGTCAGATAGGCGGGGTGGCCGACAAGGCGGATTTCCTCGACATAGGCGCTGATTTCTTCGCGTAGCGGATCGGGCAAGGCGATGTGGTCACGCGGGTCTGTCGCGATGAAGGTGCTGACCCAGCACCCGGTGAAGCGCGCGGTGGCAAGTGTCGCGTCGATATCATCACGCGCGCTGATCACGTCCTGAAAATCGGCATTGCGGACGGCGCGCAGGCTGTGGCTTTTGTGGAACTCCGGCACGGTCAGCTTTGCCAGCGGGATGCTTTCGGGTGCGTCCGCATTTGTGAAGGCAAAGGGGTTCCAGCAGGACTGGATTTCAGGCGGCAGATCGGGGGCTGCGAAGGGTTTGATCTGGCGATTGGCCAGTTCATCCGGGTCGGGCTCTGGCAGGTTTGCCGTCAGGAAGACCCGGTTGGCTGGCAGGTTCGCCGCGGCGGACCACGCGGTACGATAGCGAACCTCAAACCGGCTGCCGCGGGTGGGCAGGATGCCGAACTCGCTGGTGCCGAAACGCAGGCAATGGCCGGGGTCACCGATGTAGTCGCGGTGGGTCTTGGGGGTGCCGTTCTCGCTGTACTTCAGCACAGGGCCCCAGTGGCCAGCCTCGACTGTTGCGGCCTCATCCGTCGCGGTCTGTGTCAGGATGTCGGTGACCACGCGCCAGTCTTCGCCCAACCCACCGTCGGCACTGACCTCGGCAAGCGACACCTCGGCCTTGTAGACGGGGTTCCAAGGC